>CAZXHP010000005.1:1814-57904 GCA_964639655.1 uncultured Mariniphaga sp.
TCGTCATTACCTCTTATTTGGGCGTGACCCGAATGTTTTCCCGTAAGCAGAACACACCGGGAAGGAGCACAAACCGGAGCGCCTGCATAGTGTTGTGTAAACAGCATCCCCTTTTTGGCCAGATCGTCGATATTCGGGGTTTCAATTTTTTCCTGTCCGTAACATCCGAGTTGTCCGTATCCTATGTCGTCAGCGAGAATATATATAATATTTGGAGGACTTACTTTTTCAGTCTGGCATGCAATGGATAGTGCCAATATACCGACTGAAACTATCTTATAATGCACCTTCATAATAGTAATTTTTGATTTACCAAAAGCTTTATATTTGTTTATTGCACATGATTGATTGTTTTCACATTATTCGGCAGGGTAATAAATTTTGTCAATACAGCGCTGATTAAATAGAGAATGGCGAGAATCCATATCACTCCGGCATTACCGACCAGACCGATAAACAACCCGACGATTGCCGGACCGACAAACACCGGTAACCCGGCTCCAAGGTTCAGAATAGCCATGGCTGCGCCTTTGTCTTTTTTTACGAGTGAAGGAACAAGGGCTGAAAGCGGAACGTAGCCGGCAAGGAATGCCCCCCAGATAATACCAGAAATCATTACAGCGAGGTAACTGCTGTCAAACAGTTGTGGTGAATAATAAAAGAGGAGTGTGGACAGTGCACATCCCACGCCGCCAAACCACATTACCGTGTTGCGCCATCCCAGTGAATCTCCCACAAAGCCAAATATCAGGTTGAAAATGATGTTGCTGGTGAAAATGGTTCCCCAGATTTGCAACCATTCAGTGGTTGAAAAACCATGTTGCGCCATATATGTCGGGAGAAATACAGGAAAAGCAAATTGGGCAGTAGTATTGATAACCCTTACCAGTCCACCCAAAAACACTTTGGGTTCTTCACGCACAATGGTCAATCCTTTAACCAGTTCTTTCAGTTTTTCTTTAAATCCTCCGCTAATGCCGGTTGCCGATTTGTTTTTTACCATTACCAGCGCGAAAAATGCTCCGAGCAGGACCCAGCCTATGGCGCTCCAAAGTGTATTGATATATCCGATTCGGGTTATCGCCCAACTTGAGTAGAAGGCGCCAAGCACAACCAATCCCCCTGTAAAAACGAACCAAAACCATCCTACTGCTCTGCCGAGCGCATTTTTAGGACTGGCATAAGCGATCCAGACCAGAAAAGAATAGGCAAACAGGGGATACCCAAAGCCACGAAGCGCGTAGGTAACCAACATTGAACCAATATGTAACTCCGGGAGCGCATAACCCACAAAACCAAATGTTCCTGCCAGAAAAAGTAAAAGCCCGGCTAACATTGTTTTTTTTACGCCTATACCCTCGGCCAACACACCCGACAGCCATGAGGAAATGGCAATAATTATTCCGTACACTGAAAATAATGTTGCCGATTGCTGCATTGTTAGCCCCCTTTCAATGAGATAAGGACTTAGCCAACCCTGCTCCATGCCGTCGCCCATCATAAAGATGAGTACACCCAGATAACCCCATGCCAATTGTTTGGGGATGCCGGCTTTTTCAAAAAAAACATTTTTGTTGTTTTTCATATTTCTATTTATTTAGCCTAATTCATAAGGTAGTTTTTAGCCAGTTCGGTGAATTTGCGTACCTGTTCTTTTTGCCAGTTTTCTGAATAATTTAATTCTTTCGCCATAATCAGAGCTACTTTGGGCGCCATTTCAATAGCAGCTTTTGCGTCGAGAAACAGTACTCTGAGTCTCCGGGCCAGTACATCTTCAACTGTTTGGGCCATTTCTTCCTTTACCGCCCAAAGTACGTGGGCAACCTTAAAGGTGTAATCCTGATGTAAAAATTCTCCGTTCTTCTTATCTTTTTGAATTATTTCAGAAATTCTTTCTGCATCGCTGCCATAAACATAGTCCCAGACCGTTTCATCCACTTTTTCTGCATATCCGTGTAATCTCAGATTGGCGGTCGCGCATTTCCTTTGTACAAGTTTTCCGATTTTTGCTGCCTGATCTACAACCTCTTCGGCCATTTCCCTGTATGTGGTCCATTTGCCCCCGGTAATGGTAATCAATCCTGATTTCGTTTTATAAATTTTATGGCTCCGCGAGATTTCCTTTGTTTTTTGATCATCGCCGTTGTTGGAAGCAGCGAGGGGACGAAGGCCCGCAAAAACGGAAAGTACATCTTTTCGAGTGGGTTTCACCGATAAATATTGACCTGCCTGATCCAGAATAAAGTCAACTTCCTCTTCCAATGCCCGCGGTTCCAGTTCCGAATTTTCGAGGGGTGTATCGGTAGTACCCAATACCACTTTATTGTGCCAGGGAACGCCAAACAGCACACGTCCGTCGCTGGTTTTCGGTATCATCAGGGCTGATTTGCCCCCCAAGAACTTTTGGTCCACAACAAGATGTACGCCCTGGCTTGGCCGAACTGTTTTACGTGTTTCGGGAGAATCCATTAACCTGATTTCATCGACAAACACCCCTGTTGCATTTACAACCACTTTGCTTTTAATACTGAATTTTTTATCGGAAAGCAAATCGACCGCTTTTACGCCACATATTTTTCCCGCTGTATTTTTCTCCAGACCTGTTACTTTAATGTAGTTCAAACAAATTCCTCCGTTGTCGAAGGCTGTTTGCGCCAGGGTAACTGCCATTCGCGCGTCGTCGAATTGTCCGTCGTGATAAACCACACCTCCTTTCAGCCCCCTTTGTTTTAGGCCCGGAATTTCTTTCATTACCTTTTTGACGGAAAGCGGTAACGAACGGCCCAGTCCCATTTTTCCGGCCAGTATGTCGTAGAAGGTAAGACCCACAGCATAAAACGAACGTTCCCACCATTTATAGTTTCCGATGATAAACCGCATATCTTTCACCAGGTGCGGGGCATTTTTACGCATGCGACCTCTTTCCCTAAGCGCTTCCACAACCATTCGGACATCGCCCTGAGCAAGGTAACGGACACCTCCGTGAACCAGCTTGGTACTCCTGCTCGATGTGCCTTTTGCAAAATCGCTTTGTTCGAGCAGAACAACCTTGTAGCCGCGGGTTGCAGCATCTACGGCAATTCCCAGACCTGTCGCACCGCCTCCGATTACCAGGATGTCGCAGGCGAAATTTTTTTCAGCCACTGCACTGAGCATATTATTTCTATTCATCTGTGCAAGTTATTTTTACATTATATGATTTTTATCTCCTGTCGGTTAGTAAGCCATAAGAACCGGTACCGGGTTATTTTTTTTAAAAACGGAATTCGGTTATTTATACTTACACTAAAAAACGTTTAAAACGAAACAACAACTGTTATAAATTTTTCTTTTTGTTTCTATATGTTTCGAAAACAACAGCAAATATAAACAAAAAGAAATATAATTGGTTATATACGATGTTTGTTCTTTCTTTTTTTTATTGCTTTTTTAAACTTGTCTTATTTGTGATTTCCGGGAAATATTCAGCTAAATCTGTGGGATCGTCCATTTCCTTCTGCAATTGCAACAGTTTTTTAAAAAGTTTTACTTTGGTTTCTTCGTATTCCGGAGCATTGGCAACGTCATGTAATTCAAGCGGATCGCCGGCTAAATCATAAAGCCTCATAACTTTAATGCGTGGATAAACAACCAGTTTAAACCCGTCGTCACGGATCATTCGCTGGTGGGTTCTGTATGCACCGTAAATTTCAGGGTAAAACGACTCTTCCCTTTCCCCCCTGATGATTGGCATAAAACTGTTAAATTCGACATAATCCGGTTTTTCCATTCCGGCAATGTCGAGCGCCGAAGCCATAATATCCTGAAGATAAATATCTGCATCAATCCTTTTGTTTTCCTGAACATCCGGCCCGATGACAAAAAATGGCACCCGGATGGAATGATCGTACATATTTTGTTTTCCCATCAATCCATGTTTTCCAACTGCCAGACCATGATCTGCCGTAAAAAAGATATACGTATTATCTGCTTTCCCCGATTTTTCAAGGGCATCCAATATCCGGCCAATCTGCCGATCCATGTGGGTTATTATGGCATAATATTCCTGACTGTGCACTTTAACGGCATATTCTGTCCGCGGGTAAGGTGCAACACTTTCATCGCGTTGCCCCGGGTAAAGTCCTGTGCCTTCTCCTCTGTAAGTATATTCGGGTAAAAAAGTTTCAGGTACTGAAATATTTTCAAGAGGATACATATCTATGTATTCTTCAGGAGATTGCCGGGGGTCGTGTGGTGCGTTAAAAGCCAGGTACATAAAAAACGGGTTGTCCTTTTTTTGAGCAGAATCAAGAAATGTAATAGCATCATCTGCAAGTACTTCGCTCCAATGTTTTCCACCTTCCCAAAAACCTCCCAATTCTTTATCCCAGGGTTTCCAGGTCGTATCGCCCGGGCTTAAAGGTCTGTTATAACCCAACGGCATTATTGTATCATAACCCACAGGGACAATGCCTCCGGCATCCAGACCATATCTTTTTGTATTTGCTTCTATTTTCTTCATCACCTGTTGTTTATTCCAGGCATCTTGCGGCATACCGGGACGAATGTGAACCACATGATCGAACAACTTTTGCGCGTCGGTTTTTACATGCCATTTGCCTGTCATATAGGTTTCATAACCAGCCTTCTGCATGAGCTGCCCCCACATTTCTCCCCGGTCGGCTAAATCCTGCTGACGATCTTCATATTGATGGGCTCTCCACAAAAACCTTCCCGTATTAAGCATTGCCCGGCTGGCAACACAAACTGCTCCGTTCCAGGCCCCCATGTTGAATGCGTGGGTAAATGTAACGCCGCTGTTTGCGAGTTTATCCAATGTGGGCGTATGAATTTCCTCATTTCCCAGCGCATGGATTGTGGAATAAGATTGATCGTCGGCAAAAATGAACAGAATATTGGGTTTCTTCCGAATTTCATTTGAATCGCCTGTTGATCTCTCACCTGAATTACAACCTGTGAAAACAACTAATATCAAAAATGATATAAAAGTTAATATAAACTGTTTCATTTTTTAATGTTTTTATATTGTTTATACCTCCACTTCTGCCGAAACGAAAAAATGGTCGCTCGGATAACGGCCTTCGTCAGTGTCAATTATTATCTGCGCCTTATTGGCTTTGGTATTGCCACGGGCAAAAATGTAATCGATTGGCCCTCGGGTTGACTTGCTTTCTTTCCCGGCAAAACCATGTCCGGTAAAGTTGGGATAGTGAGAGCCATGAACCGAGGCATAGGTGTCGGTCCAGCCGGATTCTTTTACGATATCAAGAACCGGATTCCTAAAATCGGCATTAAAATCACCGGCAAGAATTTGGGGAAATTCTTGCTGATACTGTTCGCTTTCCTTTAAAATCAGGCCAATTTGCATTTCCCGTGAATCTTGTGATACATGGTCCAAATGTGTGTTGATCACCCTAAATTCTTTTTGGCTTTCAATATCTTTTAAACGCACCCAGTTTGCATGCCTGGCCCGCGCCGTTCCCCATGATTTGCTTCCGCCGATTAAAGGCTGATCCGATAACCAGAAACTTCCACCCGATAGCAGTTCGTATCTTTCCCTTGAAAAAAGGATTGGATTTTTGGCAATCCAGTGATAGCCAACCGGAATCGGATCCATTTCGGGGCCTTCGAAACCGAAAGATGCAAACTCGGGGAAGAACGATCGCATATCGTCCATTTGTATTTTAATAACCTCCTGCAGGCAAATTACGTCGGGCGCCTGCGACCGGATAACATCCGCACATAATTTTTTACGGGAACTCCAGCCGACGCCTTTCTCTTCATCTTCAGGAAGTGCTACCCGGATATTACAGGTTATTATTTTGTGGGCGGGTTCCCCTGTTGCATTGACAATATTGTCCTTTAGAATACTTTCCGGTGAAAGAAACATTCCGGCTGATGCTGCCGCTGTTCCGCTTAAAAATTTTCTCCTGTCCATCTGCCCATTATTTTTTTGTTGAATGAAGTATTTGTATAGCGTATGTCCCAATGGTCGATTGCATTTGATATTACTGATTGATTCTTTTAACAGTCGCTTTTACAGGCCAGTGATCCGAAGGATAAAATCCATCGTAACAGGTAGTTATAACACCGGCATTTTTAACTGTAAGATTTTCTGAACAGAGTATCCAGTCAATCTTTTTTTCTCCTGTACCTTTCCACCTGTGAAATGTATCTCCTTTTTCACCATGGGCGCAAAACAGGTTAAAACCATTACCTTTTTTGATGGTTGTTATTTCAGGGGCGCCGGGTTCTGCATTAAAATCACCCAGAATAATTACCGGAAGTCCCTGATAGTTTTTTTTGACAACGTCCAAAATGATGTTGGCAGTCGAAACTCTTTCCTCGGAAGAAACTGTAGTCCAGTGGCTATTGCAGAAGAAATACCGGTTTTTCGTTTCTTTTTCTTGTAAAATTACCCATGTTCCGGCCCTCTTATCCGTAAACTGCATTTGAAAAGTGCCTTGTGCCTTTAAGGAAAACCGGGTTCTTTTAAAATAGATTATTTTGGGTGAACCGAACTGGCCCGACGACAGGTATTTGTCATACCCTTCCGCATTTAACTGGTTGCTAAGCCAATCGGACATCCAGTCGGCGGCAATTTCCTGCACACCGAGCACATCCGGGCTGTTCTCTATGATAACCTTCAGAATATTCCATTTGCGTTCATCCAGTGACTGTGGGTCGCTTTCGACCTCGTTTCTCAGGTTAAAAGACGTAACAACAAATTCATTTGCTGATATCGTGTCCTGAACATCAGAATCTTCTTTTCCATTTTCCGGAAGTGTATATTCCTTCTCACACGCAGCCAAAAGCAAAACGAGGATTACCGAAAGCAATGAAAAAAGATGATTCCTTGCCGGGGAAGTGGATATGTACGAATGTTTATCGCCCATTCTGCCCTTGCTTTACAAAATCAAACACGCAGAAATGCGCCTTCCGACAACAATTCCTCCCTCAATTTTGCCACGTTTATTTCCGACGGAAGAACGCCGTTTCGGACTGCCATTTTTGCTGCACGGCCGGCAGCTTCTCCCATGGCCATACATGGAGCCATTACCCGGATTGCCGACATGGCCTCATGCGTTGCCGAAATGCTCCGCCCGGCCACAAGAAGGTTTTCCACGTTTAGCGGAACCAAAGAACGGTACGGAATGTCGTAACAGTCGCCGCTCCATTCCAGCGTACAATCGCCTCCTACCGGATGGTGAATATCGAGCGGGTAGCTTGCAACTGCAATGCCGTCGTCGAATTTTCGGCAACTCAAAATATCGTCGCGGGTCATCACATATTCTCCCACAATGCGCCTCGTTTCACGGATTCCCAGGAACGGCGCCGTTCTCGACAGGTAGGCATTTTCAAAACCAGGAACATATTCGATAAGATATTTCGAAATATCTTCTATCTGTTTTCTGGCAATATATTCCCCTTTTGTCAGGCTGGCCGGGTCGGTGCCGTCCACGCCGTTTACACGCGTCATGTTAATCCAGGCCTCGCCTTTTTTCAGGCCTGTAATGACAATTGTCCGATCGGTCGGAAGGTTAAACCCGTCTTCCCTCGCTTTTTGGATGAGGCTTCTCAACCCGACCACAATAAACTGATGGTTCTGTCCAAAATATTCGGAAGGGATGAAGTCGGTCAAATAAGTACGGGGCTCTTCTGCAATGCTTTGGCGCAGTTTTTCGGTATCCGCATTTCCGAGGCTGAACATGAGGGTGGGAGGTTGCACTCCGCCGTGTTCGTCGCCCTGTTCGCAGGGAACACCGGAGTTATAAGCAACATCGGCATCGCCGGAGCAGTCGATAACTGTATTTGCCCGGATCACTTCCCTGCCCGATTTGCTTTCAATAATTACTCCTTTCAGGCGGTTTCCTTCCATAACTACACCGGTACAAAATGTATATAACATTACTTCCACACCGCTTTCGACCAGCATTTCGAACGCTTCTGCTTTTACAGCTTCGGGCTCGACCAGGGTGATGCTCATGTGCAGCGGGCAGGGCCGGTGTTCGCTGGCCGCATCGCGCGCTGCAAGCCGGTCGATAAATTTTTGGGGAAGGCCTTTTATAATCTGATTTTTTTTCTGCCCTAAAAAACCTAAGATCGGCAGGCCAATCGTCATGTTTCCGCCTAAAAAACTGCGGCTTTCGATTAATGCAACTTTTAATCCGTCGTCAGCCGCAGCCCGGGCAGCGATGATACCCGACGGCCCGCCGCCAACAACCAACACATCCACATCCATTCGAACCCGCAGTTCTTTTGCTGGTTCTTTCCATATTTTCTTTTCCATATTGTGTCAATCAATTTTTTTTACACTCACCTTTTATTTTATATCTATTACCACTTCATTGCTATATTCACCCAAAACGGAAACCAGAATGTTGTTCTCCGTTAAACGGACTAACCTCCAGTTTTCCGGGCCTTTAACCAAAGCATCTGTTCCAACCTGTACTATTTCGTTATCAGCTTCAACCGGAAACCGCATGACAGCGCCTTTATGGTAATGCCCTGCAAATATCAGTTTTACCGATGGGGTTTGTGCCAGTTCCGCATAGAGTTCATTCGCCGATTCAGGCAGGGCCGATTTTTCTGTAAAAGGAATATGCATCAGAATGATTTCAATGTCATCATCCGATGCGTTTAATTCGGCCCTCAACCAATGCAATTGTGGTTTGTCGATGTATGGATTTACCATATTTTCATCTTTACGAAACCGGTAAAAACCGTTATCGAGAAAAATAAGCCGGTAGGTTGTTTCCCCCACCTGATGGATCTGGCTGTAATGGGTTCCATTCCTGAAACAGTCGAAGTTTCTGATCCACGTCGCCCTGGCACGCCCGGTCTGGTTCTGGTTTGGTATCACTCTGTTGTTTCCCCAGTCGTAGGAAAAAATATCGTGATTCCCGATTGTTAAATAGATGGGAATCTGAAAATTTTCCAAATACTGAGCAAATTGTTCAACCTGGTATTCAAGTGTTTTTCCACCAGGTGTTTTGGCATCGAAAAAATCTATCATATCACCGGTAGCGATTACCATATCGCTGTTGGTTCGATCAGGAACCGTTTGCATAAACTGCTTGAAAAATGAATTTGCATTTATATAATCTCTTGTATATTCGCGGTGGTGAACAATCTCGGAATCATAACTTTCCAGGTTGAACATGGTGTGCATATCGGTAATATGCAGAAACGACAAAGTGTCTTTTTGAGCCAGAACGGTTCCGCTTGTCAACAGACATAAGAAAAATACCTTCACCTTCAATTTAAAATTCACTTTCATTTTTTTCTTCTTTTAAAAAGTTTATATACAAAAACAATAACCGGGATACTTAATAACAACACGCTAAACAAAATCAAAATTTTCTGTTGTTCAGAACTGATTACTGCCAGCCAGCCAACGGCGACTCCCAGAATAGCGAAAGCCCAAACCAGGATTCTGTCCGGCAGTTTAGAGGCAGCTGTCACCGGAACGCCCTCTTCATCTTCTTTGTTCTTTTTTATAAACTGAACAAACCTCTGCCATCCGGCATCGATGCCTTTGCTCCGGGCTGCCAATTCCATAATAAGAAGTATGACTACCGGGATAACCAGGCCAATCAGCGCATCAACCAGTTCAGCATTTGCCTGAATATAAGTTGCAACTGAAGTTCCTCCATGCCACAAATTGACCAAAAGGCCTTTTGCTGAAAAACCTAACTTTACAATTAATCCGGCAGCATAAGCAACACTTAGCGAAATCCAAACCGCTTTTTGATTAATGTATTTGGAAAACAGTCCCCACACGGCCGGAATGGCCAGCGGGCCAATCATCAGGGTAATCAATGTAACGACGACCCGTTCAGCGCCGCCAAGGAAAGGAATTAACAGGGCGAGTCCCACCACGAACGCCCCGAACCCAAACGTAAACGTACGGCCCACATATACCAGTTGTTTTTCTGAGGCCTTCGGTTTATAGGTTTTGTAGATGTCGTAAGTAAACACGCCGGCAAAAACATTCAGCATCGAATCGACCATACTCATGGTGGAAGAAATCATGGCCGCCATCATCAGCCCCAGCATTCCCGGTGGGAAAACGTGCTGGCTGATGAGAATGTAAGCCTGCTCCGGATTGGCATCGGGGTTGATAACCCTGTAAACCATACTTGGAAGCATCCAAATCAATGGGGTAACAATATAAAGGACCGCCATCAGGTAGGCTACTTTTTTGGCATCTTTTGCCGAGGGAACACTGATGTACCGTTGTACAAACGGCCAGTCGCCGCTCACCTGGAAAAACCAAAGAAAAAACCATAAAATCAGCCAGATAAATGAGTATTCGCCGCTCACGAGGTTAAAAAATCCTTCGGGCGCCTGTTCGATAAAATTACCCACCCCTCCCACGCTTTTAAAAGAAAACGGGACAATGAGGACAATCATCAAAACCAGCAGGATAAATTGAACCACATCGGTCATCAACACAGCCCACAATCCGCCTGCGACGGTATAAACAACGGATGTGATTCCAACGATTAAAATAGCCCATGTAACGGACAAATTCCCGGTTTCGGGGTTGGCGAGCATGTGGCCTTCCGGCAGAGGGATCAGGGCAACCATCAGAATGGAAACGGCATACAAAGCCACGGAAACACTCACCCCGCGCCCTATAATACCGAGCAGTGTATAGAGCGTTACGGTTGTTTTTCCGAAGCGGATTCCAAGAAATTCGGCGGGAGATTTAATCCCGATTTCCCGCCATTTTCCTGAAATCCAGAATCCAACCAAAATGAGTGAAAACCCGATTGTGGTTAAGATGGAAACGGCAACCAATCCTAAACGGTAGGCAATTCCTCCCCAAACAACAAACGTTCCGGCAGAAAATATGGTCATGTAACCCGAAAGGCCCGCCACCCACCACGATGAATTTCTCCCGGCGACAAACATATCTTTGGAGTTTTTCATTTTGGTGCTGAAAATGCCGCCAATAACCAGAATGCCGATTAAATAAATGGCAATAAAAATATAGTCAACTGATATCATGCTATTTTAAAGCTTGTTAATATCTAATAACTGAATAAACTTCTATCTCATACAACCGGACTCTGTTTCCATCATAATCCGGTACAAAATATCTCACTTTACTTGTTGTAATTTCAGGAAATGTTGTTTCGTATTCCGGCTCTGAGTCTTCAACCTCGACAATGTCTATCCATTCGCCATCAACTTCAGCCTGAAAAATAAAATAGGGCGTAGGATGACTTAAATTACCGCTGGCTCCGGTCCATGTTTTGAAACCACTTATCGCAAAATCTTCTTCCAAATCAATTTCCAGCCAATGCTCACCGCTTGCAGGACTCACCCACCTGGAGGCGTTGGTTAAGATGATTCCGTCAACAGCTTTATCTCCGGTTAAATCAGCTGAATTATTTCCACTTGTCAGCGTTGGTTTGTTAAGCGCAACATTGTTAACCGTTATTATTTCAGCCGAAGAATAATCAGTATAAAATGTATCGATTGCAGTTGAAACAGGAAGGTACATTGTTCGATAGTTAACCCCTTTCGAAACATCTATTCCAGAAAGGGTTACCGGCGATGAAAGCACAGAGTCCCGGAATATTATTTCATGTAAAGCACCATCTTCATCTGTGAATTTAATCTCAATCCCCGCATCATCGTTATTAAAAGCTCCCGAAAAGGCCAATTCCAATGTCCCTTCTCCTCTATTATATTGGGAAGAATTTACAACTCTGTTAATTAAAGAAGATTGATATTTTTCGCCGTAAACATTTATTGTTGTTTCAAAAGGAAGTGAATAATTTCCCAAATCATCACTGGTTACGGCTTGTAACGTGTAATTTCCTTCTGCTATGGTTTTGGCACTGCCGTTTCCACCAATAACAATTTCGAATGAATCTGTCGGAGCGGTTCTTTCCAGCTCAAAATGGATGGAATCATCGTCGGGCACCCAGTAGAAATTTACAGATTTGGCCCGTGGGTCGGAAACCCAAAACGTGAACTTAACCCGTTCGTTACCGGGAAAAACTTTCAGGGAATCGAGTTTGCCGATATAGACTCTTTCTCCGTCCTCCAGATAAACACCATGGATGTCATTCATTTTTGAACAACTGAAAATAGCGATTAGACTGATGGTGAGAAATATATATATATGTCTTTTTTTCATGATTTTATTAATTTGCAGGTTTTATTTATTTTTCAACTTGTCCGTAAAGTATTGCTCTCGGCGACTGAAACCCCGTTGAATTACTCCACGTGCTTATAATATTAAACCGTAAAAATTGAACGGCAGGTAATCCCAGGGGAAATTCAAATTCTTCACCTGCGGCTATAAACTCCATATCTTCCGAAGTTGGCGGGTCGCCTACCGTTCCTCCCGACGGCCTGACCGATTTAAAATGCCCCAGCAGTGTCCATTCCGGGTCTTCTCTCCATTCCTCCGGCAGCCTGTCATGTTCGGCAGCCGTTGTTGCCGAATTTGTTCCCCATACTTCAAACTCCCTCATGTTATGCAAGGTCCATTCATAGCCGGGTCTGTGAAAATGTACAAAACGGGATAAAACTGATTTAACCCCCATATCAATTGTAAACCATGGCATGTATCCGTTAGGATTACCTGCCCTAATATACATGGAACTCGAAGTGTCATCGAACATTAGCGTAGCATCACGTCCGGCTCCAAATAGTTCGAAATATGGTGGAATTGGAAGCGCTCGCATATTGTTTAACGGGACCCGCTCTTCGAAATATGGCTTTAAGCTAACTTGTAAAGTGTCTGTGTAATTGTCATAAGTGTCTTTCAGAAAAACGGCAACAGTTATGTAAGTGGAATCCAGTCCGCGCACCGAATGGGTACCGTTGATTTGTGCTGAATGAACAATATCCATAAAGTTATAGAACCCGGAGGTTGAATCTGCCTCCAGTATCTCTACAATGATGTTCTCGTTTAACGGATTATCCCATTCGATAGTAAATCCGCCGAAAGCAGTAAATACTTCCATGCTGTTAAATATTTCGTAAATGGGCGAATCTTCAGGTTCAATTTCAACCGTAACAGGTTCTGATTCGTTCAGACTTTTATCCACAGAAATAAGCTGAATTGTAAGTTTTTGCGATTTTCCAAACCCTTTAATTAACATGGTATTACTAAAAGCAGAAACTTTTTTTTCACCATTTTCTCCGGATGAAACCGGATACTCCGCTTTAACGTACAATAAATCCTGCTCATCGGGTAAATCATAGGTTAATTTTACAGAACCGGGTAAATTTTCAACCCTGACATTTTTAACTTGTTGGGGAGCAATATTATCGGTCGGATATTGAACGTTGATTTTTTCTTCTTCGCAATTGGTCAGAAACAGAATAATCAATCCGAAACAAACGACGTATATTATATTTTTTTTCATTATAAGAATTTTTACAAATTACCTTTATTACTAAATTTTACCAGTAAGGATTCTGCACAAGGTTTGTGTTTTGTCTTAAAGAATGTTGTCTGATTGGCCAAAAATAATCTTTTGTTGTAAAAGTTAGTTCGCCAAAAGTAACCAGGTTATAATATTCTTCAGTTGTACTCCCTTGCATATTCCACCCTTTTACAGGTTGGTTCAATACTTCATCTGCAATTTTCCATCTTCTGATATCCCAGAATCTTTTTCCCTCGAACGCCAGTTCAATTAATCTTTCTTGTTGAATAATTTCCCGTAATCCGTCCTGGTTTTTAGGCTTCTCGGGAAATCTTGAATGCAGGTTCCAGCTATCCAGCACACCACCTAAGCCTGCGCGTTCCCTTATAAGGTCTAAATAATGATAAACCTCGTTATCCGGTCCGGAATATTCATTTCTCGCCTCGGCATATAACAAATAAAGGTCGGCAAGGCGGTAAACCGGATATACTATATTGCTGTAAGTAATTGAAGAATTTGTTACAGTAGTTTGGTAATGCACCCATTTTCTTGCATAAAGCCCGGTGATGGAATACCTCCAGTCCGAAGCCCTTCCGCTGGGATCACCTATTTTGTTTTTTACTACCCAGGAAGTTTCATCTGCATTGCCCTTGTCAACATCTCTGTATCTTCCGTTTCCAAACCAAATGGCTCCGTCGAAAGCAATTGACGAGTAAAAACGGGGTTCCCGGTATTGATGTAAATTGGCTGTTTCAAATCCCTCCTGTATATAATACTTCTGGTCTGACGAAACTTCCGATGTTTTATACCGGTTTTCATAATCGTATTCTACATCTTCTGCGATAGGCACTCCGTTTTTGGAATAAAACTGTTCGGCAATATGAATTGAGGGACCTAAGTCAGGGCGGGCGATAATATACATCGCCTGTTCGTGAGTAAAATAGGGCAATGAATGTCTTTGCAAAGCATTGAAGATGCTATTCGAATAGCCCCAGATTGCTTCCTCATTCCATTTTTCGGCAAATGCGTTTCTTAGAGTCAAAATACGATGTGTTTCTTCAGAAAGATCATAATACAGGTTGATAAATTCATATAATGCATGGTTTGCCAGGTGAGCTGTATCGATGGCATTTTTACAAGCATCCATGGCAATTTTCCATTTTTCATGGTCATAACTATTATTGAATAAGTTGACTCCTCTTGAATCGACAAATCCTGAATAAGTTGAATTTCCATTGAATAACGGACTTGCAGCTGTAACTAAAACATCGGCTTTTACTGTGAGTGCAATAGGTTGGGTAATGCGTCCTAAAGATGATATCCGGTCTTGTATTACCAGAGGTAAATCAGGTACGGCCTCGTTAATGAGTTGCACAATATATTGAACAACTTCATCAACGGGTTCACGAAAAACCTGTACTTCTTCAATTCCTGCATGAATCGGCATATTTTCGCGTATAACCGGAATCGGACCATACATCCGCAATAAATAAAAATGATAGTAGGCTTTAAGGAATTTAACTTCGGCAATCCACCTGTTTCGTTCAGTTTCATTCAAGTCCTGAACCAAATGAATGTTTTCAAGAAATATGTTACAATCCCTTATGCCGATAAAAAGATTTGTTCCACCCAATCTTCCATCCCAAAAATTAAGGAGTGGATCATTCACATTTTGTCTGCCCGGCAGTTTCACGTAGTAAGTATTTTGATAAACATGCTCGGTTCTGTCGATATCGTGACTCCATATCTCATCGCTGCCCATCATTGCGGGGTCCCGAATATATCCCAAATCGGGTAAATAAGAATAGCAGGTTGCAAGAAACTTTTCAGCACTTTCTCTGTCGCGGAAAGCATAATCGATTGTTGCCACGTTGTCTGGAACCACATCTAAATAATCAGCACATGATATACTGAGGATCATAAAAAATACTATTGATAATAATTTTAATCTTTTCATTGTTGTTTCGTTTTGTTTTTAAAATGAAAGTTGAAGTCCGATATTATAAACCTTTTGAATCGGGTATCCCAGCCCATTACCGGCCATTTCAGGATCCCAAAGTTTAAACTTGCTAAAACTCAGTAAATTTGTTCCGCTAACATATAATCTCATGTTTTTAACATGTATTCGTTGAATCGTACTTTCAGGAATAGTATATCCCAGCTCAACCGATTTTAGACGTAAAAATGAACCATCGCGCATGAACCATGTACTGCGTTGTGTATTGTTTTCAATTACACGGTTTGACAGACGGGGCCAAAGCGCATAAACATCCTGATCTGTTTCAGACCAATGGCTGTCTGCATAAACCTTTAAAAGTGCATTTTTTGAAATAACACTACTGGTTCCGTCGTTATCTACAAAAGGATGGGTTGCATTTGCATTAATCCAGAATGATTCGCGGGCAAGCCCCTGGAAGAAGAATGAGAAATCCAGTTTTTTATTACCTGCCGAAAGACCAAATCCGTAGATTATTTCGGGGGTAGTCGGATATCCGATTGGCACCATGTCCAGTGCAGTAATTTCTCCATCATTGTTTATATCCCTGTATTTAATGTCGCCTCCCATGTATTCACCAAAGGTTTGAACCGGGCTGTTTTTAACTTCAAATTCATCGACAAACAAGCGTTCGGCAATATAACCCCACTGCTGACCGATCGGTTGTCCGACCCTGCTTAACCAGGGAGTATCCGTATTATCGATTTCGTCATAAACTTCAAATTTTGCCGTTGCGTAAGTAAAATTTGTTCTTCCCGTAATCCACCATCCATTGGAATAGACCTTGTTGTAGTCTATTGAAAAATCAATTCCCCGGCCTGATGCCTCTCCAACATTGGATTGAGGAGTTGACTGCAACCCCATTGTTGTTGGAATATTGGATCGGTTCATTAAAATGTTTTTTCTGTTTTCTTTATACAAATCGACCATTAATTCAAAATCATCAAGTAATCCCAATTCAATACCAAGGTTTGTTTTATAGGATGTCTCCCAGGTAATTAAGTCATTGGCATACCGTGAAATAGAAACCCCGTTAACAGAATACCCGTAATCTTCCCCGAAGGTATATCCTCTCGATGAATTATTCATATTAACTTCCGACATGTAGAAAAAGCGGTCTTGCCGGCTGCCTATAGCATCGCTACCTACCAAACCGTAGGTTCCTTTTATTTTTAGTTTCGAGATGATATTTTTTAAGCCACCGCTCCAAAATTGTTCGTTCGATACAAACCAGGCTCCGCCAATGGATGGGAAAAACCCAAACCTTTCATTTTTTGAAAATCTTTCCGAACCATTGTAGCCGAAATTGAATTCAGTAAAATAGCGGTTATCGTAACTGTATGTAAATCTTCCTGAAATTCCCATATTTCGGGAGGGAAGCGACAAAGTAAGGCTTCCTGCATTCGCTTCGATATAATTACGTAATATCGAGACCAGTAATCCGCTTACTCCGTGCTTTTCATTAATGGTTTTGTCATAATTAATTGCTAATTCCGAGTAAGATGTGGCTGATATTTGTTTCTGTCCTTCACTGTAACCCAAATATTCAGTCCCGGTATCGGGATTCATTTTAAAAAGGTCGAAGGTGTTGTTTGCCCTGTCGTAGTTGACTACATTGTAGTAAAACGGATTAAAACTTCTCGAAACATCGAAAAAAGAACTGCGGTTGGTGCTGAATAATCCTCGCAGGTTCAAACCTTCAGTGATAAAATCGAGATTTTGTTTTAATTCAAACTGGGCTAAAATTAAAGACTTGGTGTAATTTTTATAGCCTTTAACCATATCGGCATACGGATTAATATAATTTCCTGTCTCGTAATTTCCAAACATAATATGCTGGACGTGAGTTGTTTCATCGGTTTTAGGATAATAAGCAGGAAACATTGCCGGGTCGCTGCGCATAACTTTTTGATATAGTTCCGATCCGCCGTCAATCGGTCCTGAATAATCATCGAATGTTCCATGCAACCGAACGACAACTTCGGTAGAAGGGGTTACATTTATATTCACATTCGATCGTAAAAGGTATTTTTTAAGATCAATATTATTGTTGAAGTTATTTTGTTTATCGACATTAAGAATTCCGTTATCCTGGTTATAGGTTCCCGCAATATAATATCGTGCAACTTTACCGCCGCCACTCACATTAAAATTTGCTCTTTGGTTAACGGTAAAATCCTTAAATAATAAGTCGTACCAATCGTTGGCAGGATAAACCAGCGGATTGATGCCACGTTCTGTCATATCTATTTTTTGTCGAGAATAAGGCATAACAGCTAATGGGTCTCGTGTGGAAACAGCTTCGTTGTTCAATTTCATGTAGGTAACCGGATCGGCCAGATCTACCTTCTGGGTAGGCATTGAAAACGACGTTTCATACCGGAACGAAATTTTCGCCGGACCTTCTTTTCCTTCTTTTGTTGTTACCAAAATGACACCGTTAGCACCTCTGGCCCCATACAAAGCCGTAGCTGTAGCATCTTTCATAATTGAGAAACTGGCTATATCGTCGGGCTGGAGCCGGGCCAAATCAGACGATGACATTTCCACTCCATCGATTAAGATTAGCGGACCTGCCGCATAAGAAAAAGAAGTGACACCACGCACGAAAAAACTGGCATCGTCTTCTCCGGGCTCGCCGCTTCTCTGGTAGGAAATAAGTCCGGATACACGACCAGCCAATGCGGTAGTCAAGTTACTCGAAGGGATTTTTAGTTCCTCTGTTTTTACGGTACTTATTGACGCAAGTACACTTTCCTTCTTTTGTTTGGCAAATGCCACAACTGTCACTTCATCCAATTCGTCAATCTTTTCCCCCATCTCTATATCGATGGTAACCTGGTTGCCCACGTCGATAATCTGGCTCTCCATTCCAATAAACGAAAAAACCAGTTTATCCGAAGGCTGAGCTTCAATTGAGTATGTGCCGTCCACATCGGTAATTACTCCCCGGGTTGTTCCTACAATGGTGATGGTTACTCCGGGCAACGGTTTCCCCTCTTCATCAACTACTTTTCCTGAAATGGTTCTTTCCTGTTGTGTGGTTGCATTTTGTTTGCCGTCTGTATGCAACACCGGATGATTGTAACTTTTGGAAGCAAAACCGGCTAATGTTGTAATGCATAAAAAGCAAATTGTAATTCCTGTTTTTTTTAGTTTTTTTTGAATCCATGCCATACAGCCATGGAAAAAGAATACATTATTCATAAATTCATTTTTTTGATTCATAAATTTGATTTTAACAAATACTGTTGTGGGAAAATATTTTCGGGATTACCCCTTTTTTTAATTTGAATTTTAAGCGCTGCAAATAGTATTATTTTAGATTCATTAAATTTTAATCGCCTGATTCAAAAACGGCATACTGAGGTAAATGATCGCTCAGCGCAAATGAATCCGGATTGGACGGATCGGTGCGAAATGCCCCTTCGAACAAAGGTCGTGATTCAGAAATTTTATTTGTAATTGGACCATGAGCCAGTATATAGTCGATTCTTTTACCCGGTTCATCTGCTCTGATAGTAAAGCCTTCTCCTTTACCAACTTTAGCAAACGTATCCACCCATCCGGCATTAATCCACTCTGTGTATTCGGGCATTTCGGGCGTATGGTTCAAATCGCCGATTACTAATACAGATTTATTGTCGTTAATGTCCTCTTCGGCTGAATCAAGAATTTTCGAAATCTCACGCCATCTGATTTCCCTTGATTCCTGATTATCAAAAGGGAAAAGATGAACCGAGTGTGTAACAATCACCTCGCCACTGTGTCGCCGGAGCGTGGCTTTTCCCCAATGTCTGGTAAACAAGTCGTCCGGCCTGTTTCCGTTAATAATCGGAACATTGGCCGAATCGATAATCTCAAAGCGGGTCAGGATTGCACCCGGCCAGTTTCCGGCACTGGGAAACCAGGCATAGTTCATCCCAAGTTGTTTGGCAATTTTTTTGACTGTTTCCTCGTCCGGCGATTCAGAAAAATTGATAATGTCGGGTTCGTACTGTGCCAGCTCCTGTGCCAGTAAATCCGGTATCTGGCTTTTTTCTGTCACCTTGTCGGCTGGCCAGCCGGCACATTTGTAAACATTGTAGGCAATTACCCGAAGATCGTTTCGCTTTGTTGAACCGGAGAAACATGAATAAAGTCCCGATAAACTTATACCAGTCGTTGCAATAACAGATTTCCCCAGAAATTCACGCCTTGAAAACGCACTTTGTAAAAGTGGCTTTGAATTTGTCTTTTTTTGATTTTTAGTCATTCTACTTTATTTACAGTTTGCAGAACAGGCATTACTATTAATACCCATTCTGCAACTATTGATTTTTACCACCCCGGATTCTGAACCAACTTCGTATTTGTTTGCAGTTCAACAGGATATATAGGCCATAAATAGTGCTGACCGGGATTAAAAACCATTGTTTCAACAACCCGCATTATATCTTTATTCGGAATATTGGAATAGTCGGGTATTGTGTTTTCATCGATAACAGGTGGTTCCGACAGAAATTCGACCTTACTGTTACCATACCTCGGTCCGTTCAATACCTGTTCTGCTATGCGCCAGCGTCTGATATCGATCAGTCTCCGGCCCTCCATAGCAAGTTCTACTTTTCTTTCCCTCCTGACTACAGAACGGAGATACGCCTGCGTGCTGCTACGCGGCACCGCCGGCATTCCCACGCGTTCCCTCACTGCATCGAGCGCCTCGTAAACCGAATCGTCAATGTCGTTTGCCTCAATTTTTGCTTCTGCATAGATGAGCAATAATTCAGCATATCGCATGAGTGTAATATTCATCTCACAGTTCTGGGTGTCGTCCAAATCCCTGATATCGGTCCATTTTCGCCAAAGATAGTTTGTAAATGTAGCGAAGGCATTGGTTGCATCGGTATTGTTGATACGGACAGGGGGGCTCGCGTTATAATTCCAAATTCTTAAACTGTCGGGGTGTGTTTCAAACTGAAACCCCAGATAAACCGTTCCGGGAATAGCAACGCTCATGTGTAACCGGGGATCCCGGTTTTCATAAGGATTTTGTGGATTGAACAGAGGGGATTTGTCGATGGTCAAACCATCAATGCACTCATAAGAATCGACAAAAGGTTGTGTCGGAACTTCATTGGAAACCCCTGCTGCAAGCCTCGATGCCAGATAGCGATGATTATCGTGAGTGTGTACTCCTTTTAAATATTGCATGGCAAATATTATTTCCCTGGATTCTTCCCCGTCGTAGGTAAAAAGTTCGGCATAATCGGGATGTAGCTGATAATGACCTAAATCCATAGCCGCTTTGGCGGCCTGTGAAGCAACCGTCCAGTTGTTGTTGCACAAAGCAGTATAGGCTTTCAGAAAATAAGCCGCCACACTTGTTGCACGCCCGGTGACGTTGCCATCGTGATACACGGGCAAATGCGGAACAATCTCATCCATTTCGTCCAAAATCCAATCTACAATTACATTTTTCGGCGTTCTTTCCATCTCGGCTTCTTCGAGGGTTATACTCCCGGTAATCAAAGGGACATCGCCAAACAACTCCGTAAGGTAAAAATAACTGTACGCCCTTATAAACCGTGCCTCCCCGATAACCTGGTTTAGGTAATCCGTAGCAACAACCTCTTCTGCGTTATGGATATTGTCGAGCAAAAAATTTGTTCGTGCAATCACTGCATAAAAATCCCTCCACGCATTTCTGCAGGAAAGATTCTCACTGGTTGCTGTTCCGTTTCCCAAAGTTTGCATCTGATTGGCACTGCGGTTCCAGCTTATGTCTGTTATATTGTCTAACATGACTATCCACGGACGTGAGCCGGTGAGGCCAATTCTGTTTACAATTCTTTCATAACATCCGAACAACCCCATATCAACTTCAGTTCTGTTGTTGTAGAAGGATGCAGAGGAAGGACTATCCAGGGGGGTTTTGTCTAAAATGTCTTCACAGCTTACAACTGTCAACAGACAAATCAGCAACAAACTATAATAAATTTTTGTCTTCATCTTTTTTGTTTTGTTTAAATATTAAAATTTAACATCTACACCGAGGCTGAAAATTTTAACCTGGGGATAATTTGTTCCCGTACCCACGGGTGTTTCCACATCGTACCCATGCCAGAAATTATCCAGGGTAAACAGGTTCTGCCCGTTTATATAAAAACGAAGCTGATCGATATTCATCGCGTTGATAATTTTCGATGGGATATTATATCCCAGTTGAATATTTTTCAACCTTAAATAAGAAGCATCTTTCATCCAGAAACTGGAGTGTTGATAATTGTTTCCCGAATCGCCCCATGTCAACCTGGGAAATGCGGCATTCCGGTTGTCTGTAGTCCAATAGTCTTTGTGGACTTCATAGGCCGATGCCCCACTATAGAAGGGCTGAATTGCCCTTCCGTGCAAATAGCCATCGGCTGTCCCAACTCCCTGCAAAAAAGTATTAAAAGTGAAATTTTTATACGAAGCATTAATATTTAAACCATAAGTATAGCGTGGAATGGTGCTGCCTATTATCACATAGTCATCGGCATTGATCATGTTGTCCACATCCGGGTTCTGGTTGACATACCGTATATCACCGGGAGCCAGAACCCCAATCTGTGATGCGTGGGAATCAATTTCATCCTGCGACTGGAAATATCCGTCCGCCTGCAAAGCATAAATCGAATTAATCGGATAACCTTCCCTGCTTACCAATAGTCCTGTTTGACTTACTCCCCTTAAATCCAGTACTTCGTTTTTAACATCCGACAGGCTCAAATCAATTCCATATTTTAACTCGCCGATATTTCCCCTGTAATTTACACCGATATCCCAACCTCTGTTCCTCACTTCGCCTGCATTTTGTGTTGGCGCATTCAGCCCTATGGTAGAAGGGATATCCAGGTTAAGGAGGATATCATACGTAATTTTATCGTACCAGTCGAAGTTGAACGTCAGGTTATTGAATATCATAATGTCTAACCCAATGTTGGTCATTTCCGAAGTTTCCCAGGAAATCAGTAGATTGCTCATATCGTTTAAAGCTGCAATGGGTACGATTTGTCCGCCCATTGAATAGGAACCAAGGCTCAAAGTCGATGCAAAAGGATATGTCCCGATATTCTGATTGCCGAGCCGGCCCCATGAAGCCCTGAGCATTAAGTTCCTGATGGTATTATTTATTCCTTCCATAAAGTTTTCACCGGAAATACGCCAGCCAGCCGAAACAGATGGGAAGAAGCCATATTTGTGCCCTTTGGCAAAACGTGAAGAACCATCATAACGTGCATTAACTTCGAGCAGGTATTTTGAGTCATAGTCGTAATTAAACCTTCCGAAGAACGATTGCAATGCCCATTCCGAAGCTGTTCCGCTGGCCTGCATGTTTTCCTGCGACCCTGCATCGAGCACACGGTATTCCGGGAATGTAAAATCATCACGGAAAGCCCTGAAATTACGGGTATGGAACGTTTCCAGCGAAGAACCAAGCAACAACTTCAATTCATGCTTGTTAAAAATCTGGTTGGCTGTCAGCGACGCATAATAATTTCCGTACAACGAACGAATACTCCGGTTGGCCAGTGTACTTTTTTCGGGTCTTGTAAACAAAGGAGTCCCGTCGAAATGATAGGTTGTGATCGCTTTATTATAGTTATCGTTATACAGTTCATTGAACTTGGGTGCTGCCAGTAGTTCTGCGCTGAGCCATTTTAACGGTTGATAATTAACCATAAAACTACCAAGCAAACTGGTATGTTCTTCTACCTGGGAACCTCCATCCTTGCCGGCAAAAGCGATAGGGTTATTCCCGTTCCATCCTTCTCCATATAAACCGTTGGAATATACCCCAGGCTGAATGGCAGGAATACGGTTCATTTGCAGGAAAACTTCCGACAGTCCCCCTCCCGGAGCAGTAGTATTTTTCTTAATATACTGAACATCAAATTTCATCTGTAGTTTATCGTTGAAAATGATGTCGGCATTATTCCGAAATGAATACCTCTCATAGCCTGAAACTTCGATGATCCCTTTTTGGTCGAGGTACCCGAGCGAAGTTAAAAAACGGAATTTTTCTCCACCCGCATTAACAGTAAAGTTATGGTTGTGCATAACGCCTGATCCGGTCAAAATTCCCTTTTGCCAGTCAGTGTTCGGATAATTGTCCGGATCGGAATCCATGTTCTGCCGGTATTCCTCTATAAAACCTTCAGAAAATAAAGGTGAAGCACCCGAATTTACATGCGCCAAATTGATCATCTCCATATGGTCGATGGCATCGACTTTATTGGGTAAATTTGTAGGACTTTGAAAACCGACATAGGCATTATAACCCACCTTAAGCTCATCGGTCCTGGCCCGTTTGGTGGTGACAAGTATAACACCGTTAGCCGCACGCGATCCATAAATCGCAGACGAAGCGGCATCTTTCAGTACAGTTATCGCGTCAATCATATTGGGGTCAATTACATTCAGGTCGCCCTCTACCCCGTCAATTAAAATGAGAGGGTTGGAATTGTTTAGTGTTCCAATACCCCTGACTCTTATGGTACCGCTACTTCCAGGGGCGCCGGATGAGGTAGTGACGGTTACTCCCGGAGACACACCCTGCAAGGCGACCGATGTAGAAGCAAACGGTCTGGAGCTTAAATCTTCGGGCGTAATTAAAGCAACAGACCCGGTGAGATTCGCTCTTCTTTGCGTGCCGTAACCCACAGCAACAACCTCTTCCAAACCTATTGTTTCTTCCTCCATTGTTACATTAATTGTTGTGCGGCTTTCCACAACAGCTTCCTGTGTTCGCATCCCTACAAATGAAAATACCAGTGTGGCATCCTCAGGGATACCGGTGAGAGAGTATTCTCCGTCGGCATCGGTAACTGTACCTTGTGCCGTACCTTTTAAAACGACTGTGACGCCCGGCAGCGGCTGCCCACCGGAATCGGTTACTTTTCCGGAAACGCTTTGTTGCTGCGCGGTTGCACTCTGCATAACCTGTTCAGACTCCATGGATTCTGTGCGATTATCAGATGCAAAAACGCCCAAAACTGAAATGCACAAAATACAGGCGGTAAGTTCCAGCTTTTTTAAGCTTTTTTGTATCCATGGCCTACAGTCATGGAATAACCACAAATTGTTCATAAATTTACATTTTTAAGTTATTAAATCATTTGATAACGAATTCGGAAGGGGATAGAAATGCTTTAAACGCTATCCCTTTCCCTTTTTTAATCTGAATGTTGTAATTTAAATACATACCCCAATTTTTATTTGTCCTTTAACCAGTAAGTGACTTTTGTTCACATCTGTAATGATTCTCGTCGGCATTCTAATGGGAACGTACAACAGACCATACTTCTACAGGTAAATCCGATTCGATGATATCGGGATTTTTACTTAACTCCTCTTTGTAAGCATTCTGCCGTTCATTTGCAGCAGGTAACTTGTCGTGTGTCGGGGCAAACGAAACCATGCACCTGACGCCCCGCTCATGCAGCTTTTCAACAATTTCCCTGTTATTGTCATTGATGGTGTGCCCCACATAAGCGATCATATTCCGCCAGGGGACCCCCGAGATGGATATATCGTGGAATTCTTTGGCATTGCGTGCAAAAACCGAAAGCATAACGCCCGGTAACCGGTCATAATAGTACCTGGCCTGGGCGCCCGTGTGTACGGTAAGCATTACGTGGTTTTCAGCCTGGTGGTTTTTTATTAGATCGGCAATCATCTTCATGGGAACATCTTTTTTGTCCAGATTAATTACGGTTTTTCCTTCGCTCCAGAGAATGACTTCTTCGAGTGTGGGTATTTTAAAGGATGTAGGATTCCCGTCGCTGTCCTTTAACTGAAACGACTGAAGCTCTTCCCATGTATAATCGGCTAATTTCCCTTTCCCTGTTGTGGTGCGGTCAATGGTAGCATCGTGCATCAGAACGACAACGCTGTCTTTCGTCAAACGTGGGTCAATTTCAAAAAATGCAGGCATCCGCTTCAGAACATCCTCCATCACTTCAATACTGTTTTCAGGAAAATTTCTTTCGCGTCCGCCCCGGTGTCCGCTTATTATAATAGCTCCGTCTTCCCTGTATTCAAAATAACTTTGAAGTTCGGAAGAGTTTTTAAAATTTAAAAAGTTCCCTTTGGGTTCTCCGGCAAGTGTTCTGCATTCAGGTAATGAAAGAAGACTCAAAAGGGTTATTGCTAAAAATATATTGTACGCCAATTTATCGAACATCGCCTTTTTATTTTCTTTTTCTATCTTTTTTTTGCAAATTTCAAATTATATTCATGCAATAATAGATAAAAGAAAATTAAAAAACAACAAAATGAGTATCATTTTTTATATAAAAATACAAAAAAGATATAAAACGAAACAAAATATTAATCGAATTTTAATCATTTTTGAACAATGACAGGCTAAAATAGGAAAAATTAATTGAGGTACACATTAGCATAACAATTTAAAAACATATATTTGTAACAAAAAAATAACTATTTCGCTACAAAACGATAACAAACGATAGATTATGTTGAGCATTGCAGAAAGGCATAAGTATATTTTGGATGCCTTAAATAAAAATGGTTTTATAAAAGTATCGGATATTGCCAAAGAACTGGATGTTACACCGGTAACAGTCAGAAAAGATCTGAAAAATCTTGAACGTAAAAAACTGTTGTACCGAACGCATGGAAGTGCAAGCCCTGTAAATCCGTACACTTCCGATATCGATTTGCAGGAAAAGGAAAAGATGCGAACCACGGAAAAAAAACGAATAGCCTCGGCTGCGTGTAAATTGATTGAAAACAACGATACCATCATTCTGGCAGCCGGCTCCACCGTTCACACTTTTGCCCAGGAACTGAAACCCGGAAATGCTTTAACAGTTGTGAGCTCCTCGCTTAAAACCTCTTTGGTGCTCAACAGTATAAACAATATCGAGGTGATACAACTGGGAGGTTTCGTTCGCAAAAATTCATTTTCGGTGGTTGGCGATTTTGCCGAACAATTATTCAGCAATATCTCCTGTTCCAAATTATTTTTGGGTGTAGATGGAATAGATATTGAATATGGAGTCACCAATTCGAACATTGAGGAAGCCATGTTAAATAAAAGAATGATGGAAGCTGCCCACCGAACGATTATTTTAACCGATTCGTCGAAGTTTGGGCGAAGAGGGTTTGGGAGAATTTGCAACCTTGAAAAGATTGACGTGATAATCACTGATTCAGGTCTCCCCGAGAAAACGGCAAGTGCCGTCGAAGAACTCGGGGTAGATCTGATTATCGTATAGGGAAACTTTTATTCTTTTTGTTTTAGTTTCCCACCAGCAGTTTTCTGATTCGGTTGGGAATATCCGTATTGTCCATTATTCCGGTAAATTGTTCAGCACCGGGGCCATAGGCAAAAACAGGAACCATAACTCCCGTGTGGCTTCCGGTTGGAAATTCGCCTTTTACCATACCGGTTTCGTTGTTGCCATCCACGATAGCCATTCCGCCCGTTTCGTGGTCGGCGGTAACAATTACCAGGGTTTGTTTGTTGCCGGCCGCAAATTCCAGCGCTTTTCCAACAGCACGGTCGAAGTCCAGCATGTCTTCCACAATATAAATGGTGCTTCCGGCATGTCCGCCCCAGTCAATCTGCGAACCTTCCACCATTAAAAAGAACCCTTTTTTGTTGTTGCTCAGAATGTTGATAGCTGTATTGGTGGCAACCGGCAGCATATCGCCGCGTTCGTCCATTCGTCCGTTGTGCTCGGCAGCGGTCAGTCCTGCAAGTTTGCCATCTTTAATGTTTTTTATGGTGTTGATGTCCTCTTCCACGCGGTAGCCTTTTTGTTCGAGTTCTTCAACCAGGTTACGCCCGTCTTTTCTTTCGGTAAAGTGTTTGTAGCCGCCACCAATAAACACATCGATGTCGGTTTTCAGGAAATCGGCGGCAATTTCTTCATACATGTTCCGGCTTTCCTGGTGGGCAATAAATGAAGCCGGCGTGGCGTGGGTAATTGCAGAAGTGGATACCAGACCGGTGGCCAGCCCCTTGTCTTCAGCATCCTGAAGAATGGTTTTTATGGGTTTTTTGTTCACATCTAACCCAATGGCGCCGTTATATGTTTTCTGTCCGGTCGAAAGGGCAGTCCCTCCGGCAGCCGAGTCGGTAACATATTTATCGGCTGATGAGGTATTGGCAAAACCAACATGTTTAAAGTTTTCCAAATACAGTTTTCCTTTGTTTGCGGTATAACCCGCCTGAACCTGCGAAACTCCCATTCCGTCGCCGATGAGCAAAATAACGTTTTTCGGGGTTTTGCCTTTAAATTTTTGCGGGAAGATTTTTACTTCGTGGGTTTCGCCGCCAGTGTAAATTTTTTCATTCGCTTCTGCCTGGGCATCGAGATAATCGTTTTGCGCCATTGTTGTAAATCCGGTAAGTAGCGCAATAAGTAAAATTAATCCTGTTCGTGTCATTTTTTTAAAATTTGTATTGAGTTCGCAAAAATAAACATAAAATCAGGCCATATGTTTTGAAATAAATAAAAAAGTGTAAAAAGTTTGTTAAAGCGAGAATCATTTGAATTTTTCAATTTCGGCTTTATCGAAATCGCCGTTTAGAGTAAAAACGGTTCCTTCTCGCGTGGTTTGCATTTTTACCACGTTCATTACCACAAAATTGCTAAGTACTTCTTCAGCTTTTTTCCGGGAGATATGGGCCAGGCGAATAAATTTTGAGTAAGTAATTTCTTTGTTATTTTGAAGATATTCGATCAGAAATTTTTCATCGTTAGAATAAGAAAAGTGGATGCCTTTCGGACTGTTTTGTTTTTTCCATACCACCAGTTGAATGTTGTGGGCTAATACATTTTCGTCGTTTATACGAATGTAGGCCAGCCATTTGCCGCTTTCGTCCTTTGCAAAATGTGGTTTTTTATCGCTGGGCTGCACCGAAATCTCCAAAACGGTTTTTCCGTCGGAGTTCCATTGTTTGGTAGTAAAACCGATGGGCGGGTTGCTGTAGATTTTTGCTGCTGATTCCACCATGTAATATTCTTCATCGGTACTGATGCCCACCACTTTACCATTGTCTTTTACCCCGATTAGTAACCGTCCGCCATCGGTATTGGCAAAGGCCACCAGCGATTTGGCAATCTTTTTCGAGTCGTTGATGCAGAACTTAAAATCCTGCTGCTGGTGCTCGCCCTCTTCAATTAATTTGTACAGTCCTGTGTTCAAAACTCCGTTTATTTTAACCATTCAAAGGTAATGTAATGATCGGGAGACATACCCAGTTTTTGGTAAACTTTGTGCGCTGCCGCGTTTGTTTTATCGGCGTACAAACGGATGCCCTTCAATCCGGCATTTTCCAGCACAAGGTTTTTCACGTGTTCGTATAACCTGCTGTAAACGCCTTTTCGCCTGAGTTCGGGGACAACATACACCGACTGAATCCATAAAACAGTTCCGTTGCGCCAGTCGCTCCACTCAAAGGTGGTGAGCAGCGAACCTATAACTTTTCCGTTTTTTTCAGCCACGTAATAGTTACCTTTGGAAGAATCTTCCAAAACGGCAGCAACTCCTTTTTCCACCGTTTTGTGTTCTAAATCAATTCCTTCCGTTTCTTTGGCCATGGCCAGTTGAAATTCCAGAATGGAATTAAGGTCTTTTGATTTTGCTTTTCTGACTAACATTTTTCAATTTTATCAGGCGAAAATAATAATTCCGGCTTAAAAGTTTAATTCAAAAATAAAATAGTAACATATTGCCGGTTGAGATGAAAAAGACCAAAAGCATGAAAATTGTAGTTGCATCTGAAAATCCGGTAAAATTAAAAGCGGTTGAAAAAGGATTTAAGGCGTTTTTTAGTGAGGTGGAGATTGAAAGTGTGCTTGCAGGATCGGGTGTGTCCGACCAGCCGTTAACCGACAGGGAAACATTGATTGGAGCGCGCAACAGGGCAACGGAAGCCCGGAAAAAAATACACGACGCTGATTTTTGGGTAGGAATTGAAGGTGGAGTTCAGGCCGAAGAAAACGGACTGACTGCCTTTGCCTGGATTGTAATCTATGGTGCCGGAAGAAAAGGAGAAGCCCGTACGGCCACTTTTTTACTGCCAAAAAAAGTTGGTCATCTGGTTGCCGGCGGACTTGAGTTGGGCGCAGCCAACGATTTGGTTTTTAGCGCATCCAACTCCAAACAAAAAAACGGAGCAGTAGGGTTACTGACCCACAACCAGATTGACCGCACCGAACTTTACCGGCAGGCGGTTATTCTGGCACTCATTCCGTTTGTAAATTCAGGGTTGTACTGAAACCGGATTATTTCTTCAAACGTTCAATAATTTCTTCAATTTTAATTTTTTCCTCGTGAAGAAGCACCAATTGTAGTTTCTCCTTTTCGAGCAGACTGCTGACCATTGGCCCGACTTCGCCGGTGATAATGGTTGAAACACCTTCGTTTTGCAGAAATTTTACCAGCTGAACCCCGCTGTGTTCCGCATTTTTGTAAGGGTTTTCAAGAATACTAAAATGTCCTGTGTCTGAATTGTATAAGACCACATTTTCGCACTTTCCGAAACGCAAATCGAGAAACGATTTTTCGGATTTGCCGGTTGAAGAGATGGCAACTATTTTACTCATATCACTGAAAGTTGTTTTTAATAATAACAAATTAAAACACAAAAGTTTTATTTATTCATTTTCGAACGGTATTCCCGAAATTCTTTTATCATTTTTCCCATTGACAATCAGTAAACATGTGTTTTATATTTATGCAAATTAACGAAATTGGTTAAATAAATATCAACCTTTTCTTTTTTTATTTAATTTCGAAAATTATGATTTACGGCAAACTATTTTTGCCTGAAAGTTGTTGTGGGAATTGAAATTTTGATTAAAAGTAATTGAAAAATAAAATGGAACACATCATAAAAAAAGTTCTTGTGCCTGTCGATTTTAATGAACCTTCGGTTCAGGCTGTAAACTATGCCGGAAGCCTGGCCGAAAAAGTTAATGCTGAGGTTTTTTTATTGCATGTAATATACACACCCGGCTTGCTGGCACAGTTTTTTTCAGACAGTGATAATTTGGTAAAAATTACCGAACAATCTAAAGAAAAGCTGGTACAACTGGCCGGAATATTGAAGGATAAATACCCTGGGATTATTGTGAACACCGGTGTAGAGAGCGGAAAACCTTACGAAAAAATATTGAATAAGTCAGAAGAATGGGGCGCCGGAATGGTAATTCTGGGAGAAAACCACCAGTGCGGAAATCCGGAGGATGAATTGGGAACAACGGTATATCACGTCACTTTAAAGTCAAAGGTGCCGGTGATGACCATTAAAGGCAATATTTCGGGAATGATGGAAAATATTGTTGTACCATTGGATTTAACGAAAAAAACAAACGAACAGCTGTCGGCAGCACTCTATTATGGATTGGAGTATAATGCTGTAATTCACCTGATTTCGGTGTTGGCAGGCGGTATTAAAAAGAAGAAAAGCCGCATTTACAAAAAATTAAAAGAAGCAAAAGAGACGCTTGAACTCAACGGAGTTCATTGTAAAATGAAACTTTATAAACGTTCTGAAATACAGCCGTTTAAAAGAGTTTTGGAGTATGCTGACGCCGTTGATGCAGGAATGATTCTGTTGATGACTCACCAGGAAGGATATACCTACGACAATTATATAGGCGCTTTTGCACACCACATTATGAACCTGTCCAAAGTTTCCGTTTTAAGTATCACTTCTGTTTCGAACAATCACGATTTTGCGCCTTTTTTTAAAGCTTTGGTGGATCCGATCGGTGTTTTAATAAATAAATAGCAAATGCATTTGATTTTGATTGTCTTTTTGATTGTATCACTGGGAATTTTTCTGATACCGGAGCGGTTGAAAAACTGGAAGCCTTTTCTGTTAAGCATTGTTCAGGGCGCTGCTTTTTTCTATTTTGTCGTTCGGATTCCGGAAATTACAACCGCTGAAGCAAAATACCTTTTTTTTGAATGGATTCCGCCGTTGGGCCTGAACTTTGAGTTTTTGCTCGATGGATTGAGCATGGTATTTGCCCTGCTGGTTACCGGTATTGGTGCACTCATTTTTTTGTATGCCAAAGCTTATATGAAAAGTTACACCGGTACCGATAAGTTTTACCTGTACCTGATGCTTTTCAGTGCCGCTATGCTCGGTTTAGTATTATCGGCCAACCTCATTCAATTGTTTGTTTTCTGGGAATTAACCAGTTTTTTATCCTACTTTTTAATCAGTTTTTTTCACGAAAAAGAATCGGCCCGGAAAGCTGCTTTCCAGTCGTTATATATTACAGGTTTTGGCGGACTTGCCATGTTGGCGGGCATTATTCTTTTGGGCAGTGTTGTTGACAGTTATTCACTTCACGACTGGATAAACGGAGCCGAAAGCATCAGGCAAAGTAAATTTTATCTTCCCGGATTATTGTTGATTCTGACTGGTGTTTTTACCAAATCTGCCCAGTTTCCCTTTCATTTCTGGCTGCCCGGGGCAATGCAGGCGCCTGCTCCGGTCAGTTCATACCTCCACTCTGCCACCATGGTTAAGGCCGGTATATTTCTGCTTGCCCGACTAAGTCCCGTATTAGGCGGAACAAACGAGTGGATTTATATTGTTTCACTGATTGGGGTACTCACCATGCTCACCGGTTCTTATTTTGCCATTACGCAAACCGATTTAAAAGGAATTCTGGCCTACACTACCATCAACGCACTGGGGGTGTTGGTTTTACTTTTGGGAATTAATACCGGTGAATCGATAAAAGCAGCTATGCTTTTTTTATTCATTCATGCATTTTACAAGGCAACTCTTTTTATGGTTGCAGGCCTTATTGAAAAGAAAACAGGTACCCGCGAACTTTCAGAACTTGGCGGACTTGTGAAATATATGCCATTTACATTTATTATCGCCTTACTTGCTCTGCTCTCGATGGCCGGGTTGCCGCCGTTGCTGGGTTTTTTGGGAAAGGAATTAATTTATGAAGCAAAAGTACAGTCTCCGGGTATTGCATCGTTAGTGCTCATTTTGGGTGTAACTTCAAATGTGTTTATGGTGGCTGTGTCGTTGTTTTTTGCCCGTAAAGTGTTTCTTGGGAAACCAAAAACCTACAAAAAAAAGCCTGACGAAAAAGGTGCTGCATTTTTAATAGGACCCGGAATACTGGTGTTGCTTAGCCTGGTTTTGGGATTATTCCCGGGTAATCTCGGAACAGCTGTTATAAAACCGGCACTTGGTGTAGTTTCAAACGAAATGATTGATGTGAAACTGAAATTGTGGCACGGGTTTAATCAGGTTTTCTTTTTGAGTTTGCTCACCGTTATCCTTGGACTGCTGCTTTACCGGGCCATGGTAAAAAAGAAAAAGCTGACCGAAACCTGGCGTAAGGTAAACAGCGTGATTTTTTCGGTCGAGTTGGATGAAGTATTTGCCTGGGTAATGGATAAGTTTGTGAAAATTGCGCAGTTAAAAACAAAAACCGTTCAGCACGGATATCATCGCTTATATATCTTAACCATAATTGTATTTACTTCCCTTTTGCTGTGGTTTCAGGTATTTGTTATCCGGTCGTGGGAATTTGGGATTCCCTTTTCACTGAAGCCTTTTTATATTTCAGGGCTGGCAGTGGTTATTCTCGGAGCTGCCATAACAAGTGCCGTGTCGAGATCTCGGATTGTAACAATCATTTCCATGGGAGTGGCAGGCTATGGTATTTCCCTCATTTTTATGTATTACAGCGCCATCGATTTGGCGATAACTCAAATAATTGTTGAAACACTTACCGTGGTTATGTTTATGGCCATTTTACAGCGACTACCGCGTTTTGCAGTTTTATCTTCCCGACGAACCAGGCTTCGCGATTTTATTATCGCCCTAAGTTTTGGAGCAGTTATGACTATTTTGGCGATAAAAGCGGTGAATGTAAATCTTAACCCAACCATTTCCGATTTTTTTATTGAAAACAGTTACAGCAGGGCTTTTGGCGAAAATGTGGTGAATGTAATTTTGGTAGATTTCAGGGCACTCGATACGCTTGGAGAAGTTACAGTGCTTACAATTGCAGCCACCGGTGTTTTTCTTCTTCTGAAAACTAAAAACAAAAAGTTATGAATTCGGTGATTTTACAACTTGCAGCAAAATACCTGAGATGGTTGCTTATTGTGTTTTCCGTTTTGGCACTTATCAGAGGGCACAACAACCCGGGAGGTGGTTTTATTGGTGGATTGATGGCCGGTTTGGCTGTTGTTTACAGGGGGTTTGCTTATGATGCTTTTCTAATTAAAGAGCGTATGCAGAATTGGCCCGAGTGGATGATTGCCGGAGGATTATTTGGTATTTTGCTGAGTTTCCTGCCCTCCCTGTTATCAGGAAAAACCCTGATGGCGGGAGTATGGTTAAAAATACCACTCCCGCTTATTGGTGAATTAAAACTTGGTTCTCCCTTCCTTTTTGATATAGGAGTATTTTTTACAGTAATTGGTGTAACGCTAATGTTTGTTTTTTCTTTAACACAAAAAAGATAATGGAATTACTTTTAGCCATAGTAGTAGGAATTTTATACACTGCCGGAGTTTATTTGATGCTGCGCCGAAGTATATTAAAATTTATTATCGGGTTGATTTTTATGAGCAATGCCACCAACCTGCTGGTGTTTCTGTCGGCCGGATTGGTTTCGGGGAGTCCGGTTTTTGTTGACGGCCAAAAAGTGAATGCCGGAACAATGGCCGATCCGCTTCCGCAGGCATTGGTGCTTACTGCAATTGTAATCGGCCTGGGAATTGTAGTTTTTACGCTGGCACTTAAATATAAATTTTTTGAATTAACCGGCACTGACGATCTTGATCAGTTGAAAAAAACCGACGATTGATGATAACACTTGTTGCGCTTCCCATATTGATTCCGTTTATGCTCATTATCGGCATGCTTATTTGCCGGTCGGATAAACTTGCCCGCTGGCTGGGACCGGTTGCATCGGGGTTGCTGTTACTGCTCTCGGTAATTTTGTTTGTACTGGTACAAAAACACGGAGTACTGGCCCTGCAAATGGGAGGGTGGGAGGCCCCGTTCGGAATTACACTCGTGGTGGATTACCTGAGTGCACTTATGCTTATTGTTGCAGCTGTGATTCTTTTTGCTGTTGCTGTTTATGCGCTTCATTTTTTACCCGAATCCATCAAAATTAACCGCTTTTTTATCTTTTTTTTCGGGCTTGCTATGGGAATGAACGGCTCATTTATTACCGGCGACGTATTTAATCTTTTTGTGTGGTTCGAGGTGATGCTGATGTCGTCTTTTGTGCTGATAACCCTGGGGCGTTCCAAAGAACAGCTCGAGGGCGGAATTAAGTATCTTGCCCTCAATCTGGTCGGGTCGCTTCTTTTTCTGGCAGGGGTAGGGCTACTCTACGGAAAAACGGGCACGCTGAATATGGCACATTTGGCGCATATACTGAAAAATGACGACCAGGCAATTTTGATGAATACTTCTGCTGTATTGTTTTTTATAGCTTTCGGAATTAAAGCAGCCGTATTTCCACTCTATTTTTGGTTACCTGCATCGTATCACACTCCCAATATTACCGTTTCATCGTTGTTTGCGGGGTTGCTTACCAAGGTCGGTGTTTACACGTTCATTCGTTTTTTTACCCTGTTTTTTGTACACGATCCGCAGTTCTGGCACCAGATGTTACTTGTAATTGCAGGGTTGACGATGGTTGCCGGAGGGTTGGCTGCAGCGGCGCATTACGAAACCCGTCGTATTCTTTCCTATCATATTATCAGCCAGATAGGTTATATGATAATGGGATTGGGTATCTTTACGCCACTTGCCATTGCCGGCGCGGTGTTTTTTACCCTGCACAACATGATTGCCAAAACCAATACATTCTTGGTTTCGGGGATGATAAACAAAGCAAGGGGCACTTTTGAGCTCAAAGAAATAGGAGGATTGTTCAAAGAGAGTCCGCTCACTGCCATTCTTTTTATAGTTCCCGCTTTTGCCCTGGCCGGCGTTCCGCCCATTTCGGGGTTTTTTGCTAAATTTATACTTATAAAAGCCGGCATTGAAAATGGTAATTACATCATTACTGCTGTTGCCATCCTTACCGGAATGCTCACGCTCTATTCCATGATAAAAATATGGAATGAAGCTTTTTTAAAAAAACAACCCGACAATGGTAATCCGGGCAAAAAATACACATTTGGGTTTGCCGGGTACTTTCCGTCGGTATTGCTGGGAATTATCAGTATTTTAATGGGAGTTTTCGCCATGTATGTTTTTGGTTATACCATGGAAGCTGCCCATCAACTTATTAATCCTGATTTGTATATTGAAACGGTTTTGAAAGGGGGAAATCCATGAAAATAATAAAGAAAATTTATTTTACGCTGGAATTTATAGCGTATTACCTGTATAACCTGGCAAAAGCCAATTTATATATTGCCTGGGATATTTTAACACCCAAAATGCACATGAAACCGGCTTTTATGGAAATACCCGTAAAACTGAAATCTGACTTTGGATTACTGCTTTTCAGTAATTTACTTTCAATGACTCCGGGAACAATAAGTATCGATATTAGCAAAGATAAAAAAACAGTGCAGGTGCATGTTTTGTATTATACAACTGATGAACTTGTGTTGAGCGAGTTTTTTAGAATGCAGAAAAAAATAGATCGTATAACTGGTTAAATTATGGAATACGACATTTCAATAGGTGTATTAATTGTTTCGTTTTCGTTTTTGCTGGCTGCTCTGGTGTTAGCCTTTATTCGCCTTTTAAAAGGTCCGTCGATTAACGACCGGGTTGCAGCCATGGATGTTATAGCCGTTGTGGTTATGGCGTTTATTGTGGTGTACAGCGTTTTAATCGATAACGATATCTACCTGGATTTACCTGTAATTATTTCTTTGATTTCCTTTATTGGTACCGTTGCAGTTTCAACCTATTTAAAACACAGACATGGCTAAAATAATTATATCGATATTGCTGCTGGCCGGTTCTTTTTTCATTTTAATCGCTTCAATCGGCTTAATTCGTTTAAAAGATTTGTATAGCAGGCTGCATGCAGCTACAAAAGCCCCGTCGTTTGGAATATTTTTAATACTGATTGGAGTTTCGGTTTATTTTAACACGCCAATGGTGTATATCAAAAGTCTGTTTGTGGTGGCTTTTATCTATCTTACTGCACCTCTGGCTGCACATGCCATTCTAAAATCATTTCGGGAGGAGGATAAAGACAAGCCTGAAAAAAAGCAGTGATTTTGTGTTGTTTCTCTTGAATTTTTAGAACAGCCTTTAAAACTTTTACTAAGTTTGGGGTGTTATTATTTTCGGAAATGGTGTTACCGGATAATGGTTCGCTCATGAACAGAGCAATTGTTTCGGGAGAAATAGCAGAGATTAATATCTGAACCATAAATTTTTAATCGATGCATGAAATTTCAGAAGAATTAAAATTCAAACTGGGGCAGCTTGAAAAATGGTATTCCCAAAGAAAGGGGGCGATTGTGGCTTTTTCAGGTGGAATCGATTCCACACTGGTTTTGTTTTTTGCCCGCAGGTTTCAGGGGAAAAACAATGCCATCGGGGTCATTTCCAAATCTGAAAGTTTAAAGAAAAAAGATTTTGAGCTGGCCCGGTCCATTTGCCGGCAGTTCGATATTCAGCTGGAGGTTATCAAAACCAACGAATTATCCGATGAAAGGTACAATCAGAATCCCATAAACAGGTGTTTTTTCTGTAAAGATCATCTTTACAATGATTTAAGCAAAATTTTGGATAAATATCCCGGTTTTGAAGTATTGAACGGAACCAATTATGATGATTTTGGTGATTACCGTCCGGGATTGAAAGCTGCAACAAAGTACCATATTTTATCTCCGCTGGCCGATTGTAAAATAAGCAAAGAAGAAATAAGGCAACTCGCACGGTATTTTAATTTACCGAATTGGGATAAACCTGCCAGCCCGTGCCTCAGTTCCCGGATTCCGTATAACCACGTTGTGACCTACAAAAAACTGCAGCAGATAGAAGAAGCTGAAGATTATCTGAACGGGTTGGGATTCGATGAAGTAAGAGTGAGGCATTACGATTCTTTAGGAAAAATTGAAGTGCCCCAAAACCAGCTCGGGCGATTGCTTTTACTAAAAAATCAGGTCGCTGAAAAATTTTCTTCCATTGGTTTCGAAAAATGTGAGATTGATTCCGAGGGGCTTGTCTCCGGAAAATTGAACCGGGTTATAAATAAAGTGAATTAAGAACAATGCAAAAAATACTTTATTACGATTGTTTTGCAGGTATAAGCGGAGACATGAACCTGGGGGCATTGATTGATCTTGGGGTGGATCCGGAATACCTGAAAATTGAATTTCGAAAGTTGAAAATCGACGGCTTCCGTCTTGAAGTCAAAGCGGAAAAAAGACGCGGCATCAGTGGCATTAAAGCAGAAGTTGTTATCGATAATCCGGAAAATGAAAAACACCGGCACCTGCATCATATTGAAACCCTGATAAATGATGCTGAATTGCCTGATAATGTGAAAGAAACAGCGCTGAAAATTTTTGGTTTGGTGGCCGAAGCCGAAGCTAAAATTCACGATACACCCATACAAAAAGTTCATTTTCACGAGGTTGGGGCGCTTGATTCCATTGCCGATATTGTGGGAGCAGCCATTTGTCTCGATTATCTGAAAGTGGATAAAGTGATGGCATCTCCGGTGCAGTTGGGGGGAGGAACCGTAAAATGTGCTCACGGTATCATGCCTGTCCCGGCGCCTGCTACCGCCGAAATACTAAAAAATATTCCGGTGAAAACGGGTCTGGTAAACTATGAAGCCACCACGCCGACCGGAGCTGCTATTCTTGCGGCAACCGTTCACGAGTTTACCCCGGCTGTAAATTTTGATGTGCAAAAAGTGGGATACGGTTTGGGAACGAAGGATACCGAAGTTCCCAATGTTTTACGGGTTTTTCTTGCCGAGGCAGAAGAGGCGGAAAAAGATTCGATTCAAAGCGAGGCTGTTTTGCTGGCGTGCAATATCGACGACCTGAGCCCCGAAAACTATGAGTATGCCATGGACCTTTTATTTGAAGCAGGCGCCGCGGACGTGTGGATTGAACCCATCATCATGAAAAAATCGAGACCTGCAAACAAGCTTTGCGTATTATGTAATCCCCAGGATGCCGCGAAAATGAAGACCATTTTGTTTACGCATACGAGCACTATTGGCCTGCGGGAAACATTGCTCAATAAATATGCGCTTTTGCGCCAAGAGCGAAAAGTACAGACACCGTATGGAGATGTACGGATGAAACAAAGTTTTTACAGAGGAAAACTCGTAAACTCAAAGCCGGAACTGGAAGACTGTAAAAAGCTGGCTAAAAAGCACGACGTTCCGGTTTGGAAGATTCAGGAATCGGTATTTAAAAATCTGGAGGATGGAAGTAGTTAAATTACTTGAAAACTATAAAGAAGGTTCGGCCAGCCTGCAGGAAACTTTGCAGTTGTTGAGAGAGCAGGGCATTGAAGACCTGGGGTTTGCAAAGATTGACACCGACCGGCAGGTCCGGACAGGAATTCCTGAAGTTATCTACTCCGCGGGGAAAACGAAAGAGCAGATCAAACAAATTGTTGAACGCATGTACCGGTCCGGAATCGACATTCTGGCCACACGTGCTTCCGAAGAAGTATTTGAAGGTGTAAAAGAGATAGTACCAGATGCCCGGTTTAATTCCCTCGCAAAAACCATTGTTTTTCAACACAACCATCAGGAAAAAACCGAAGGGTATATTGCCATAGTTGCTGCCGGAACTTCCGACATGCCGGTTGCGGAAGAAGCTGCAGAAACGGCAGGATTTCTGGGAAACAACGTAGAACGGGTTTACGATGTCGGTGTAGCAGGAATTCACCGCCTTTTTAGTAAAATAGAACTTATAAAAGGTGCAAGAGTGATTATTGTTGTTGCCGGTATGGAGGGCGCACTGCCGAGCGTCGTAGGCGGACTGGTTGACAAACCGGTTATAGCAGTGCCAACCAGCGTTGGCTATGGCGCCAATTTAGGCGGCATAACTGCGTTGCTGGCCATGCTGAACAGTTGCGCAGCCGGAATCAGTGTGGTGAATATCGATAACGGATTTGGGGCAGCATGCCAGGCAAGTTTAATCAATAAATTAAAGTAAGTTGTTCGGGATGAAAGAATTGTATTTGTTATATGGAACAGCGGCATCTCTGGGATTTTTCCACACCATTTTAGGTCCCGACCATTATGTGCCGTTTATTGTTTTAAGCAAGGCGCGGAATTGGTCGAAATCAAAAACCCTTTGGGTAACTTTTATTTCCGGGATTGGACATGTGGGCAGTACAGTGTTGCTCGGCTTTTTGGGTGTTGCTCTGGGACTAAGTATCAATAAACTGGAATCCATTGAAATGTTCAGAGGGGAAATTGCAGGCTGGATGCTTTTTGTTTTTGGACTTATCTATTTTTTCTACGGCGTTTACAGACAAATGAAAAGAAACGGGCATGGGCATGTGCATCATCCTGTTTTTAGCTTTTTATTGCCGAAAAAAGCACGTCGAATGCACCACCTGCCCACTGATGAAAACGAAGCGGAAAAGAAAAAACAGGCCGGGATAACCTCCTGGATGCTCTTCCTGATCTTTGTACTCGGGCCCTGCGAGGTGCTCATTCCGTTGCTGATTTTTCCGGCGGCTGAACACAGCACCATCGGAATTGTGATGGTAGCACTTATTTTTGGTATTGCCACGGTTGCTACCATGCTGGGTATTGTTTACCTCGGATTTAAAGGCTCGAAACACCTGAATTTAAAGCAGAAAAGTGAATTTGTACATATTGCCGCCGGATTGGTCATCGCCTTTCTCGGTGTTAGTATTCTGTTCTTTGGGTGGTGATTGTTTTTGACAGATCGTCCGGATTTCTTTCTGATAAACTTTTTGGGTTGAATTGCTTTTTTTATTTTTAACGAAAACTTAAAAAAACGTCGGAATATGTCAGGACACAGCAAATGGTCAACCATCAAAAGAAAGAAGGGAGCGGCGGATGCCAAACGTTCCAAAATGTTTTCCAAACTCTCGAAGGAGATTACGGTTGCTGCCAAAGTAGGCGGCGCTGATATCGATGCCAATCCGCGCCTGCGACTGGCCGTGCAAAACGCCAAAGGGCAGAACATGTCGAAAGATGTAATTGAACGCGCCATCAACAAAGCTGAAAAAGATACTTCCAGTTTCGAGGAAATGACCTTTGAAGGTTACGGCCCCGGGGGAATCGCCATTTTTGTGGAGTGCCTTTCAGATAACAATAACCGCACGGTGGGAAGTGTGCGATCGGCATTTACAAAAAACAATGGTCATTTGGGAACTAATGGTTCAGTTGCATTTCTGTTCGATACCAAAGGCGTTTTTGTGGTACCCGATAACGACAAAACAAATGACGAGGATTTTGAACTTGAAATGATTGATGCCGGGGCGGAAGAGATGGAAGAGAACGACGGATTTATTGAAATCACATCGGCCATGGAAGATTTCGGAAGTGTTTCCAAAAAACTGGAAGAACTGGGAGTAGAGCCCGAAAGTCAGGGGTTACAGCGTATTCCAACTACCACAACGGCTTTGGAAGTTGATGAAGCTAAAAAAGTGTTGCGGCTGGTGGAACGTCTGGAGGAGGACGACGATGTGCAGAATGTGTACCACAACCTGGAAATCACGCCCGAGTTGGAGGCAGCGCTGGCCGAAGAATGACTTTTGCATGTTTATGGGAAAAAACCTGATTGTGTCACAGACAATGGTAGCGGATTTTTAGCGTTAAACAATTAATGGATTTTTGAATTATATTTGCAACCTCAATTGAGGAGAAACATGAGGGCACTGTTTTTATTTTTATCGGGTCTGTTTTTTTGCCAGCTGTTGGCTGCACAGGTAACTTTTCCTGCTGCATCCCAAAATAATTTTACGATAGATTCTTTACCGGCAGGCTCCGACTCATTATCACTTCAGTTTCTCGATGATTTGACCATTAACCAGGATGCGAGATTAAACAAGATGCTGAAATGGCATGTGGAGAATAACAGGAAACGCGACGGGATGGATGGTTACCGGGTTGAAATTTACTTTAGTTCTGCACTGAATGCCAAAAATCAGGCATTAAAAAAGAAAAAGGAATTTTTATCGAAATACCCCGATTACAACGTGCATGTGAAATATACCGCCCCTAATTTTAGGGTGCGTGTTGGCGATTTCAGAACAAAAAACGAAGCATTAAAATTGCATAAACAAATTCAGAAAGATTATCCCGGCGCTTTTATCGTTCCGGATATTATCGATTTTCCGCAGTTGAAACCCAAAAATTATGAGCGACCAGATTAAGCACGAATGTGGCATTGCATTAATTCGCTTGTTAAAGCCTTTATCGTATTACAAAGAAAAATACGGCACGTGGAGATACGGCCTGAACAAGTTGTACCTGCTGATGGAAAAACAACACAACCGCGGGCAGGACGGTGCCGGAATGGTTTGTGTAAAAGACCATCTTTCGCCCGGAAGCACCTATATCAACAGGTACAGATCCATCAACCAGAATCCCATACTCGATGTTTTCGATAAAGTAAATAAACCCCTGAAAAAGGCGCAGCGTAAAGGAGTTGATGTGGAAAACTGCGACTGGGCTTATCAACATTATCCTTTTGCCGGCGAACTTTATCTGGGCCATTTGCGCTACGGAACTTTCGGGAAAAACAGCATCGATTTTGTACATCCGGTAATGCGGCAAAACAACTGGAAATCGAGAAACCTGGTGCTTGCCGGTAATTTTAACCTAACCAATACCGACGAGCTTTTCAAAGTTCTAATTGAACTGGGACAACACCCCAAAGCTTATACCGACACCGTAACCGCACTGGAGAAAGTGGGCCATTTTCTCGATGAAGAGAACCAGTTGCTATTCAGAAAATATAAAAATGAAGGGTACAAAAACGACGAAATTTCTCCGTTGATCGAAGAAAACCTCGACATTCAGAATATTTTGGAACGCGCTACCAAAGACTGGGACGGCGGTTATGCCATGGCCGGGCTCATTGGCCACGGCGACGCTTTTGTAGTACGCGATCCGTGGGGAATTCGTCCGGCGCATTATTACCATGACGAGGAAATTGTTGTAGTGGCTTCCGAAAGACCGGTAATTCAAACTGTGATGAATGTAGGCTGGGATAAAGTACATGAAATCGCTCCCGGTGAAGCGCTTATTGTGAAAAAGAAAGGAAATGTCAGTCAGGAGATGATTCGCGTTCCGCATAAACGAAGCTCCTGCTCGTTTGAACGGATTTATTTTTCACGGGGCAGCGACCGCAGTATTTACCGCGAACGGAAGGAGCTCGGAAGGCTGCTCGGTACTCCGATTCTGAAAACAATCAATTACGATTTTGAAAACACCGTTTTTTCATATATTCCCAATACATCGGAAACAGCCTTTTACGGGATGATTGAAGGAATTCGCGAATACCTGACAGACTGGAAGATTGAGCGCCTTAAACAAGGCAACGGCAGCATGACCGACGATGAAATCAAGCAAATAATTTCGCTGGAACCGCGGGTGGAAAAAGTGGCTGTTAAAGATGTAAAACTGCGTACATTTATTGCCGACGATGCCAGCCGCGACGATTTGGTAGCTCACGTTTACGATGTAACGTACGGCGTGGTGAGAAACAATGTGGATACACTTGTAGTAATCGACGATTCTATTGTGCGCGGAACAACCCTGAAAAACAGTATTCTGAGAATTCTCGACCGGTTACACCCCAAAAAAATAATTGTGGTTTCATCAGCGCCGCAAATCCGGTATCCCGACTGCTACGGAATCGATATGGCACGCCTCGATAAATTTATTGCCTTTAATGCTACCATTGAACTGCTGAAAGACTACGGTAAAGAAAATGTTATTGAAGAAGTTTACCGCAAATGCAAAGAGCAGGAAAATCTGCCCAAAGAGGAAATGGTAAATTATGTGCGCGAAATTTACCGCTCATTTACACCTGAACAAATTTCAGCCAAAATTGCCGAACTGCTAAAACCCGATGATTGTGAAGCCGAAGTGGAAATCGTTTATCAGTCTGTCGAAAACCTTCACCAGGCTTGCCCCAACGATACCGGCGACTGGTATTTCACCGGGAATTATCCCACACCCGGCGGCAACCGGGTGGTCAATTCTTCATTTATAAACTACATTGAAGGGAAAGATGAACGCGCGTATTGATTTTTGTTAATAAAAATTAAAACATTTTCGGGCAAAGCGTGTTTTAGTTAGTGCCTCTGAAAATGGAAGAAACAATTTGTCATGGCGTATTATTAATCTTTCCCTCGGGAAAAAATTATCTTCCGTTTTTCAGGGGTTTTTCTTTTCAGAAAACGCTCTATCTGATCAGTCTAAAGGGTTTTAAATTTACCTGTAAAAAGAAATATCCCTTTGAAATAAAGTTGATTTCAGTTATTTTTGATAAAAAATTGAGGTATGTTAAGTGTTCAGGGAATTTATGACGGCAAGGTTTTAAGGTTTTTGGAAAAAATTAAAATTCATTCGCCCAAAAAAGTTATTGTTACATTTTTGGAGGATATTGATGATGATATTTCGAGTGAAGAACTTCATCAAATTGCTAGTGAAGGTGGGGCCTTTTACTTTTTGGAGAATGAGGAAGAGGATATTTATACCGATGCCGATTTAAAAGTAAAGTATTGAAATGAAACGAGGTACAATTGTGTTAACGCACTTCCCGTTTACCGACCTGACCTCTTCCAAAAGAAGGCCTGCTGTCGTAATTTCGAAAGTTTTCGACCGAAAAATGGATGTTATTGTTGCTTTTATTTCTTCTGTTGTTCCCGATGTTTTATCCGATACTGATTTATTGTTTGATGTCAGCAGGAATGATTTTTCCGATTCCGGGTTGAAAAAGAAATCTGTTTTTAAACTGGATAAAATTGCCACTTTAAACAAGGCAATATTTTCAGGAGAAATGGGGTGTGTTGGATCGGAAACGTTAAAGCTGATAGAAGAAAAATTGAAGATTGCGCTGGATCTGAACTGAAACTAATAGAATTTTATCTCTCAGAATATCTTCCTATCTTTGCCGGTTAAAATCAGCTGCTGTAATGTACTGTAAAATAGAAAGTAAAAACCTGCATGATGTTGTAACAACCAATATTGTGCAGCAATCATCATTTTGGGGAAGAATAAAAAACCGGCAGGGGTTTCAACCGGTTGCTTTTGAATACAAAGTATCGGACGATATGCTTTTGCCGGCTTTGTCGGGGAAAAACCTGATTCAGGACGATTTGCTGGTATTACTCAGGTATGTGGACAACAAACACTGTTTTGCTTATATTCCTTACGGACCTGAAGAAGAACCTGCAAGCGAAAACCACGGGCTTTTTCTGGAAGAACTTTCAGAGGTACTGCGTCCACATCTTCCCAAAAACTGTATGTTCATTCGTTACGATTTACCCTGGGAAAACCAGTGGGCTCTCGAAGCTGATTTTTTCGACCAGAGTGGAAACTGGTTAGGCCCGCCACCGCACCAGCAACAGGAATTCAGGGTAAACTTTAATACCCGGAACTGGAATCTGGTAAAAAGTCCCACCGACAATCTGCCTTCCAACACCATATTTTTAAATCTGGTTCAGGAAGAAGAACAGTTGTTGAAAAGGATGAAACCTAAAACACGATACAATATCAGATTGTCTGCCCGAAAAGGTGTGCACGTGCAAAGTTACGGAATGGACATGCTGGATACCTGGTATAAATTGTATAAAGAAACTTCGGCGCGTAACGGCATTACACTTCACCCCAAAGAAAATTTCTATACATTTCTGGAAATGCAGAGAAATGAGGATGTGGATACCCGTTTGCTGATGGCCAGCCATGAAAGAGAATTTTTGGCAGCCATGTTTCTGGTGCTTTCCAAAAAACGGGGTACATACATGTACGGTGCGTCGTCGGGAAATAAACGAAATCTGATGGCCACTTATGCCGTTCAGTGGGAAGGCATAAGGCTTGCGCGACAGGCCGGTTGCGAAGAATACGATCTGTTTGGCGCAGCTCCCAACCCCAACAGTTCACATCCTATGTACGGCCTTTACCGGTTTAAAAGCGGTTTTGGCGGCGAAATGTACCACCGAATGGGCTGCTGGGATTATCCGCTCGACCAGGAACAATACCGTGCGTTTAGGGCACAGGAAATTAATTTTCAGGGATACCACAATTAATACCGGATTCCTGCAAGATAAAATCCGATATTCAGAAAAATATAGATCAAAATGGTGAGTGCCAGACCGTAAACATTTAGCGTGACGAGCAAAATAAGAGCAACCAGTACAAACAGGTAACGGTACCAGTTGTCCTGCCATTTCAGGTTTTTTACTTTTAACGAAAACATGGGAAGGGTAATCACCATCATTCCCGAAGTGAACAACCCGAGGAAAAGTAATATACGCGTGGAAAATAAGTGTTGAAAGAGTTCCTGATATTTGGGCACTTCCAGCATTAGTCCCATCGATGCCCAGAATATACCGTTCGACGGAATGGGTAGTCCGCGGAAAAACGGTTCGTCGGGCAGGGTATTAAACCTTGCCAGCCTAACTGCGCCCAGAACGGGCATTAGCAAAGCAGAAAAAAGGATAAGCCACTGGTCCCAACTGGCTGCAATGAGGTGAATAGGCTGGTTTTTTCCGAACATCGAAAACTCGAGCAGGGTGAACAGTATAGCTGCCGGCGCCAGTCCAAACGAGACCAGATCGGCCAAAGAATCGAGTTGTTTGCCTACCTCTGAATACGCTTTTAAAAGCCGCGCTGCAAATCCGTCGATAAAATCGAAAACCGCGGCCAGGCAAATAAAAATTCCGGCCCAGATGAGGTGCCCGTCGATGGCAAAAATAACCGCCAGCGAACCTGCCGCCAGGTTCAGCGAAGTGATAAAATTGGGTATTTGCTTTATCACCTTGTTCATGCTTCAAATTATTTAAAAGCGGCAATAATCGTTTTGCCACCCACCGATTTCTGGTGCAACTCTACTTTAACCTCTGCGTCGGGCGGTAAAAACAGATCGACCCGCGAACCGAACCGTATAAAACCGTACTCTTCGCCCTGTTCGGCCATCTGTCCCGGTTTTTTGCACGTAACAATACGCTGGGCAACTGTTCCGGCAATCTGGCGCGACATCACTTCTGTGCCGTCTTTCAGTTTAAAAACGGTGGAACACCTTTCATTCAGTTCGGATGATTTTTTTACAAAGGCAGGATAATAAGCGCCAGGTTTGTGATGCTGATACACTACCTCGCCAGCTACCGGAGCTCTGTTTTGGTGCACGTTAAAAACCGACATGAAAATGGATACCTGCAGGCGTTCGTCTTTAAAATATTCTTTTTCATTCACTTTTAAAATTTCTACAATTTCGCCATCGGCAGGCGCCAGCACGTGGCTTTCATTCGTTTCAATTTCGCGGTGCGGAACACGGAAGAAAAAAACTATTAACGCTGCAACCAACAGTGAAGCAGCCATCAGTAAATAGAAAACGAAATAATCGCGCAGCGTAAAATAAATAATAGCATCGATAACGGCCAGAATAAAAAAGGCCACCGGGATTATTTTTTTTCCTTCGTTATGAATTTGCATACATTAAATATTACTTGACAAATTTAACCAAACATAAACAACCGGTATCACAAAAAGTAAACTATCGAACCTGTCGAGTAAACCTCCGTGACCGGGTAAAATTGTACCCGAATCTTTTACTTTCAGCCGTCGTTTGATGATGGATTCGAAAAGGTCGCCTAAAGTACCGAAAACAATAACCAACAATGCGATTACGAGCCAGCTGAATGTGGGTATATGGTCGAAAATCAGCGAATTGACATAACCGGTGATTAGCGAAAATACAGCCCCGCCGATGAATCCTTCCCAGGATTTGTTGGGTGATATTTTTTGATGAATTTTATGTTTTCCGAATTTCGAACCAAACAGGTAGGCCATGGAATCGTAAATCCAGACAATGAAGAATACCCCAATCAAAATTTTCGGATTAAAAACGGGAAAGTGTGGATAACCCGGGTGAACCATAAAATTCAACAGGCTGAAAGGGATGGCCACATACACAAACCCGGTGAACGTAACCGCACTGTTTTGCAGGATAGCGGAGCGTTCGCTAAACGCTTCGAAAAGAAAAATAAAAATTAACGCGGGAATAAAAATGAGGTACGATTTGGAGGGCAGAATATCGTTGACCATTCCGAAACAAATGATGAAAAAAAGAATGCCCAGTGTTAGTCCGGTGTTTTTACGTGGCGAATTGCCGGCCTTTTCAAGCAACTGGTAAAATTCGAGCTGTGTAAGAAACAGTAATGCACCAAAAACCACTGCAAACAACAGCGGATGAATTGCCGCTCCTGCCAGCATCAGAAAAATATATACAATCCCTGTTAAGGATCGCCTGCTCAGGTCTTTCAATTTTTGAGTCCTTTTAACAGTTCAAGCGCTTTTTGCTCTTCTGCTTCTTCAACATAAACCACAAAATCGCCAAACGACTGGTAAGCGGTATCGTGCTGATTCATAATCACTGCTTTCAGACCAGCATTTTCCAGAATATCTTTGGCCATGGTGGCTTTATATTCGTGCGCTGTAAGAAAAACCTCTTTCCATCCCTTTTCCATAATTAACGATTTTGGTTTATGCAGAAACAGTTTTGCCTTGAGGTTCAGTGTTTTCCTCTTTTTGTTTTGTTGTTTTTCCGGTCTTTTTTTTCCCGGCGGGCTCCGGTGTTTCTGCCGAAACATCCGGATTGGTTTTATCCGGGCCGTTTTCGTTTTCAATCAGTTTTTTATCCCATGGTCTTTTCCCGAAAATTTGCTCGAGGTCTTCGCTGAAAATGACTTCGAGTTCCAGAAGTTTTTCGGCAAGTTTTTGGTGCCCGTCGGTATGTTCTTTTAATATTTTTTTGGCCCTTTTGTACTGTTCATCAATTATCCTTTTGATTTCTTCATCGATGAGTACTGCCGTTTTTTCGCTGTACGGTTTGGTAAACGCGTAGTCCGATTGCCCGGTGGAATCGTAATAACTTACGTTTCCAACTTTTTCACTCATTCCGAAATAGCTCACCATAGCATACGCTTGTTTGGTTACTTTTTCCAGGTCGTTTTGCGCACCCGAAGAAACTCTTCCGAAAATCAGTTCCTCTGCGGCCCGCCCGCCCAGGGCAGAGCACATTTCGTCGAGCAGTTGCTCTTTGGTTGTGATGGAGCGTTCTTCGGGAAGGTACCAGGCTGCGCCCAGTGCTTTCCCGCGGGGAACAATCGTTACTTTTACCAGCGGGTGTGCATGTTCGAGCAGCCAGCTTATTGAAGCGTGACCTGCCTCGTGGTAGGCAATGGTTTTCTTTTCGTCTTTCGAAATAATTTTGTTCTTTTTTTCCAGGCCTCCTATAATCCGGTCAACCGCATCGAGGAAATCCTGTTTGGTTACTGCTTCGCGGTTTTTACGTGCCGCAATAAGCGCTGCTTCGTTACAAACGTTGGCAATATCGGCTCCCGAAAACCCGGGGGTCTGTTTGGCCAGAAATTCAACTTTTACATCTTCACTTAATTTGAGTGGCCGGAGATGCACTTTAAATATTTCGCCACGCTCGTTCAAATCGGGCAATTCAACATGAATCTGCCGGTCGAACCTTCCGGCACGCATTAGTGCGCGGTCGAGAATATCGGCGCGGTTGGTGGCGGCAAGAATAATTACGCCGCTGTTGGTATCAAATCCGTCCATTTCTGTAAGCAGCTGGTTGAGTGTGTTTTCACGCTCGTCGTTGGAGCCGAAATTGGGATTTTTACCCCTGGCGCGACCAATGGCATCTATTTCATCAATAAAAATGATGCACGGTGCTTTTTCCTTGGCCTGCTTAAACAAGTCGCGCACACGCGATGCGCCAACACCTACAAACATTTCCACAAAATCGGAACCTGACATGGAGAAAAACGGAACACTTGCTTCGCCGGCTACGGCGCGGGCAAGCAGTGTTTTTCCCGTTCCGGGAGGGCCGACAAGCAAAGCTCCTTTGGGAATTTTTCCGCCCAGTTTGGTAAACTTCGCCGGATTTTTCAGAAACTCCACAATCTCTTCCACTTCCTGTTTGGCCTCTGCCAGACCGGCGACATCTTTAAAAGTTGTGGTTACTTTCTGGTCTTTGTCGAATATTTTTGCCTGCGATTTTCCAACATTGAAAATTCCTCCGGCGCCTCCTCCGGCACCCCGGCTCATCCTCCTGAAAATCCACAACCAAAGTAAAATAATCAGCACAAATGGTCCCACGGTCCAAAGAATCTCACCTGCCCAGTTCCGTTCTTCCCGGTATTCCGGTAAAATCTCATCAGCCGAACCTTCCTGCGCTTCCCGCAGGTTGCGTTCAAAGGTTTCAACCGAACCGATAGTAAAGGTAAAATGTGGCCCGTCTTCAGCTGGCCTGGAAAAATGCTCGCTAAACTGGGGTTCATATTTCTGCAGACTATTTTTTTTGATGTAAATGTTGGCTTTTTTTTCGTTAACCACAACAATACGCTCAATGTCGTTGCTGGCCAGCATGGTCGATTTTACCTCGCTCCAGTTGGTTTCAACCGGGTTGCTGGACGAGCTCAGGTAATACTGGACTCCAATAAAAATAACGGCAATTAATCCGTAAACCCAGTAAGCATTGAATTTAGGCCCTTTTGGATTTTTTTTGTCCGTTTTTTTGCTGCTCCCGGTAAACGGGTTTCCGGGAGAAGGGGGGGGCGTTTGTTTTTTATTTTTGTTGATTTCTGCCATATCTTATTTCTAATTTTCTGATTCTGTGTGAATTATTTTTGCATCTGCCCAAAGCCCTTCGAGGTTATAAAAATGTCTGGCCTGTTCATGAAAAACGTGTACTACAATTTCTCCGTAATCGAGTAAAACCCAAATCGAATTTTTGTAGCCTTCGGCGTGCCAAACCTTTTCCCCTGTTGCTGCTTCAACTGTTTCTTCTACCGACTGTGCTATCGCACTTACTTGTGTAGATGAAGTTCCGTGGCAAATTATAAAATAACCACATTCAGTATAATGAATAGTATTTAAATCAATTATTGTTATCGTTTTTCCTTTTATTTTTCTTATTCCTTCAAGAATTGAATCTTTTAATTTTTCTGTAATTTCTTCGTTTTTGTTCATACACAATTTTTAACCCTACAAAGATATATTTTTTGCCTTACTTCTATTTTGTATTTTTCAATTCGCTTTTTGATTTGCAGTTTGCAATAAAAAAAAATCTGCAATTTTGTACTTTTTATAACCCGGAAAATAAAATTAAGTTTCAAAGCAGGGTAATAATGCAAACTGAAAATAAAAATTGTATCGTATTAAGCGAAACGGATTCAACCAACAACTATGCCAATAGGCTAATTACGGCGGGAAAGGCAGTAGAGGGGGCTGTCGTTTTGTCACACTTTCAGCAAAAGGGCAGGGGCCAGCGCGGAAACAGCTGGGAAAGTACTTTTGGAGAAAATATGCTGGCCACTATTATTCTGTTTCCCCGGTTTTTACCGGCGGGAAGTCAGTTTTACCTCTCCAAAATTACCAGTCTGGCATTGGTCGATTGGTTAAAGCCCAAAGTAAACGGCGTTTCAATAAAGTGGCCCAACGATATTTACGTAGAGAATGGTAAAATTGCCGGAATTCTGATTGAAACGTCCATTCAGGGAAATTATTTTCATTCCGCGGTCATTGGAATTGGACTGAATTTGAACCAGCTTGATTTTTCTTGCCAACTACCCAATCCGGTTTCGCTGAAAAAGCTGACAGGAGAGGAGTTTAACCCGGAAACAACAGCCGGCGAAGTGCGGGATATTTTTATGCGTTGGTACCAAAAGCTGAAAGACGGTTTAACCGAAGAAATCGACGCCTGTTATTTCGGCAATTTATTTCGAAAAAATGCGTGGGCGCAGTTCAGAAAAAATGAAACGCTTTTTGAAGCCCGGATTCTCGGTATTGGAGAATACGGGCAGCTACTTTTGGCAGACCGCGCGGGAAATCAATCGTCTTATCTGTTTAAAGAAATTGAGTTTGTAATTTGATGATTACTTGTAGGGCAGATTTTTCAAGGTTTCCGCCAATTGGTTAATACCTTCTTCCAGTTTGTTGCCCACTACCATTTTCATCATCATATTTAAGTCGGCATGCAGGGTTAACCGCATTTTGGTTTGAAAGGCCGAAATGGGCAACAGCTGAATCCAGAAAGTTATACTTAACGGTAGTCCGCCCGAACTTTCCACTTTAATGGTTTTATGGGGTTCGCGGTTTACAATGCGAATTTGTGCCAGTCCCATACCGGTAATATTGAACTTGCACGAATCACGATCCGATTCGAAATCGCTGATTTTTACCTGCGGAATTTGTTTGGTGATTTTTTCTATCAATCCCGAGTTCAGGTATTCCGAAAGGTTTTCGAAATTGGAAAGGTAATCGAAAACAATTTGCTGATTGTGATCGATGAGTTTAACTTCGCTTACGTATTTGTGGATTGTCATAATTGTTAATTTTTCCTATAATGATAGAGTTTAAGTTCTTTCATAAACCTAAAATCTTTGGTATTCAATGTAAAAAGTTCAAGCTGATATGCAATAGCTGTTGAGGCAATTAGAGCGTCTGGAATTTTGAGTCCGTGACTTAATGAATATTTTGACATCAAGTTTAGAAAGATTTCACCCGCATCATTATTTAAATAAATGCTTTTCAGGCTTTTTATATCTTTTTGAATTTGATGAAGTTCCCGTTTGTTTAATGCCCCAAAAATGAGCTCACCGGCAGTGATAATACTGATACCAATATGTTTTTTTCCAATTTTATGCAGTTCTGAAATAATTTCCTGATTATTTCGGTATAATTCGATGATAACATCTGTATCACATAGAATTACTTCCTGTTCCATGCTTCATCTCTTAACTGACGCGCATTTATATTTCTCCCTTCCCACAATCCTGCTGAATCAAAAATATTATGGTCAGATTTTATTTCCTTTTTTTCTTTTTTCATTTCAACAAAATCAAGCTGTTTTAGCAATTGCTTCAGAAACTTTACTTTGCTTTTGTCTTTTATTTTTAATGTAATTTCTTCCATTATCTTGAATTATTTCATAAAAATAAGAAAAAATTATTTCTTTCCCCAGTTTGCCGGATCGCGGCGCCATTCCATTAAGGTTTCAATCTGGTCTTTTGATATTTCTCCCGCTTCAAGTGCTGTGTCTATTAACACCTGGTAGCGGCTGAGCGGTGTAAGTTCGATGTTGGCCTTTTTAAATTGTTCCTGCGCAACGTCGAAATTATAGGTGAAAATGGAGAGCATGCCAATTACTTCGCCTCCGAAGTTATTTACAGCTTCAACCGCTTTCAGGCTGCTGCCACCGGTGGAAACCAAATCTTCAATCACTACTACTTTTTGTCCCGGTTTCAGATCGCCTTCTATGAGGTTTTCCAGTCCGTGACCTTTTGGTTTCGACCGAATGTAAATAAATGGCAATCCCATTTTATCGGCTACCAAAACGCCGTGCGCAATGGCTCCGGTGGCCACTCCGGCAATAACTTCTGCCTGGGGATATTTTTCTTGAATAATTTCCACAAATTTGTCGCGGATATACGAACGGGTTTCGGGAAACGACAAAATTTTCCGATTGTCGCAGTATATGGGCGATTTCCAGCCCGATGCCCAGGTGAACGGGCTTAACGGCTGAATTTTAATGGTATCTATCTCGAGGAGTTTTTTTGTGACTTCAATTTGTGTCCGTTCCATAATCTGACGTAATGTTTTAAACGATATAATTTTAACAATGAAACAAATGTATAAAGTTTTTTGGAATGACAGGTTGATTGAAATTTGTGCCCCGGAGAATAGCAAAAAAAATAACCTGACGGTAAAATTTGATGAAATGGCGGGCACGGAAGCAATTCGGAAATGGTTTGCTGAGTTTGTTGCTCAAAATTCAAAAAAAGTTATGCTGGTTCATTCCAATCCCAACCATTTATTTCAGGTGTTTCGTTCGGTTTTTCAGGAATTGCCGGCTGCAGGAGGCGTGGTTAAACGCGAAAACCAACTGCTTTTTATTTTTCGAAACGGAAAGTGGGATTTGCCTAAAGGAAAAATCGATAAAGGTGAAACTCCGCCGGTTGCTGCCCTGCGCGAAGTTTCAGAAGAATGCGGAATCTCCGGCCAACGAATTGTTAAACAACTGCCTTCAACCTATCACATTTACGAGTCGCCTTATTCGAAAACCAAAGGGCAATGGATTTTTAAAGAAACTTTTTGGTTTGAAATGAATTACGGTGGAGCCGGCGAAATAGCCCCGCAAATTGAAGAAGGAATAACTGAAGTAAAATGGTTGCAGAAAAATAAACTGGATGAAGTACTGGCCAATACTTACGAGAACCTGAAGCAGATCATTTTGCTTTATTGCGATTGATTCCGTTGCCGTTCGAACAGTTCCTGCCTGAGAAAGGCGCCAAACTGCTGCTCAAATCCGTCGAGTGGTGCTTTCGTCTGCTGAAAAACCACTTCGTGGTTTTCGTTCAGCAAAAAACAGGTGGGAAACGATTTTACCCTGTATTTTTCAATGAATTCCCCGGTTTCGTCCACCAGATGAATTCCCGGAATATTTTCCTTATCCAGGAACATTTTCATTTCAATGAGGTCGGTTTTGCGCAGCACCACAATAATTTCGAGGTATTTCTGAAACTGTTCTTCGGTGCGTGTCAGGTATTTCAGGTGTTCGCGGCACACAATCATTTCGGTATCGGCAAAAACCAGGTATTTGAATTTTTTTTCTTCCTCCTGACTTTCGTTGGTGCAAACCCGGTGGCCGTCGGTATTTTTCAAACAAATTACCGGAGCCGGAGTTCCCTTTTTCAGAAATTCCAGTTTTTCCAGAATATTTTGCGAAATTTCCCTGATGGTGCTTTCGGAATGTTCTCGAAAAACAGGTGAGCCAACCATTCTCGTAATATCATCCTGCGCAAAATCTCCCGAGTAAAAAGCGTCGTGCAACATTTTCAGCAAAGCCAAATCGCCGGGCAACCCTTCCACTTTATAGTTTTCTTTTAGAAAATTTTTAAGAAAGGAAATGTTTCCGGATGCAACGGCCTGCCGGACAGCGTTCCCGTTCACCGCGCGGGCTTCAAAACTCAGTTTGCCGGCAAAAGTTTTATCAAAAAGCTGAATAAATGCAGGGTAGTTGATAATCTGCAAATCGAAGTCCTGAAACACCGGTGAAATTTTTTCGGGCTCCAAACGAAAAGCATCGGCTTCCACAGCCTTCAGTTTTAATTTTTTATGCCAGGTGAAAACCGAATTGGCCGCCTCTCCAAATTCATTTTCGAGCGTGTATTGCAGCGAATCGAAAACAGTTTTCGACTGACTGAAATAGAGCCGGTTGAAATAGCGGTCGGTTAGTTCGTTTAGTTTTGAATCGAATTTTGAAACCAGATCGTTTAGTGCGCTGCCGTTTTGTGTGGCAAACCAAAATTCTACGGGTTGAAAATAGGGATTTTTACTGTCGGCAAACGACCTTTCCCTGCGCGGTGGCAACAGCAGGTTCAACGTCTTGTCGGGCTCCAGAAATAACAGCCCGCGATAAATGCCAAATTCGGCAAACACAAAAGTGGTTTGGCTTACGTTTACATCAGTTGAAAAATTGCCGTCGTTATCGATTTCCAATGTAAACACCGGTTTTTTTTCCTGGGTAACCGGATTTGCGTATTGGAAAAACTGGAGCTGTTTTCCGGCGTATTCCTGATTTTTACCCTGAATGGTGGTTGCAGAATTTATGATCCCGGAGAAAAGAAAAAAAATTGCAAGCAAAATTTGTTTCTGCATCCAAAACCTATTTGTTATTTTTCAATTTAAACTCGTTCATATCGAGGCCTTTGGGAAGGAACATGCTGGCGTCGCCACCGTGGAAAACAATGTCGCGGATGATAGTGGCATTCACCGGAGTATGTTCCGGCAAAGTCAGCAGAAATACTGTTTCAATTTCGGGGTGCATTTTTTTATTCACCTGCGCAATTGCCCGTTCGTATTCAAAATCCGAAGAAGTACGCAACCCGCGTAAAATATATCCGGCGCCCACTTCCTTACAAAAATCTACAGTCAGCCCCTCGTGGACGCGCACTTCCACTTTATCCACATTTTGAAAAACCTGGTTGATCCACTTCAACCGTTTTTCCAGTGGGAAAAACGATTTTTTGTTGGCGTTGAAACCAATCATCACGATTATTTTGTCGAACATGGGTATGGCACGCCGTACAATGGATTCGTGGCCTATGGTAAACGGATCGAAAGAACCGGGAAATATGGCTGTTTTCATTATAACAAATTATCTGTTAATACCAAAAAACATTGAAGTTGTTGGCATAACTCATTATTTTATTGGGGCAAATTTAATGATTAATGCTTAAATCGTTTTATTTTGACCGTTTAAAAGAAATACCGGTTGAATCAGGTTATTAAATACAGCTTTTGGACCCTTGCATTTTCGCTCGTCATTCTGACCTGGATTTTCGGGTTGTTTATCGACTTAACCGGCGACTCGGGACTGTATGCTGCCATTTCGCGGCAAATGGTGGAATCGGGCGACTGGCTGAACCTGAAAATCAATGGCGAACCTTA
>CAZXHP010000006.1:0-5126 GCA_964639655.1 uncultured Mariniphaga sp.
ATGAAAAAACTATTCGCGTTAATGGCATTATCAGGAATGCTGTTTTTTATGGCAACAAGTGCTGTGGTTGCCCAGGATGAAGAAGCTGCACCGGCTACACAGCAACAGCAGGTTGATTTGACTGCCGATCCGGTTGAAGAAGCAGCTGCAACAGCAGAAGCAGGACAATCGCTGCACAGCCAGTTAAAACAAAAATTTATCGAAGGTGGACCAATGTTTATGTCATTCGTTTTAATTGCGTTAATACTTGGATTGGCATTTGCAATTGAAAGAGTCCTTTACCTGAACCTTGCAACAAGTAACACCAAAAAACTGCTGACCAATGTTGAGCAGGCACTCGAAAATGGTGGCGTTGAAGCAGCAAAAGATGTTTGCAGGAAAACCCGCGGGCCTGTTGCCAGCATTTTTTACCAGGGGCTCGACCGCTTCGATCATGGTATCGATGTTGTTGAGAAGTCAATTATTTCCTATGGTGGAGTGCAGGCTGGTTTGCTCGAAAAAGGGTTGAGCTGGATTGCTCTGTTTATTGCGCTTGCACCAATGCTTGGGTTTATGGGAACGGTAATTGGTATGATTGGTGCATTCGATGCCATCGAAATTGCCGGCGATATCTCTCCCTCACTGGTTGCAGGAGGTATTAAAGTGGCATTGATTACAACCGTTTCCGGTTTGTTGGTAGCCATTATTTTGCAGATTTTCTATAATTACTGCGTTGCCAAAATTGACAGCATTGTAAACAATATGGAAGACGCATCCATTTCGCTTTTAGATTTACTGGTTAAACATCAATTGAAAAAATAAGAATACCATGGAAAAAGTAGGAAAAATTGTTACCATATTATTATGGGTCCTGCTCCTTGTTTCAGCGGTTCTTATTGTTTCTATGATGGTAAACATTAGTGAAAATGAGGCCGATCCAACAATGGGCAGGTGGATTAATTCCAATCTGGTATGGTCGTATGTATTACTGGCCATTGGTGCAGGAATTGCTGTCCTGGCCGGATTATTTCATATGGCTACCGATATCAAAGCAGCTAAAAAAGGGCTAATATCGCTCGTGTTTTTGGTTGTAGTAGCGGTGGTTGCTTACCTGCTTGCTTCGGACGCTATTCCGCAGTTTCCGGGTGTGCAGAAGTTTATTAATGACGGTACACTGACAACTCAGGTGGCCAAAATGGTCGATGCCGGATTATATGCTACATATATTCTGCTCGCGTTAGCCATTTTGTCAATCCTGTTTTCATCAGTAACCCGTTTATTTAAGTAATTTAATTCGTGGAAAAAAACAGGAAAATTAATTATGGCTAGAAAAGTACCTGAAATACCGGCAGCATCATTAGCTGACATTGCATTCATGCTGCTCATCTTTTTCCTGGTAACAACCACGATGGACGTTGACAGCGGTTTGGAAAGAAGACTTCCGCAATGGGTGCCGCCGGAACAACTTGACGAAGATCAGCAAATTAAAGAACGTAATGTTTTTGTTGTACTCGTTAACCGGAATAACGACCTTTTGGTTGAAGGCGAATATGCCAATATCGAAAACTTGCGTGAAAGGGCAAAAGAGTTTATGGCTAATCCATATAACGATGAAACTTTGCCCGAAAAAGAACCTAAACAGGTTCCATATTTTGGTGAAATGATGGTTACAAAGGGAGTTATTTCCCTGAGAAATGACATGGATACCCAATATGGCACCTATATCGCTGTTCAAAACGAACTGGTTGCTGCCATTAATGAATTAAGGAATGAATTGGCGCGTGAGCAATTTGGAAAACCCTATAGCGAATTGAATATGGATCAACAAAATGCTGTACGCGAAATTTATCCTTCAAGAATCTCTGAAGCTGAACCCAAAAAGGTAGGAGGAAATTAATATGAGTAAATTCAGAAAAAAAGGTGGGAAAGAACTGCCGCCAATATCGACAGCTTCGTTACCGGATATCGTATTTATGTTGCTGTTCTTCTTTATGGTGAGTACTACCATGCGCGAAGTTACTTATATGGTGCATATAAAACTCCCCGATGCAACAGAGCTGAGTAAATTGGAAAAAAAATCGTTGGTAAGTTACATTTATGTGGGTGAACCGTTACCGCAATACCAAAAAACCTTTGGAGTTGCCCCGCGTATTCAGTTAAACGATCAATTTGCCAATGTGGCAGATATTCAGGATTATATTATTGCTGAAAGAGAATCTCGTGCCGAGGAGGAAAGACCTCATATGATCACTTCTTTGAAGGTGGATGAAAATACCAAAATGGGTATTGTAACCGATATTAAGCAGGAATTACGCAAATCGGCTGCATTGCATATTAACTATTCATCGAGGCAGAGGGCCGAAAGATAAAAAACAGTATTCATCGATATTAAAAGGGAAGCGGATTGCTTCCCTTTTTTTGTGATTACTTTTCCAACTGATTCTCCACTGGTTTAATCCCGGCCAGATGTTCTTCCAAAATTTTTCTGATTTCGGCAATTACTTCCGGATATTCTTCGGCAATGTTGAATTTTTCCGAAGGATCGATATTCACATTGTAAAGCAAAGGCGTTTCGTGAACAGTCGGAGTGTTTGTTAGTTCCAGCGGTGGATTGGTAATCGGGTGAGCGGTTTGACTGCCATATTCACTTTGTGTGATAAAATGTGCTTTGTAATCCCCTTTCCGGATGGCGTAAACTTTTTGGCCACGATAATAAAATACCACATCGCGTTCGCTTTTACCTGTCCCGAAAAGCAGGGGCGAAATATCGAATCCGTCGTAAATGCGGTCGTTTGGGAGTTCGGTTCCGGATAATTTGCAAAAAGTGGGCAGTAAATCCATTGTGGTTGCCATATCCATTACTACTCCCTGTTTCAGTTTTCCCGGCCAACGAAAAACAGTAGGTTCGCGCATTCCCCCTTCAAAAGTTCCGCCTTTTGCGCCGCGGAGTAATCCGGCAGTTCCGCCGTGGGTTTTAAATGTGTGCCACGGGCCATTGTCGGAAGTAAAAACCACCAGCGTATTTTCATCGATTCTCTCTTCTTCCAGTGTTTTCAGTATTTGCCCAACCGACCAGTCGATTTCTTCAATCACATCGCCGTAAAATCCGGCCAGCGAAATATCTTTAAATTCTCCGGAACGGAAAAGCGGAATATGGGGCAACGAATGTGCCAGATATATAAAAAATGGTTCGTCTTTCAGGTTCTTAATTTTAGCTATTGCTTCTTCGGTATAGCGTTTTGTTATTGTGCGTTGATCAGCGGGCCGTTCAATAATTTCCTTATCGCGCATTAGCGGCACATTGTATGCCTCGTAGCGTTCATTTTCTGCCAAAGTGAAATGATCGGTGCGATCGATTTTGTCCATGTCATTGGAGTATGGAATTCCGTAATAACTGTCGAACCCGTGGTCGGTAGGCAGGTGTGGTGATTGGTGTCCCAAATGCCATTTTCCAATGGCAGCTGTCTGGTAGCCATTACCTTTTAACGCCCGTGCAATTGTGATTTCGTTTTGCGGCAGTCCGCCGTTGGAATCAGGGAACAGTACCCGTCGTTTATCACTGCACATGCCCGAACGTATGGGCAATCTTCCGGTGAGCAAACCTGCCCGACTGGGTGTGCAAACCGGTGCGGCAACATAAAAACTGGTCCATTTTTGTCCTTCCACTGCCATTTTGTCCAGGTTGGGTGTTTTAATTGTGGGGTGCCCGAAAATTCCCAAATCACCGTATCCGAGATCGTCGGCAAAAATGACGATAAAGTTGGGTTTAGCGGCATTTTCATGTTCGGTTTCTGCTGCTACAGTTTGCTGTGCCACTACGCCGAACGAAAGTAACCCGGCAAGCGCCATCGATTTGGTATTGAATGAAATCATCGTATTATTTTTTAATGTTAATTCAATCTTTCTCCGGTCCAGCGGTCAAATTTATCCGGTGTCGGATTTTCAGGAATGTTGTCGTCAAACTCAATAATCCAGTTTTCGAGTAACTTTCGCATTTTATCCAGAGCATCTGCATGTTCAGTGCTTTCGGCAAGATTGTGAAGCTGCCAGGGATCGTTTACCACGTCGTACAATTCTTCGGCCGGACGTGGTGCTACAAAACAATCCGACTGGTTTTCGCTCAGATTGTTGGCTTTGCGCATTTTAATCATCTCCTTATATGTAATACTACGCACAGCATCGGCAGGAGGAGAGGCATTCAGTTCGGGAAATGCATTTCTGATGTATAGATATTTCCGATTTCTGATTGCCCTTTCGTACGCCTGGTAGTCGTGCCAGTTGTGTTCGGCGGCAATGTAGTCCCTGGTTTCCGCAGAGTAGTTCTCTAAAATTGGTACAAAACTTTTTCCCTGGTATGTTTCGGAAATTTCAGCACCAGCCAGTTCACAAAAAGTGGGAGCGATGTCGATGGAGCTAATCAGGCCGCCGGCAGTACCTTTTTTCAGTTTGGCCGGCCAGCGCACAATAAACGGTGTTTTTATACCGCTGTCGTACATACGGGTTTTGGCGCGAGGAAAGGGCTGTCCGTTGTCGCTCATGTAAATCATTAGTGTGTTTTCATCCACACCTTGTTTTTTCAGTTCGGCCATCACTTCTCCAATGTAACTGTCCATCCGGGAAATTTCATCGTAATACAGCGCCAAATCTTTTCGGGTGGAGTCGTTGTCGGGCAAATAAGGCGGAACAATTACGTCTTCCGGTCGGTGAGGCTCGGGAATCGCATTGGGTTGGTAATCGCGGTGCGGGTCGAGCGCTGCCAGCCACAAAAAGAAAGGTTTGTTTTTGGGCCGGTTTTGCAGGGCTTCCACCCAGTATTCGCATCCGCTGGGCGAACCGCCGTAAATGGTATCGAATTCCGGACGTTTTGGACCGATGTGGTATTTTCCTGCAACTGCTGTAAAATAACCGGCTTTTTGTAATTCCCCCGCAAACAAAAGTTGTTCGGCTGGCAGGGGCATGTGCAACTCGCGCGCACCGGTGCTGTGTGGGTAGCGTCCGGTTAAAATGCTGCACCGGCTGGGACTGCAGGAACTGGTTGTGAGAAACACATTATTGAATACAACTCCCTCTTCTGCCAGTTTGTTGATATTCGGCGTTTTAATGTTTTGATTCCCATAGGGACCGCAGTCATTCCATGCCGCATCATC
>CAZXHP010000006.1:5226-44304 GCA_964639655.1 uncultured Mariniphaga sp.
TCGCTGTCGCCATAATATTCGCGCAGTTCTTCCAATCGTTCATGCAGCATTTGCTGCACATCGGCATAAGCCGGGTCGTCGTAAATATTTTGCATTTCCATGGGATCGGTTTCCAGATCGTACATTTCCCACTCGTCGATATCGTAATAAAAGTGCATAAGTTTGTACTGGTCTGTGGCCACACCGTAATGCCGTTTTACCATATGTACCGACGGGTATTCATAGTAGGTGTAGTAAACTGCATCGCGCCATTCTTCGGTTTCTCCGGCCACCAGTTTACGGAAAGATTCTCCCTGCATTTCTTCGGGAACTTCAATGCCGGCATAGTCGAGGAAAGTGGGCGCAAAATCGAGATTCTGCACCAGGTCATCATTTACGGTTCCCGGTTTTATTTCCTTTGGAAAGCGCATCAACAGAGGGGTTCGAAACGATTCTTCATACATAAACCTTTTGTCGAACCAGCCGTGTTCGCCGAGGTAGAATCCCTGGTCGGAAGTATAAACAACGATAGTGTTTTCAGCTAATCCGGCTTCCTCCAGATAATCGAGAACCTCGCCAACACCGTCGTCAACCGATTTAATGGTGCGCAGGTAATCTTTAATGTAGCGGTTGAATTTCCACAATGCAATTTCTTCATCGGAAAGGCTGGTATATTTTGCTTTAAACTCTTCATTCTTTGGGGTGTAGGCAGCCAGCCAGTCTTCTTTTTGTTTTTCGTTAAACCGCCTGAATTCATTATGAAATCCGGTGCTGTCGCCATACGGGTCAATTACCATTTTAAAATCGTGTCCCCACATGGCATGGCCATGGATTTGCATTTCCTGTTCTTTGGCTGCAGCGCCCCGGCCTTTGTAATCGTCGAAAAAATTGGCAGGCGGCTCGAAAGTAACATCATCAAAAAGGGTGAGGTATTTTGGTGCAGGCTGCCAGTTGCGGTGAGGCGCTTTTTGGTGGTAAAGAACGCAGAACGGTTTGTCGGGGTCACGTTTGTTTTTCAGCCAGTCGAGGGTAGTCTCGGTAATAATTTCGGTGCAGTAACCTTCCTTTCGCACCCTCTCACCTTCAATAAGAAAATCGGGATTGTAGTATTGACCCTGTCCAGGCAAAACCATGGAAAAATCGAATCCCTGGGGGATGCCGTCGAGGTGAATTTTCCCAATCATGGCAGTTTGGTAGCCATTGGCCTGCATTAGTTTTGGGAAGTTGGGCTGGTCCCAGTTAAACGGTTGTACATTATCCACTTTACCGTTAAGAAAACTGTGTTTTCCTGTTAGTAAAACGGCCCGGCTGGGTGCACAAATGGAATTGGTTACTGTGGCGCGTGTAAAAATAGCGCCTTCTTCAGCCAGCCGGTCGATGTTGGGAGTTGGCGCCAGTTCAGCAAGATAACCTCCGTAAGCACTGATAGCCTGGAAGGCATGGTCGTCACTCATAATGTAGATAATGTTGGGGCGTTGTGCTTCTTTTGCTTCGGGAGCACATCCAATAATTCCGGCGCCCGCAGTGAGGAGCGCAATGGAACTGGAAATAAATCGGTTCATGATATTAAAATTTCGAAGATTGAATAATTACTTTTATTACTGTACAAGTTTACAAAAAATGGGGGAGCTACAAAAAGCAGAAAATAAAAAGAATAGAAAACAGATGGAAAGAAGGATATCGGCTGGCGTTTATTTTTCTTTAAGGATTTCTCCTTCCGGATGGCCTTGCATCTGATTGTTTAGCAGTTCTGGTGGCAATCCGTCCGACTGAATGTAAACAGCCGCTTTTTGCATTTTTTCGCCGGTACTCCTGAAAATATTTTCTTTCAGCACCAAATCCCTTGCGGGTGAGTTGATGGAAAATCCGTAACCACCGTTTTTTGTGCCGTTGTTTTCGATGGTATTTTTTACAAATGTGTTACGGTGTGGTGCGTTCGATTCCCGTTCGCCCCGCAGGTGAACGCCATCGCTTCCATTTTCGAAAATGTGGTTTTCGGTGAAAATAACGTCGGTATCTTTGTGGCCGGTGCAAATTCCAAACCGCCCGTTATGGTGAAACTTGTTATTGGTGACGGTACTTTGGTACACCCTCCAGCAAATAAAAAGGCCGTCATTGTCGTTGTGGTGCACGTCGTTATTTTCGATAATGGTGAAGGGCGAACCGGTGCCGGGGTGCATTCCGGTGTTTCCGCTACCCGAAATTTCGCTGTTCCGGATGGTTACATTTTCGGTAATTTGCCAGCTGATTCCCTCCCCGTTAAAATCTTTGACATGTACATTATCCACTGTTACTTTTTTCGATTTCAATATGAGGATTCCTGCACTGTTGCACCCATCGGCAAAAAAGTTTTCAGTCCGGTTTCCGTCAGCAGTGAGGTTGGAAATCAATACATTTTCAGCTTCGATCACCTCGATAACCGACGATGCATTGGAAACCAGTCCGTTACGATCGGAGCGATAATCACGAATCAGGTAGGCGTCGATGTAAACGGTTTCGTCCTGAATGTCGGTAATGTAAGCCGTGGAAACGTTCCAGCATGAGCTGTTGTCGCTGTCGGTGACCTGAATTTTCATGCCCGGTTCAAATCCGTCGGAGTTTTCCACCGTTAGTTTTAGTTCTGCGTAATCGGCATCCACCACAAACCGGGTTTGAACCCCTCTTCCCCGTTTCAGCACTGTTTCTTTTCCTGAACCAATCAGTTTTACATTCGATTTCATACGAACCGGCGCGGTAATTTCGTAAAGTCCAGGATTCAGTTTCACTGTTCCGCCTGTTTTGGCCACAGCGTCAATCGCAAATTGAATCGATTGGTTATTAAAACCGCAAACATCGGCTTCGTCTCCGCCAACCGTAATTTCTTTCTCTGCCAACCTGGGTGAAACGAGTGCATCGGCTTTTTTATCAGGTATTTGAGCAGATAAAATAGGGGTGCCTGCTACAAAGAGGAAAATGAATATCAGGTTTTTCATAATTATGGTATTCGTTTTTTATGAATTAGTTTCCGTCAAATTTAATAATGTAAACCTGCCGGCTTCCGGTATGGGTAGAGTTGAACCCAATCATATCGCCCCCGGGGCTCCAGCGGCAATGGAGGTCGCAACGCCAGTGTCCGGTGAATTCTTCCGGCTGCACAAAACGGCCCAAAGGAAGAACTGCTTCGGTTTCCATGTTCATCAGGTAGATTTTTTGTTCGCGCAATCCACGACCTGGATAGGTATCGGTAATCATCCATTTCTCATCGGGAGAAAAAGTACCGTGCCCGTCGTAATCGAGCAATCCGTTTCCCAACCGGTTATAATTCTGTTGTCCAACGGTGAAAAGCACATGGGCATATTGTTTGGCTTCGTAATTGGCAGTCACCATCAGTTCGTCATCATTCAGCCAGTCGAAGTGTGAGCCTTCCCAGCCGTCGGGAAAACAGCGCTGCAGGTTTGTGCCGTCGCGATTCACCGTCAGCGAAGTGGTGTTCCGGTTTGGAATAGCCCGTGCCAGCCAGAATATTTTACTTCCGCCCCGGCTGAACAACGTGTGGTTGAAGTATTCTATCCCTTCTTCAGGAATCTTGGGAACCAGATCTTTCACTTGCGCTATTGATACAATCAATTTTGCTTCTCCGGTTTCCAGGTTAACCAGGAAAATTCCGTCATCTTCAGGAAACTGAACACCGGTTTTCGCATCCTGCCCGTTTCCTCCATATCCATAGTCGGTTCGGGTTTTTCGCAGCCGCGCGAAATTGATACTCACTGCCTCTTTCCCGTTGGGTGAAACAGCGCTCACGGGGTAAGGAATGGTTTTGATTTCGTTTTTGGTGTGCACATTCAAAACCACCGAAACAAAACGGCCATCGCGTAAATCGTTGTAGATGATGAGTGAATCGGGCGAAGTAGCCAGCCAGTGGGCCATACAGCCCTGCTGGAAGTTCCACGCACAGGTTTGGGTGAGCGGTATAAATTCGTTGGTTTCCAAATCGACAAGCCCAAGTGTTGCCGGATCGTTTTCATCCGGGAGGCGATATTTTACATCGGTTTGCAAAACAGTAACATAACGTTGGTTTGCACTCCACGAATTGATGCCGTAGTAACTGGCAAACAGGTGTTCTTTTCCGTTTTCAGTAACCTGTACGGGTTCCGAAGGTTTTGGAAATGTAACGGAAATGCCTGACTTTTTTGTGTTTGTTTTGCAGAAAAAAAAAGAGAACAGCAATATTAAAACCAGTATTTTGGAAAGGGTATTCTTAATTTTTCTGTTTGTTGCTATCATATTTTTTAGGTTCATTAAGTCAAAGATAGGTTTTTATAGTTTCGAAAAGTATTAATTTTTGAATTAATTATTGCATATTTTTGCAAAAATATCATAACTTTGTATCCGTAACTATTTTTTGGCGCTTTTAGAGGATTATCCGTATGTGTAATTTTATTTATCAAATTGTTTGTTAAATTATTATATACATTTGTTTATTACAATTTGAAAAATTTGGAATAGTTTCAATTGTTTGTAAATTTGCGACACCCATTTAAATCAAAGCTATGTTATATACAGAACTCTTTCTCAGCATACTGGCATTTTCTCTTGCTTTTTCAATTGTGATTCTTTCTATTCCCCCGATTTTAAATGTTGCCAAAGCAAAAAAACTTTACGATGCTTTCGATGAACGAAAACTTCATACGCAGGCTATTCCACCGTTGGGAGGAGTAGGTATATTTTTGGGTTTTGTTTTAAGTACAATTATATCAACCGACGGATACTCGTTCGATTCACTCAAATACCTTATTGCTGCGGTAATTATGGTGTTTTTTATAGGGTTAAAAGACGATTTGCTGGTTATATCGGCACGAAAGAAGTTCGCTGTTCAGGTTTTTGCTGCAATTATTCTCATTACGCTGGGTGACTTCCATATATCCAATTTACATGGTTTATTTGGCTTTTATCAAATAAATTACGCAGTGGGAACAATTATCACCCTTTTTGTAGTAGTTGCAGTAATAAATGCATTTAATTTGATTGATGGAATTGACGGGCTTGCATCGGGTCTTGGAATTCTTGCATCCTTCGTTTTTGGAACCTGGTTTTTTATGGCAGGACATATTCGTTTTGCGATTATGGCCTATGCGCTTACCGGAAGCCTGGCGGGTTTTTTCCTTTTTAATGTGTTTGGAAAAAGAAATAAAATGTTTATGGGAGATACCGGATCGTTGTTGGTAGGGCTGGTTATTTCGGCTCTGATTATAAAATTTAATGAATTTAATATTGCTAAAATGTTGCCGTATTCTATTGGCGCTGCTCCCGCTGTATCGTTTGCCATCGTTATTGTTCCGTTGATTGATACGCTTCGGGTAATTACCATTCGTTTGTCCAACGGGAAATCACCGTTTTCTCCCGATAAAAATCATATTCACCACAGACTTCTCGAACTTTGTCCCAATCATTTAAAAGTGTCCCTGGTTATTATTGGTGCAAATATTTTTATGATTGGACTTGCTCTTCTTTTTAATAAATTATCGTTCAATATCAATTTACAATTCCTCTTTATCTTCCTTATCGGGACAGGATTGTCATTTGTCCCGTCAAAAATTGTACAATTCAAACGCAGGAGAAATAACACGGGAATATCAGGGAAAACAAAAGTGTCGGTAGTTTTGCAGAAAACGGGAAACTAAAACAAAGGGGGCATTTGAACGGTTTAAACTCATTTATACTATATTTTTTTAAATTGAACTGATCGTCGCAAAAAAATGCATATTTATGCATATTTAGATAGCCATGAAGTATTCGGGTTTGTTTTTTATCTTTTTTGTTTCGGTGGTTGTTCATGCACAAAATGGTTTTCGGGTTGAATTGCAGAACGCCACACTTGTGTCAACGGACAGTCTGCTTCCTTTTTGGCATACAGCCAACAGACACGGGAGGTTTGAATCAGCACATTCAGTTTTAAATGTAACCGGCATCAGCCTGGAACAGATGTACCTTCCGCAGACGAATACGCGGGTTGAATACACCTGGGGGGCAGAGGTAACAGCCGGATGGGGCGAAAACAGTTATTACCAGGTTAACCGTGCTTTTGGAGGCATTGCATTTAAAGGATGGGAATTAAAGGCAGGTATGTTTTACGAGCCTGAAAAATTCGGAGGCCTTTCTGTCACCAACGGAAATTTGACAAAAAGCCGGGATGCCCGCCCTTATCCTATGGTACAACTGTCAACCAGGCAGTTTAAACCGGTCCCGTTTGTACAGGATGTGTTAAGTTTTAAAGTGGAATACGACGAAGGCGTGTTAAATGACGACCGCTTTGTGAAGAATGCCCGCTTACATCACAAATCATTTTACCTGCAGTTTGTACCGGCGCCCGACTGGAAAATAACAGGCGGATTTGAGCATTTCGTTTTTTGGGGTGGCGAATCATCCGATAAACGGATAGGTAAAATGCCTTCGGATTTTAAAGCTTACATCAGATATATTATGGGTTCGGGAGGTAGTGAGGAATTTCCCCAAACCGACCAGGCCAACAAAGCGGGAAATCAGCTGGGAACCTATCAGCTGGAGGTGCAAAAATCGTTTTCCAAAGCAGAAGTTACATTTTTTCTGAGTCATCCGTTTGAAGATTTGTCGGGCGTGAACTGGCGGAACTGGCCTGATAACCTCGCAGGTCTGCATGTAAATTTTACAGGAGATCCGCCTCTGGTTACCGGGTTGTTGTATGAATACATTTCCACCTGGCAGCAGAGTATCCGCGGCAACTGGGACCGCCAGGAACCTGACAACTATTTTAATCACAGCATTTACCGAAGTGGTTTTACTTACCACGGAAGAATGTTGGGGGCTCCTTTGTTTCTGCCTGATATTTCAGAAGAAGGCGTGGTAACCCGGATCGCATCCAATCGTTTTTTTGCCCATAACCTGGGTATTGCAGGAAGGTGGAAAGCGTTATGGAAATGGAAAGGAAGGCTTACCTATTCCGAACATGCAGGAACAATAAGGAATCCATTCGATACATCGCTTAAACAGATTTCGGGATTGGCAGAAGTGCTGTATGTTCGGCCCGGTTTTCCCGCTGAAATAGGTTTTTCGCTGGCTGCCGATGCCGGCAGCAATAACTACCGCAATATTGGCGCTATGTTGTCGGTTACCAAAAAATGGTAGTTGAACCAAATATTAGGTTTGTATTCGGTAAAAAAGCAATACCGCATGCTTTTTATGTTGACAGATTATTTACATTTGTAGTAAACAATATTAAACAAATGAAAATGAGATCGAACAGTTTTAAAAAGAACAGCACTTTTATCGTAATTTTCTGTTTAACCTTTCTTTTAAACGCCTGCGGCCCCGGTAAAAAATCGCAGCAGAACACGGAAAAATCGGCCGAAACGGCAACCGAAGAAAACTGGATTCAGTTGTTTAACGGCAAAGATATTGATGACTGGCAGATTAAATTTACGGGTTACGAACTGGGCTATAACCTCAACAATACGTTCAGGGTGGAAGATGGATTACTGCGCGTTCGTTATGATGATTGGGATGAATGGAACGGCCAGTTTGGGCATATTTTTTACAACGGAGAGTTTTCGCATTACCGGCTGCGTGTGGAATACCGGTTTGTGGATGAACAGGTGAAAGGCGGTCCCGGCTGGGCATTTCGAAACAACGGACTGATGTTGCACGGGCAAAGCGCTGAATCGATGGAAATCGACCAGGATTTCCCGGTTTCCATCGAGGTGCAGTTGCTGGGCGGAAACGGAACCGATGAACGTTCAACGATGAACCTCTGTACGCCCGGTACCAACGTGGTAATGGATGGTATTTTAATTGAACAGCACTGCACCAATTCTGGCTCAAAAACCTTCCATGGCGACCAGTGGGTTTCTGTGGAGGTTGAAGTGCGCGGAGACGAAATCGTACGCCATTTTGTGGAAGACGAAGAGGTGATGAGTTATGAAAAACCGCAGCTTGATCCCCGGGATCAATATTACGACAAATTGTTAGCAGAATACGGCGATATAATAATTACAAGCGGTTCAATTTCATTGCAGGCCGAAAGTCATCCAACCGATTTCAGAAAGATTGAATTGCTGATCTTGGACTGATTGATAACGATTAGAATGTTTCACGTATTCAAGCCGGGCTTTTATGGGGTTCGGTTTTTCTTTTTAACGCTCTCCGGTTGGAAAAATTCAGGGAAATCAACGAAACGGCAATAACGACCATTCCCACGATGGATGGGAGATCGGGGCTTTCATTCTCCAAAATTATCCAGCTTAAAACAGCACCTGAAACCGGGATGAGAAATTTCCACACATTTAAAACCGAAACCTTTACACCCGGGCGTTTCAGCAAAACATACCAGATGGAAATTGCAGCCGCCGACAGAAAGCTGAGCCAACCCAGTGCCGCATAATACTTTGGCGGAAACGGACCGAGGTGAATTCCTTCAACCGGTATGGAAACCAATGTCAGTAACAAACCGCCAATCATTAGCGTTGACGAACTGAGCACAAGCGGCGATATTTCTTTTGGCGATTTGGCCACCAGTACATTGGCATAACCTCCAGCCAGGTTGTTTACCAAAAGTAACCCGATTCCCAAAAACTCCAGCTCGCCACGCATTTCAACCTTGGTGCGTCCAAGGGTTATAATTGCAATACCTGCAACTCCAATAAGAATACTGAACGTTTTCAACAGCGTCATCTTGTCGTTGTGAAAAGCAAAATGCGCTACAATGGCAATAAACAGTGGCGAGGAGCCGATAATCATCGCACCCAGCGCTCCGGGAACCAGGTTCAGCCCGCTGTAAAAAAGTGCATACTGAACAAAAATCTGGATAATAGAAACCCGGAGAACCAGTCTGAGATTGGCTTTCACTTCCTGAATAAACCGTTGGAAATTTCCGTTAATAAACAAAATGAGAACACCCGAAATAAAAAAGCGAATGCCGGCAAACTGCAATGGCGTGTGGTATTCCAAACCAATTTTTACCCCCGCGAAAGCAGTTGACCAAAGCCAGGTAGCAACTATAGCCAGAAAAGTGGTGTTTTTAAGTAAATTGTTCATTTTCGGAAAATTATCTGCAAAAGTGTAAAATTAATCCGAACAATCAGAGTTTGTTAAAGTTTGGAACATAAAAGCTTAATATTCGGAAAAACTCGTTGAAAAGTGTTTTAATTTTGCGATGCCTGCGCTTTTTTCTTCCGCAAAAGCGTGAAAATAGTTTTCTTTGCAGCCATAAAATTCAACATACAAATGGGAAAAACAATCATTAACAGTTACGAGGAGTTTGAGGCATTTCTTGGAAAAGAAATCGGTACTTCCGAATTCATTCAAATAACCCAGGAACAGATTGACAAATTTGCCGAGGCAACGCTCGATTATCAGTGGATTCACACCGATCCGGAAAGAGCAGCCAAAGAGTCTCCGTTTAAAAGTACCATTGCGCACGGATACCTCACCTTGTCGATGCTTACTTATCTTTGGTATTCAATTGTTGATGTACGTAACGTAAAAATGATTGTGAATTATGGCATTGAGAAATTGAAATTTCAACAACCGGTTTTGGTGAACGATAAAATACGGGCTATTGTTTCGTTGTACGATATTAAGAACCTGCGCGGTGTTGCCAAAATTCAGGTGAAAATTGTAGTTGAAATTGAAGGCAAGAAAAAACCGGCATACGATGCGCTGGTAAACTTTCTGTACCATTTCGGAAGTTAGCGCCGTTTACAATTACCAGTTGAATTTTGTGGTGTAACAATCATCTGTCCGAATCTTTTTTATTTCGTAATTTCGTAGAATAATAGAAAAAATTATGGAATACCTGAATCAGATTCTACTGTCGGATGAAATTACGTGGGATACTGCACTGGCGCGTTTTCTCATTAGTTTTTTTGTGGGAACGCTGGTAGGTATCGAGCGGGAAACCCACAATCAGCCTGCCGGATTGCGAACGCACATACTCATCAGTGTCGGTTCAACAATGGTGATGCTCATTTCCATTTTTATTCCGCAAACTTTTACCGAATTTCAGAATGGCGACCCGGGGCGTATTGCGGCACAGGTGGTATCGGGAATTGGTTTTTTGGGAGCCGGGGCAATTTTAAAATTTGGCGCCAACGTAAAAGGCCTCACAACCGCCGCTTCCATTTGGGCAATGGCAGCAATAGGACTGGCTGTTGGCGCGGGAATGTACAGCGTAAGCCTTATCGGGGTGGCAGTGGTGCTTTTTGCACTCACCGCAATGGATTTATTTGAAAAGCGGATTTTTAAAGAGCGAACGTTGCGCAAAATCGAACTCACTGTAAAAAAGAAACAATCCGATATCGGGTTATTTAAAGATGTGTTGAACAAAATGGATGTTCAGATAGCTTCAACCGGTTTTGAACGAAATGTAAACGAAGCCACCGATAAAATTACATATTTGGTAGCTGTTACCCGAAAACTGGACGTACAGGCACTGGCCGGTGAAATGGAGCAGATTCCCGGAACGGTTTCCGTTTCGGTGGAAATTATTCAGTAATAAAACCGTGAGTTACGCCTTTACTTTTTCGAGCAGTCCTTCGCAGGCATCTTCCAGCAGGTCGAGCACCAGTTCAAACCCGTCTTCGCCCCCGTAGTACGGATCCGGTACTTCATCGTAATTCCATTCTTTGCTGAAATCGGTCATTTTATGAATTTTTTTCAGATCATTCTCGTTTCGGGCCAGATTTTTTAACGATTGCACATTTTCGTCGTCCATGGCCACGATGATATCGAACCGGTCGAAATCGTTTTCCGGGTCAAATTTCCGGGCAATACTTGTGAGGTTGTATCCTCTTTTTTGTGCATGTTTCTGCATGCGTTTGTCGGCGGGTTCGCCTGCGTGCCAGGCTCCGGTTCCGGCCGAGTCGATTTCAAAATTCCCGATGAGGCCTTCTTTTAATGCCATACCCGAAAAAACCGCTTCGGCGCTGGGCGAGCGGCAGATGTTTCCCATACAAACGAACAGTATTTTTTTCTTTTCTTCCATTTTTTTATGCATTCCAGATTTCATATGATTTTAAAGCCTGCTGCACCAGCATTTCATAACCGTTTTTTACTGTGGCGCCTTTTTCTTTCCCTTTTTTCATAAACTGTGTTTCTTCCGGGTTATAAACCAGGTCGAAAAGCAAATGTTGTTCCGTTAAAAATTCATATGGAATAGGCGGGAAAGTTTCTGTTTTTGGATAAGTGCCCAGCGGTGTGGCATTGATAATCAGCAGGCGTTCGGCCAGCATTTTTTCATCGATTTCTTTATAACGGATTTCGTTTTCCTGCAACTCTTCTATCGATGCCGAAATAAAACCGATGCCCAGTTTGTTCAGCACATATTTGATGGCCTTTGAGGCGCCACCTGTTCCCAAAATCAAGGCTTTTTTGTGGTGACTTTTCAGAAGTGGTTTTAACGTCGTTTCAAATCCCCATGTATCGGTGTTAAATCCTTTTAGATGAATATTATCTCCAATACGTGAAATTTTTACCGTATTTACCGCACCCACTTTTTCAGCCGCTTCGTCCAGTTCGTTCAGAAACGGAATTACAGCCTGCTTGTGCGGAATGGTAACATTCAGGCCGGTTAATTTTGGGTTGTTTCTCACGACCTCGGGAAACCAGGAAATATCGTCTATTTCAAAATTCTCATATGAAGCATCCACATTTTCCTTTTCAAATTTTTCGGTAAAAAAACGTTTCGAAAAGGAGTGGGTAAGCGGAAATCCAATCAAACCGTATTTTTTCATTTTTTCTGTTTTGTCAATCCTTCAATCACAAAAATAAGAGCAAAACCGGCTATTGCCAAAAGTACTGCACCCAAAAGCCACGAATCGTGTCCGGTGAGCTGTTCGTATGTTCCGGGTAAAATATTCCTTTCAGCCAGCGGCTTAACTTCACCATGCCGGTCGATAAATGTTTCGGTAACTTCTTTCCACGGCCACACTTTGTTCAGCGAACCCACCATAAATCCCGACAGCATGGCTATTGTAAGGTTGTGAAAATTTTTCAACAGCCACGACAGCAGGTTGGAAAATGCAATGATTCCAATTGCTGCTCCGGCCAGGAATACCAGAATAACAGGGATATTCAAATCGCCCACGGCCGATAAAATAAATTTATACATGCCCAGCAAAACCAAAATAAAACTACCTGAAATTCCGGGCAAAATCATGGCGCAGATGGCAATGGAACCCGAGATAAAAATAAACAGCCAGGAGGTGTTGGCTTCGGCGGGAGAAAGAACGGTAATAAACCAGGCAATCACAATTCCAGCAATTCCCGAAATAATAGTTCCGGCTTTCCATTTTTTTATGGTGCGGGCAATATAAATGGCCGAGGCCACAATCAGCCCGAAGAAAAAGGCCCATACCAGAATCGGGTAATGGTGAAGTAAATACGCCAGCCCTTTGGCCAGCGAGAATACGCTGATCCCGATTCCCAGCAAAACACTTACCAGAAAATTTCCGTTTACGGATTTCCAAAACGCAACCAGCTTGAAGGAGAACAACAGTTTCAGCGCGCTTAAATTGATTGATTTGATGGAATTAATCAGTTCTTCGTAAATTCCGGTGATAAATGCAATGGTTCCGCCCGAAACACCCGGAACGACATCGGCTGCGCCCATTCCCATTCCTTTAAGTATAAGAAGTAAATGGTCTTTTGTATTTCTAATCATATTTATAATGTTGGATATTCAGCATTTTTAAGGCGTCAAAAATAACAAAAAGTATTGGTAACTTGTTTTTAAAGCCGAATCGTATAAACTTTGATGAAATGCAGGTAAGATTTGTTCTGCTGGTTTTCTCCCTTCAAATTTTTAATGTTATGCAGGCACAAATCATTCCCGGTGCGAATAAAAACGCTTCAGAATGGATCCGTCGTTGGCTTCCTTCGACAACGATTCAATGGTGCTTTTAGGTACATCGTTTACATCGAGAACGATTAACCCGTCGAGGCAGTTGTTAAATTTGGGATCGACATTGAACGCTATTATTTTGGCATTCAGTTTAATGTATTTTTTTAACAGCACCGGCAGTCCGGAGTTCAGCTCATCCAAATCGCCAATGGCTTTGTCGAGCCTGTTAATGTCGTGCTCCATGTTTTCCATCAGCACATTAAGGTCGGGGTTATCGCTTTTGAACTTGTAGCTGTTTCGCGGTTTTACAAACTGTGCCATTTTCCAGTTCAGGTGGTTCTGCATAATAAACCGGATGATGAGGTCTTTCGAAATTTTTGAATAGTTGTTGCTGATGCTAACCGGCCCGATTAGATAGCGGTATTCCGGATTTTTCAGCAGAAAGTAAAGAATCCCTTTCCAGAGTAAAAACAACGGCATGGGTTTGCGTTGGTATTCCTGAATAACAAACGATCGGCCCAATTCCAGGCTTTGTCGCAAAATGGGTTTAAACGCGTCGGAAATTCGGAAAAGAGACTGCAGGTAGAAACCGCGTTTCCCGTATTGTTCCAGAATATCCTGACCTTTGCCAATGCGGTAAGCGCCAACAATGCGTTCCTCTTCTTCGTCCCAAATAAACATCTGGTGGTAATAGAGGTCAAACTCATCGATGTCGATGCTGCGATTGGTACCTTCGCCAACCGCCCGGAAAGTGATTTCGCGCAGCCGGCCAATTTCATTCAAAATATTGGGAACTTCTTTGGACGGTGCACAAAACGAGGTGTAGTTTTTCAGATTGAATAGTGTGTATTCTCCCTTGATCTTTCGGATTTCTTCCAGTATCTTTTCTTTGGGAACCGGGTGAATAACAGCTTCAGGTTTGGGTTGTGGTTTAAGGTTGTAGTTGAAAAAACGTCGTATTTCAATTGGCGACCCCATTCCATAGGTTTTTGCCCTGATGAACCGCCCAAACTGGTACACATCGGAAATTTTATCCTGATCTTCCACTTTTACAGGAGCACCAATTCGTATTTTAATGGTTTTATGTTTTTTACTCAGCAGTTCCGAGGGCAGTCTGACCTGCCGAAGCGAAGGGTGGATTTTGGCCATAAGGTGAAACAACCGGCTGTTGGTTCCCTGAAATAGTACCGGGAGCACCGGCACTCGCGCTTTTTTAGCAAACTTCACCATAGGGAACTGCCAAACCTGGTCGGTAATGTTTTCGAAATTATCGTAGGTGCTCAGCTCTCCCGCCGGAAACATACAAAGCACTCCGCCATTTTGAAGGTGTTTAATCGCTGCCGTGGTTCCGGAATTATCGAAATTCTGGTCGCTGATAAAAAATTCGGACACAGGGTCAACCTTTTGCATCAGGAAATTGCCGATAACTTTTACATCCGACCGCACCATCGAAATATATTTAATCAGCAAGAGACCATCGAACCCGCCAAACGGATGGTTGGCCACAATAATCAGCGGACCTCCGGAGGGAATTCTTTTCAATTCATTTTCATCGACTTCAATTTTAAATTCCAGAATTCTGATGATTTCATTGATAAAGTCGATGCCCTTTTTCGAGGCAATTTTTTCGTAAATTTTATTCAGTTTATGAAACCGGAGAATGTAGGTAAGGAATTTGGCAAAATAATCTCCTCCGAAGAGCGAAAGTGCAGGAGGAGCCTTAAAAATGTCGTTCAGTTTTAGTATTTCCATTAAATAAAAATTAGGTTCTTTGCGGAAAACCTTGCTAAAAGCCAAAACAAAAATAACAGTATTTTCATCAAAACCGGAAATAAATTGTTATTCTTGACACGTATTATTATGAAAAAAGGTTTTGAACATACTGAAAATTGGCTGCCCACATCGCGGAAAGAGATGGAGGCACTGGGGTGGGAGCAGGCCGATGTTATCCTTTTTACCGGCGATGCCTATATTGACCATCCCTCGTTTGGCGCGGCAGTTATCGTGCGTATTCTTGAAGCGGAAGGGTTAAAAGTGGCCGTGGTGCCGCAGCCCAACTGGCGGGACGATTGGCGCGATTTTAAAAAACTGGGCGCGCCGCGTTTATTTTTTGCGGTAACCGGCGGCAACATGGATTCGATGGTAAACCATTACACCGCCAATAAGCGCAAACGTTCAAACGACGCCTACACGCCAGGTGGCCAAACCGGAAAACGGCCCGATTATACCACCATTGTTTACTCCAATATTCTGAAAAAACTTTATCCCGACGTGCCATTGATAATCGGAGGCATCGAAGCTTCCCTGCGTCGTTTAACCCATTACGATTACTGGTCGGACCGGCTGATGCCCTCGATTCTGGTGGATTCGGGTGCCGATTTGCTTTTTTACGGAATGGGTGAAAAATCGATTGTGGAATTTGCCCGGCTGGTGCAGCGTGGTGTTCCGGTTGCCAACCTTACCACCATTCCGCAAACTGCATTTCTGGTTGAAAACAATTGGAAATACGCAACCCAAAAGGAGTGGAACGAACTCGAACTTGCCTCACACGAAGCGTGCCTGAAAGACAAGAAAAAATACGCCCGCAACTTTATGCACATCGAGGAAGAGTCCAATAAAATGGAAGCAAAAAAACTGTTGCAACGGGTTGGAGATAAACAAATAGTGGTGAATCCGCCGTGGCCCGTTTTTACCGAACAGGAAATCGACAAGGTTTATGATTTGCCTTACACGCGGCTTCCGCATCCGCGATACAATGGGAAAGGAACCATTCCGGCTTACGAAATGATTCGCCATTCCATAAACATTCACCGGGGATGTTTTGGCGGTTGCACCTTTTGTACCATTTCAGCACACCAGGGGAAATTTATTGTCAGCCGTTCGGAAAAGTCGGTTTTAAAAGAAGTTGAAAAAGTGACCCAAATGCCCGATTTTAAAGGGTATATTTCCGATTTGGGCGGTCCGTCGGCCAACATGTACAAAATGAAAGGCATTCACGAAGAAATCTGCCGGAAATGCAAACGGGCGTCCTGTATTTTTCCTTCAATTTGTAAAAATCTGGATACCAGCCATAAACCCATGCTCGACCTGTACATAAAGGTACGGGAAAACCCGAAAGTGAAAAAAGCATTTGTGGGAAGCGGAATCCGGTACGACATGATTCTGGAAAAAACCGGTAACGAAGCAACCGATAAAATAAACCGGCAGTACTTGCGCGAAGTGATTAAACATCACGTTTCGGGACGGCTGAAAGTAGCGCCTGAGCACACTTCCGACGAAGTGCTGAAATTTATGCGCAAACCCTCTTTTCAGTTGTTTGAAGAGCTGAACAGAGAATTTAAAAAGATAAATGCCGAAGAAAAACTGGAACAGCAACTGGTTCCGTATTTTATTTCGAGCCATCCCGGCAGTAAATCAGAAGACATGGCAAATCTGGCCATTCAAACCAAAAACATGGACTTCAGGCTGGAGCAGGTGCAGGATTTTACGCCAACACCAATGACACTGGCCACCGTGATTTATTATTCCGGCTACCATCCTTACACCATGGAAAAAGTCTATACCGCCCGCAGTCAAAGGGATAAACGCGAACAACGCAAGTTTTTCTTCTGGTACAAACGGGAATTCCGGAAATCCATTATCCGGGAACTGAAAGACAAGGGCAGGCACGATATGGTAGATAAATTGTTTAAATGATTATCTTTAGCTGAAAAATCAAAAATATGAAAACACGCTGGTCGGCAATTTTTCTTTTTGCATTTATTTTTTCTTCCTGTGCCGAACTGATGCAGGTTGCACAGCAAACGCTCGATGAAGATCGGCCGCTGACCCAGTCCGAAATTATTGCCGGGTTGAAGGAGGCACTGATTGTGGGCGCCGGTAAATCGGTGGACATTTTGGGTGCAACAGACGGTTATTATAAAGATGAACTGGCGAAAATACTCCTTCCGCCTGAAGCCGATATTATTGTGGATAACATTGGCAGGGTTCCCGGTGGGCAACAGCTGCTCGACGATGTTTTGTTACGGATTAACCGTGCTGCCGAAGATGCTGTTTCAGAAGCCAAACCAATTTTTGTAAACAGCATCAGAAGCATGACCATTACCGATGCTGTCGGGATTTTGCGGGGAGAAGACAATGCAGCCACCATGTACCTTCACCGCACAACATACGATGAATTACTCGGACTCTATCAGCCCAAAATTCAGACCTCGCTCGATAAAAAACTGGTGGGAAATGTTTCAACAGCGCAGAGCTGGAATACTTTGACCTCCAAATGGAACGAGGTGGCCGGTTCGCTGGTAGGGCAAATTGCCGGGTTGAAGCCTGTGGAAACCAAACTGGATGAGTACCTTACCGGAAAGGCTCTCGATGGGTTATTTCTTAAAATTGAAGGAGAAGAAAAACTGATACGAAAAGATCCGGCAGCAAGGGCTACCGCTTTACTCAAACGCGTATTTGGCTCGGTTGATTCCTGACACGGGGTTAAAAAAGTTTTTTAATATTCTAATGCATGTTGAGTTGTTAATATAAAAGATAATTGCTACTTTGGTTTAAACGAATTCTCAAAAAAAAAAAAAATTGGCCAAAAGTTTCTAATCCATTAAAACTGATTATTATGAGACTCGAATTTCAAAGAATAGAAGAAGCCAACGACTTGCTGAACCAGCTCATCGAACACCATCCGCAGGCGATTTTTCTCACCGATCATCATTTTAAAGTGAAATATTTTAACAAAGCTTTTCAAAAACTGACAAAAAGTGATAAAGGAGATATTCTTGAACACGAGTTTTGCGAAATTATGGGCTGTACCCAACGGGGAAAAAGGTTGGATGCAAAAGATAATTTTTGCGGACACTGCCAGATGAGGGAATTGCTTTCGGGCTCGAACCTGTCGGAGTTGGTTTTGATTCGTGATTTTTATATTCATAATAAAATTGTGACCAAACATTTGCATATCGATGCCCACCGGGTGGTGATGCAAGGGCATAAATACCGGCTGGTGGTAATAGATGATCGTACACAAAAGCACTAAACCGTTAAACAGTACTCCGTTAACAATAGCGAAATGCAGTTGAAGGGCTGCACTTTCATGTTACAAGTACTTAAACCTTTTTTCAACAATATCAATTTTTTGATAAAATAGTCACAAATAGACTAAAAGGTCTTTTTGTGATTAATTATTTCTTGCTACTTTTGCCAAAGGACAGTGAGCTATTTTACTTCCGGATAAAATCGATCAGTATGGAAACCATTGGAATAATTGGCGGATTAGGACCTGAAGCTACAGTTGACTATTATAAGGAAATGATTGGACTTGTGGCTCAAAAGAACGGAGAAGAGAGCCTGAACTATCCCGAAATCATTGTTTACAGTGTAAATATGGAAACTTTTATCGGGAGGCTGAGAAAAAAAGATTATTCCGGTGCTGCCGGTTACATTGCGGGGTGCATTAATAAACTGGCTGCTGCCGGTGCAACCTTTGCTGCCATTAGCGCCAACACACCTCACTTGCTTTTTAACGAAATTCAAAAAAATGTTTCCATACCACTTGTCAGCATTGTGGAAACCTGCAGAATAAGGGCGGAACAACTGGGCGTAAAACGTTGCGGTTTGCTGGGTACCGAATTTACCATGAACGCATCCTTTTATGCCGATGAATTTGCACAAAGCAATATTGAAGTAGTCTCTCCCGAAAAAGTGGATATTGAACGCATCAATGAACTTCTGTTTACTGAAATGGAACACGGCATTTTTAAAGAGCGTTCAAAATCGGAGATTTTGGAAATTGTTGGTAAAATGATTGAAAAACAGAAAATCGACGCTGTGATTCTGGGATGTACTGAGTTTCCCATTTTATTCAGAGACAAACAGTACCTCGGAATACCTTTTTTGAATACTACACGAATTCATGTGGAGGCGATAATTGAAAGAAGCCTGGATAAATAAAAGGATTTTAATTTGAAAAGATAGTAACAAGAGATGGATAATAAGCTGTTAAAAGATAAAATTGATGTGCTGCGTCGGGAAAAAAATGCAGTGATTCTGGCGCATTATTACCAGGTGGCAGAAATTCAGGAAATAGCCGACTTTGTTGGCGACAGCCTCGACCTTTCGCGAAAATCAGCCGGGACAGATGCTGATGTAATCGTTTTTGCCGGAGTGCATTTTATGGCTGAAACGGCAAAAATGTTGTCACCCCAAAAGAAAGTGTTGCTTCCCGATTTGGAAGCCGGTTGCTCGCTGGCCGATTCATGTCCGGCAGAAGAGTTTAAAAAATTCAGGGAACAGTATCCCGGGCATATTGTGGTTTCGTATGTAAATACAACCGCGGAAATAAAAGCACTTACCGATATCTCCTGCACTTCAACCAACGCATTGCAAATCATCAACAGCATTCCCGAAAACCAGCCCATAATTTTTGCACCCGACCGCAACCTGGGAAACTACCTGAACAGCCTCACCGGGCGGAACATGGTGTTGTGGGACGGCGCCTGCCATGTGCATGAAGCGTTTTCGCTGGAAAAAATAATGGCGCTGCTTAAACAACATCCGGGTGCGAAACTAATTGCTCACCCCGAGTGCACCAGGCCGTTGCAGATTGCAGCCGACTTTATCGGGTCAACTTCGGCTTTGCTGAAATTTACCCGCGAGGACGACAGCCGGGAGTATATTGTGGCCACCGAAGCTGGTATTCTGCACCAGATGCGGAAAATGAATCCGCAGAAGAATTTTATTCCAGCGCCGCCAATCGATTCCACCTGTGGCTGCAACGACTGTAAGTTTATGAAAATGCATACGCTAAAAAAGGTTTATGAAAGCCTGCGCGACGAAAAGTTCGAGATTCACCTCAGCGATGAACTGATTGCCGAAGCTGTTAAGCCAATAAGGAAAATGCTGGAACTTTCTGCCTGAAGGTTTTTACTCCCCGAATTTTCTGCCTTGCCAGGTGTTTCTTTCTTTCAGCCTTTTTTCCACTTTGGCCACAAATTCGAAATTTTTTAACCCCCATTTCGGGGCGATGAGCAGTTCCGGCGGCGCCTGGCTGATAAAACGTTCCACAATAATTTTTGGATTTAACAATTCGAGATAGTCCACTACCAGTTCAATATACGCTTCGGCGCTGAACAGATGAAACTGTTCGGGATTTTGCCTGAATTGTTTTGCCATTACCGTTCCTCTATGAATTTGCAACTGGTGCAGTTTCAGGTTATTCACCGGCAGTTGTGAAATAACCCGTGCCTGCTCCAGCCAGTCGTGGCGGCTTTCACCGGGCAGTCCTAAAATCAGGTGGGCACAGTTATTTATCCCTCTTTCTGAAGTTTGTTCCAGCGCCCAAACCGAATCGGAAAAGGTATGCCCCCGGTTTATTTTTTTCAGGGAGCTGTCGAGGTGAGATTCCAGGCCAAACTCCACCATCACGTAAACTTTTTTGCTCAGTGCGGTTAGGTAGTCCAAAAGTTCTTCACTTACCGCATCGGGCCGGGTGGAAATTACCAGCCCCACAATTTTGGGGTGTTGCAGCGCTTCTTCGTAAAGGGGAATTAAATCGTTTAGCGGCGCCCAGGTGCTGGTGTATGCCTGGAAATAAGCCAGAAACCGCATCGATTTGTATTTTTTTTCGAAAAAGCGAATGCCTTGCTGTACCTGGTGGCTGACCGTATTTTCGAGGTTACAGTAAGTAGGTTTAAACGTTTTATTGTTGCAGTAGGTGCAACCTCCAAATCCTTTTGCTCCGTCACGGTTAGGGCAGGTAAAGCCGGCATCGACCGATACTTTCTGTACCCGTTCCGAAAACTGCTTTCGAAAATAAGTCGGAAAATCGTTGTAGCGTTTGGTGTGGCCCCAACTAAATTTTTGTTGTTCCATTCTTATCTGCGTGAATTTTTGTTTTTGTAAGCATGGACAATGTCTTTTTGCAGATTTTCGGGGCAATTTACTATTTTCCTGTCACACCTGTTAAAAAATAATTGAAAACTTTGTTTCAACAAGCTTCGTAATAGTTTTCAAAACTAAATCTTATTTCTATTTTTAGAATCGGAAATTAAAACAGAAGTTATGTTCTCTCAAAAAGATAAAATTCAGGTAAAACAACGTGGCAGCCAGTTGGAAGTGGTGCAAAAACAGATTGAAAATTTTAAAAAGGGATTTCCCTGGCTGGAAGTAATTGAAGCTGCCACAGTAAAAAACGGAATTATCAGACTGGACAACAACCACATTGAAGAGAACGTCAAAAGATTCGATAATCAGGTGGAAGCCGGCATAGTACCGCTCAAATTTGTTCCGGCATCGGGTGCAGCAAGCCGTATGTTTAAAGCGTTGTTCGAAGCTTTGGATGAGTGTAAAGAAGACGATGAACCTGAAATTGCCCTGGCAAAAAATGCAGCAGCCCGTAATTTTCTGGTGAATAAAGAAAATTTTGCTTTTTTTGGGGATTTAAAAAAAGTCATTGCCGACAAAGGCGCCAGGGAGGTTTGCAAAAACTGGATTGAATTTCTTTTGCTCGAAAAAGGGCTGAATTACGGTTCGCTTCCCAAAGGATTACTGAAATTTCATAAATATCCCGACGGTGAACGAACGCCGTTTGAGGAACACCTGGCAGAAGGTGCAACATACGCCAAAGATCATAAAAATTTTTCCCGGTTGCATTTTACCGTATCGCCGGAACACAAGCAGGTGTTTGAACAGCTCCTGGCGGAAGTGAAGGAAAAATATGAAAAAATGCTGAACGTAACATTCGAGGTGTCCTTCAGTTTACAGAAACCTTCTACCGATACCATTGCGGTCGATACGAAAAACGAACCTTTCCGCGAACCCGACGGCAGCCTGCTGTTCAGGCCTGCCGGACACGGCGCCCTGATAGAAAACCTGAACGATTTGGATGCCGATTTGGTATTTATTAAAAACATCGACAACGTAGTTCCCGATCGCCTGAAACAACCCACATTCACTTATAAAAAAGCACTGGCCGGCGTTTTACTGAAATACCAGGAAAAGGTGTTTTTTTATCAGAAAATATTAAATGAAAAATTTCCCGGAACCCTCGAAAGCGCTTTTTTGGCCGAAGCTGCCAATTTCCTGGAAAACGCGCTGAATACCAAACCTCCGGAAAACCAGTATTATACTGAAAAAGAACAATTATACCATTATTTGCGTGAAAAATTCAACCGCCCGTTGCGGGTGTGCGGAATGGTAAAAAATGAAGGTGAACCCGGGGGCGGGCCGTTTTGGGCCAGAAATCCCGACGGGTCGGTTTCTTTGCAGGTTGTGGAAAGTTCGCAGATAGACCCGGAGAGTATTCAGCAGCAAACAATTGTCAAACACGCCACTCATTTTAATCCGGTAGATTTGGTTTGTGCCGTTAAAAATTACAAAGGTGAAAAATACAACCTTACTGAATTTACCGATCCGGAAACCGGCTTTATTTCGAAAAAGTCGAAAGATGGAAAAGATTTGAAAGCTCAGGAATTACCGGGGCTTTGGAACGGTGCCATGAGCAACTGGAATACGCTTTTTGTGGAAGTTCCCATTGAAACGTTTAATCCGGTGAAAACCGTGAATGATTTGTTAAGGGAACAACACCATTAAACGAAGTGTATTTCTTTATTCGGTGTGAATTGTTAATTTCGCAGTTTCATTTTGGAGGTTGAATGAACAGAGAAGAACGGAATTATTTAAGTGAAGAAAATTTTGGTGAAGCGCTGAGCCGTTTTAAACGGTCGCTTGTTTTAGGCAGGAAAAGTTATTTCGACGTTTCCGAATTTGAGGGAATTGTTGAATATCTGCTGGACGAGGGAGATATCAATGCTTCGGAAATTGCCGCACGGCAAGGGATGCAGATTCACCCCGGTGCAGTGCCTCTTCAACTCAAATACGCCCAGGTGTTACTCAGTAAAGGGAAATACCAGAACGCCCTGAAATACCTTACTTTGGCAGAGCAGGTTGAACAGGATAATCCGGATATACACCTGATGAAAGGTTCGGCCTGGTTGATGACAGGTGAAGACCGGGAAGCCAAAAAGGCGTTTAAAAAGGCGATTCAACACGCCGGAATTGAAAAAGACGATATTCTCTACCACATAGGTTCTTCGTATGTACAGGCCGGTGAAAACAAAACAGCCATTGAATATTTTGAACAATCGCTTTCGCTGAATCCCGAAAATGAAATGGCGCTTTACGATCTTGGATTTTTCAGCGACCAGGAAGGCGAGTATCAGAAAAGTATCGATTATTACAATCAGTACCTCGATATCGACCCGTTTAATTTTTCCATTTGGTTTAATCTCGGAATTTCGTACAACAAAGCCGGGAATTTTGAGAAAGCCGTTGAAGCTTACGAGTTTGCCCTGGTACTGAATGAAGATTTCGATCAGGCATTGTTCAATATTGGCAATGCTTATGCCAACGCCGGAAAGTTCGGGGAGGCCATTGCCAAATATACGGAATACCTGGAGTTCGACCCCGAGAATGACGATGCCTGGTGTTACATTGGAGAATGTTACCTGAATCTCGACGAACACATAAAAGCCGAGTATTACTACCAGAAAGCCATTGCTCTGAACAAAGAAAATGATGCAGCCTGGTTTGGCGTCGGCCTGTTAATGTGGCTGGAAAAAAAATGGGCCGAAAGTATTGTATTCATTAAAAAGGCGCTGGCAGCCGATAATTCAAATTCTGAATACTGGATCACACTTGCCAAGGTTTACAACGACTACAACCGGCCCAAAGATGCGGAAGATGCCCTGGTTAAAGCTGCCGAACTCGAAGCGGAAAATACTGAGGTCTGGCTGACATGGGTCGATATTTTTATGAAGTTTGGAGAACTTGAAAATGCGGTTCGGGTTTTAAAATCGGGGCTCGAAAAAAATGATGATTCGTTGCTGAAATACCGCATGGTAAGCCTGTTGCTGGAAAAGAAACGTGAAAAGGAAGCCTTTGAAATGCTTAATATTGCCATGAAACAGGAATTTGTTCAGATTAACTACCTGTTCGATGTGTATCCGAAAGCGTTAAAAAACAAAAATTTACAGAAACTGGTTGACGACTTCAGGGAGAAAATGAACCTGTAATTGTTTAGCCGGAAATTTCATCCATTTTATTCGGTCAGTTCGATAAACCAGCCAATGGATATAAGTCCGGCAGGAACAATTCCGCCAATGTGGTCGGTTTCCGGAATTTCAACATGCTCCACCCGGTTTCCTGCTCCCTTCGCAACAAAATCATTGTAAATATTTTCTGATACGGTTGCCGGAACATAGTTGTCGGCTTTTCCGTGAATAATTTTTGTGGGAATCGAAGTGTTCCAGGCCTCTATACTGTTGGCCTCCAGCATCTCTTTCAGCGAATCAAACAGGGTATCGGTTTTGAAATTGAGGCGGTAGTTTTCGGTAAACAACCCGGCCACGTCGGTGGTAAGCTCGGCATTAATTTCTTCACCCGATTTTGAACCGTCGAAAAGGGTGGGAACCAGTGAATCGTAAGGCGCTTTAAAAATCTCTTCAACCGGCGGAACCGCCTCTTCGTCCAAATTAATCAGGCTGTTGTACAAATACCCAAAATAGTAAGGCATCGGATACGTTTCCTGGCTTAAAATATATTCGTTAATGGATTTCAGGTCGTAGGGGCCGGCGCCGGGAGCACTGGCTTTCAGGTTAAACTCTGCAGAAAATTCTTCCTCGATGGCTTTTTGCACCTGCATGGTTGCCCAGCCTCCCTGCGAATAACCGGTGAGGTACAATTCATTGGCCAGCGAAATATCCCGGACAGCAGTAAGTTCTTTTACGGCTCTGAGCATATCCAAAACAGTTTGAACCGTGGACGCTTTGTGGAGGTAAGGATGAAACATATCATCGGAAGCTCCAAAACCCAGATAGTCGGGCATGGAAACTACAAACCCTGTCGATGCAATTGCCTCGAGCAAACGGTAATAGTCGTAGTCGGGATTTACAGAGGGTGCGTTGCTGTGCAAGGTATTTGTTCCGTTTTGATAACTGATTACGGGGAACGACCCGTCGCCCGTTGGCACACAAACAAGCCCAGAGGCCAGTTTGGATTCCCCCTGAAATGTGGTTTTGTACGTAATTTTGTATATAATAATTCCGTGCTTTACCCGCTCCTGAACATTAGCCATTTCGGGATACTGACTGACAAGTTGGTCAAATATAGCGTCAACCATTGCTGGGAAATAGGTACGAACCATTTCGTAACTTACGAGATACAACGTTTCGGGATCATCGTCATCGTTGTTAAACAGGTTATGACAGGCTGCAAAACCGATTGTTAAAAGCAGAAAAATAAACCTGCGCAGGTAGTCTCTGGTTTGAATTTGCATAATTACTTTTTTCCAAAAATACAAAAAATATGAATCTGCGTTTTAAAGGACTAAAAAATTGAGATTACGGGTTAAGACCAATGACCTCTTTTGCGCCCGAGTAAAGCGATTTCCACCAGTAATTCAGGATGGAACGTTCTTCGTCCCGAACGTAGCCTATTCGTACCGGCCGGAGATCGTTCCCCTTTGGGTTTTTCGAATTAATTGTGGTTTTATTGACAAGGAACGAGGCCAGTTTGGCTTTTTGAACTTCGTTGCTGCTGTAATCGAGTACGGCAATTTTTAAATTATCGTAGGCAAGCCAAAGGTCGCCGTCAGCCCGGTTTTTAGTGAAGGTGAGGTCGAAATCAAGCCGCTGCAACTCCCCTTCTTCTATGGCGACGGGAGCTGATTTCGAAACCATTGAATTGAGTTTTTTCAGCGGCATCGGCCCTAAAAATCCTTTTGCCGTATGGGAATAATCGGGGCTGGAAAAGTCGAATTTGAAATTTACTTTCAGCAATCCTTCATTTAAAAGGCGGGCCTGTGCAGCTAATTCGAAAATTTCGTTTTGTTGCGGATCATATTTCAAATTTGAAATTCTCCCTCCCGAAAATGTAAGCTCATTAAAGGTAACAAAGCCGGGCTCTTCTGAAATGCTTAACAACTCGCTGTATTTGATAAAAGAGGGCAGTAGTTCTACCGAATCGAATACAAAATCCTGCCTGATATTCTCCAGAAGGTCTTGCGGCCAGGGGGGGCGCTGGGCATGGTTGAAGGGATACCGTTTATTTCGAAAAATGGCGAGTGAACCAGGGCCAATCTTTAATTTTTTTGCATCCAGAATATTTTCCCGGAGCCAGCGCCCTTCATTTATACGTTCAAGCTCGATAAAGTCGATTTTGGCTATTGCCACATCGGTTTGAAAACCCGTAAGTTGCGGAAATGCTTCTTTTTCCAACAGCGGATTTACTTCTATATTTTTTAGTACAACACTGTGCTTCACCGAATTGTAGATTAATGAATCGGCGGAAAATTCGTACAACTCATTTTTGCTTTTTGTGGTAAGGCTGGTGGTCGAAATCGCAAACTCCCTCGAGTTCAGCAAACTGGCCGGCGGCTGATTTTCGCCGAGCAGAATATCTTTAAACGAAATATTCAGTTCATTTTGGAACAGCTTTTTATCCAGCCAGTTAAAATGAAGGTAAGCTTTGTTCAGGTTGAGTTTGTTTACTTTAATCTGGTTGATGAGGTGCTCCGCGTAAGGATATAAATCGAGGGTTTGTAAAAATTCAAGGGTATCATCTTCTATTTCCCGGTTGATTTCGATAAAAATATCGGGCTTGTTAATGGCAATCTCACTAAATTCAAAACTGTTCTGTTCAAAAGCTTTATCCAAATCAAAACCTGCGAAATGAATGTGAGGGGCAAAAATTTTAAAACGGTTCTGCTTTTTTCCTTCCGAAACAGGCTCCACTCTTAAGTCAGACACAGAAACCGACATTTGTTTCCGGTCGAAATTAATTTGCTCCACTGTAATCGTGTGATCGGTATCGATGGGCACGTTGAAATCCAGAATTTCGAGCTGAATATTTTCGCTGTGTAACCCTATTTGGTTGTAGCTGTTGTTTTTCAATTCAATTCCGGGCATTGAAAAATTAAAACTGAAATTGGCCTGTGCTTTTTGGCGCGTTTCAGTAGTTTGATAAGTAATGGCTTCTCCTGCTGTAATTTTCAGTTCGTTTAGTTTAAGCGATTCAAAAAACGACGGCATTGGGAAAGTGTAGCTTTTTAAATCGAGCGATTTTGCCTTTCCCTCGCGGGTATAAATCTGAAACAACGGCGTAACCAACTCAAGCGATTCTATTTCGGGTTCCTGCGAGTACCAGACTTCCTGAAAATCAAGTCCTTTTATGTTTAGTTCAGGAATGGTTACCTGGAATGTTGTTGTCAGGTTTTTAAATTTTTCTGAAGTAATCAGCGGAAAAAGGAGTCCGTTTTTTAGCTGCACCGACGAAGTGGCCGAAGAGAGTTTAATTTCACTTCCTTTTAACACATGCACACTGTCTGACAGCGCGAACTCCTGGTCGCGAATTGAAAGTTCAAAATCGTCGGAAAACAGCAACCGTTTTTTGGAAAGTTCCGATTCATTCAGCCTGAAATTTTGAAGCGATGCCGAAAAGGCATTGTCGAACGATGTTGTTTTTCCCCCGCGGGTATGGTTCACCCAGGTCAAGTTTCCGTTTGAAATGGCAAACTGCCTGATGTCGAAATCTTCGACATAGTTAAAAATCAGCCGGTAGAATTCCGAGAGGTCTGTTTTTTCTTTTTCTGCCCTGAGCGCATTAAAATTTTCGAAATAGATTTTCGGTTCGGAAATATTAAAATCTAAAATCTGAAGTTTTTTGTTGAAAAATGCATTGCGCAAATCCACTCCGGTTATTTTTATTCCGGGTACCGAAATCCTGAAAAGCTCCGACCGGTTAAACTGTTGCATATCTTCGCTTGTAACTTCATCGATTACCGGTTGAAGTTCGAGGTTGCTGATTTGTATCTGCCGGTTCAGGCTCGAAATCAAAACGCTGTCAACTTCAAGTTTGTGCAAATCATCCACAAGCCGCATGTTGTAGTTTGAAAATTGTAAATCGAAATTGGTGGCATAGAAGAACTTGTCGGTTCGTTCAACACTTGCCGAATCCAGTGTAAAATCGGTAAGACTGAAATTGAAACCGGTTTCAAAAAAGCCCTGCACATTGCCGTGCATACTGTTTTCGATTTTAAGTCTGCCATTTTCGATGTACACCAGGTTGGAGTAAACCCCGCTCAGGTAGTCGGTTACCAGTTCGAACAAAAGACCTTGTTCTGCCTGTTTTTTTTGTTTTTCCATGTGGTAAAGCAAGTGTACTTCGGGTTCAATTACTTCAATTTCAGACGAAGGGATGGTTTGGGTGTGGTAGAGTTCTTTTAATGCAACTCCTTCAATATTCAGGGCTTCACACTCTACGTTTATTTCTGTTCGGCTGGCAGAACTGCCTTTTTTTTCGGGCTGAAAGTGGATTTTTTTTGCGCCAATCCGGTTGGAAAAAGTTGAAACAAAAAGCGAATCGGCTCTGAAGTGGTGTTCCTCATCTTCCAGTTTGAGATGATAACCCGCTACTGTCATTTCCAGTTCGTCGGCATGCAATAGTTTTTCAGTGTTTTGTGCCGAAATAGAATCGAGTTCGAATCCGTTCAGAATAACATCGATGGATTGAAATTGCTGCTGATAGCTGATTGTGTCGGGTTGCCTGAAAATTTCGAGTTGTGCGCCGTGAAGGAAAAAGGTGTCAACTTCCAGCTTTTTAAATTGATTTTGAACCAGCGAATATAACTCGAAATTATTGATATCTTCCAACTCCAGTTGCCGCGGATTTTCTTTTCTGAAAAACCGGATTTCGGGATTGTTAAATTCCAGGTACCTGATTTTGAGGGAGTCGTCGAGTGCAAACCGGGCAATACTTCGGCTTTTTACATTTACCCGGGGAACTTTTACTTCAAAAAGATTTTTGTTTGGGGGGCGCAACACCGGGAAAAGCTGAAATCCCGATGCTGTAATATCGGTTGACTTTAACGAATACCGGAGGGTATCGATGGTGAGCACATGAAGGCTGTCGCCCATATCGTTTATAAAGTCATGCATGCGAATCAATACATCGTCGGTTTTAAAAAAGCCGGTATTCTTTTTTATCATTTCCGAATTGGTTTTGAATTCCAGTACATCCACCGAAACTTTCTCTGCCTTCGAAATAAAATCTTTATTTCCGGGTGCGCCGTAAAAATCAAAGTTGGCTTCTTCCAGTTCAATTTTTCGTATGTGAACCTCTTCCACCGCTTCAAAAAGCGGTCGGATATCGGCCACCAGACTTGAATTGATTTTGACCGAATCGGGCTTTAACAGGTTTTCTCCCTCGAGTTTGATCGCCGGACTTGTAATCCGAATTTTGCGGCACAGAAACCGGCGGTCTTGTAAAAGGGGTTTCAACCGAATGCCTTCTATCTCAATTTCATCGGCGTCAAATGTGTAATAGGTTTTTTCGTGATGATTTTCCTGTTTTAAAGTAAGTTCCTCATTCGGAGTAAAATTTATCCCGTTGATTTTTACCGAAAACGGGAAATACTGTAGTTTCATTTTATCAATGGTCAGGGTATAAATTCCTGCCGACTTTTTTGCAGTAAAATCTGAAAGATAATTTTTTACCCAGCCCGGAATTACAAGCGCGGCGGTAATTGCAGCAATGCACAAAAGCACTGCCACAGTCAGCGATAACCATCCTGCAATCTTCTGTATTTTTTTTCTTCCGGTCATTGGGTAAAAATGGTAATTTTTTTAAAGATAAAAGAATTTCGGGTGCAGTTCGCCCGGCTAAAACAGTGAAAAACGGGCGGCGAAAAACTTTTGACTGCAGGTTTTTGCAGCAATTATGTTTTGAAAATCAATTAAATTCATATTTTTACTCTTTCAAAACTACTAATGATAATAACCATGAGACTGATTCTGACCACAGTCGTTGCCGCTCTGATTATTTTCAACTTAAATGCACAGCCTCTAAAAATTATGTTGGTAACTGGTGGCCATTCTTACGACACTATCCGGTTTTTTCAACTGTTTGACGCACTCGAACGAATTGAATACGAACACTTTCTTCAACCGGAAGCAAACAATGCCATTGCACGAGGCGTTGCTGAAAATTTCGATGTGCTTGTGTTTTACGATATGTGGCGGGAAATATCGGAACCGGAAAAACAAGCTTACCTTAATTTAACCCGTAGCGGCAAACCCATGCTTTTTTTGCATCATGCTTTGGTTTCTTACCAGGCGTGGCCGCAGTTTGAAAAACTTATTGGCGGACGGTATGTTGAAAAGCGTCGCGGAATTCCCGAAGATGAATTGTCAACCTACGAACACGATGTTTGGGTTTACATTCAACCGGCGGGGAATCACCCGGTAACAAAAGGGTTCGGTAGTCTAAGGTTTTTCGACGAAGTGTACGGAAATTTCAGGGTTTCGGAAGATGTAATCCCCATTTTAACCACCAACCATCCGCAAAGTGAAAAAATCATCGGCTGGGAAAACCGGTTCAATAAATCGACGGTTATATACCTTCAGCCGGGCCACGATTCCAGAACTTACGAAACCGACGATTACCGGCGGTTACTTTCACAGGCTATCCACTATTTGGCAACAACCAATAATTAATTGTACAATTTTTTACTGTTGGAGATTAAATTTAAATAACTGAAAATTCGGATAAAACAAATTTTAAATCAAATCAAGTTATGGAAAATGTGAATCGAAAAAGGCTCTTTATTGCAAGTTGTCTGGCCCTTTTGGTAACAGCAATCACTTTTGCCATCAGAGCGAGAATTGAAGGTTTTTTTACTGAGGACTACGGATTGACACCCGAGCAGGTAGGACGTGCATTTGCTCCCGCTTTCTGGGGGTTTGCCGTAGCTATGTTCGCCGGAGGTTATTTTATCGACATCGTTAAAACCAGAACTGTAGTCTGGATGGCTTTCGGAATGCACCTTGTTGGAATTGTGCTGTTGCTTCTGGCAAAAGATTACACTTCGCTGTTCATTTCCAACGTATTTATCGGTTTGGGAAACGGAAGCGTGGAAGCGGCATGTAATCCGCTGGTTACAACGCTTTTCCCCGATAAAAAATCGAAAATGCTGAACCGGTTTCATGTGTGGTTTCCCGGTGGAATCGTTATCGGCAGTTTGCTGGCTGCGCTGGTTATCGATCAGTTGAATCTGTCGTGGCAGGTGTTGGTAGCCTTGCTTTTCATTCCGCTGGCCATTTACGGTTTTATGTTTCTGGGGCAGAAGATTCCCGAAACCGAACGGGTTTCATCGGGCGTGAGCTACAAGGAAATGATGCGTAACGTGGGGGCTCCGGTAACCATTACCCTGGCTGTTGTTTTTATGATTCTGGTGGCTAATGTCCAGTCCATTTCACATGCCATTACCGGGAGTTATTCGCTGCCACTTATTATAATTGCGGTTATTGCAGTGCTTATAATTATTGAAGGCAAAGCGGTTAATAAAATTACCCTGCTGTTCCCGTTTATTTTTGCCTGCATGTTGCTCACTGCCTCCACTGAATTGGGCACTACCCAGTGGATTAATGCATTGCTCGACAACAAAGGCGTTCATCCCATGATTATTCTTGCTGTGGTGACCGGTTTAATGGCCGTTGGCCGTTACTTTGCCGGTGGCCTCATTCACCGGTTGAATCCTCCGGGAGTTTTGCTCGGCTCAGCTGTTTTCTCTGTTGCCGGTTTGTTACTGCTTAGTGTAACCAACGGTGCTTTTATGACTGTGCTTTCTGCAGCTGTTTTTGCTGTGGGCGTTTGTTATTTCTGGCCCACCATGATTGGTGCAGCAGCAGAATATGCACCTAAAACCGGAGCTTTGGGAATGTCCATCCTCGGAGGCGCCGGATTTGTAGCTACCTCGATGGTACTGCCCATTATGGGAGAATCGATTCAAACTGCCGGACCACAAATCACATTGCGAAATATGGCGGTTCTGCCGGCGATTTTGGTGGTTGCATTTATAATTCTTTCGTTTTGGGTGAAAAATAAACAAAAAGCTGAAAAAGAACCCGATGAGGGAGCAGTAGTGCGTTAAACGGTTCGGTTTGAGGATGAAAGAAGCTGTTTTGAAAAAATCTGATAATTGAAGATTTTTTGAACAGCTTCTTTTTTTATACGGTGTTGTTTTCGTAATTTGAAGCAGAATTCAAATTTTTATGCCATGTTGTATGTTTTATTGATTGGTTTAGTGGCCGGTGCTATTGCCGGACTCATTGTCCGCGGAAAGGGATACGGTTGTATCCTCAATATTATTGTGGGAATTGCCGGTGCGTGGTTTGGCAACTGGCTGCTGCACGAACTGGGAATTTTTGTCAACAGCGGGTTTCTGGGCACACTGGTAACAGCCGTAATCGGAGCGGTTGTTTTGCTGGCTTTGTTGGGCCTAATCCGGAAACTGGCCGATTAGTCCGAAAAAGACATTCTACTTCGGAGTCGTACGACTATTGTACTACCGGTTTTTCTGTAAACATATATTCCCGTCGGAATTAAACAAACAAATTCACATTATTTTTTTGCGTTCCGGTTTTAGGTTTTTTACCCACTGGTTTACAATATATTCATTTTCGTTCATCCAGTTTTTTACCCCCTGCTTCGGGTCTTCGCTCAACCGCACCTGATAAACTAAACTGTTCAGTTGTTTTTCGGTTAATTGCATGCGTTCGAAAAAGCGCACTGCCCTCGGGTGCCCGGTTTCGATACCTGTTCGTCCAACGGTGTAAATATTTTCTTTTTCGCCAAAAACATGGTCCGGGTCTTCCAGAAACTTTACTTCGTAGCGGGCAAAAATCCAGTGCGGTTCCCATCCGGTTATTACGATTTCTTTTCTGCGTTTTATCGAATCTTCAAGTTGTTTTATCATTTCATCTTCGGAAAGACTAACCAGCGAAACCGGCAAATTATACTTTTCAATGGCAAGGTGAGCTTTTTGCATTACGCCGGCACCTTCATCGATACCAATCACCGGATTGCTGTAATTTTTCAAATCGGCAACTTTGTGCAGATTACTGTATGACGGAACAACAAGTCCTGTGCGGGCTTCAGGGTAGGTAATGCCAATTTGTGCGATTTTTTCCGCATGTTTAGCCAGATATTGTTTGTGTGTTTCAGGAAGCCACGCATCGGCAAAAATATCCGCTTCTCCTATGGCTAGTTCCCGGTATGCACTTTCCACATCAGTTAATTTTAAAACGGTGGAATATTCCATTTTTTCCTCGAGCAGTACAGCTGCCAAATGGGTTATTGCCACGCTCTCCGACCAATCGGTATAAACCATTTTTAATGTCATTTTTTCTTCGCCCGATGGTTTTGGTGCGCACGAAAAAACAAGGAATAAAATTGTCAGTATGTAAATCCGGTTACAAAACGTTTTTTGTTTCATCTTTTTCGGTTTTATTTGAAAAGGGCTTTCAGAAACCCGATGGTTTGTTTTCTGTCTTTAATAATAAGCACCGGAATATTTTTTTCAGCCGAAGCCAGTTTTTCGGACGTAGAGTCGATAATGATATCTGCCAGTTCCGATTTAATTTTCGAGCCAATGACAATCATATCGGCATTAATGGTAAGTGCTTGTTTGTAAAGAATATGTGCTTCGTCGTTTTCAGGGTCGAGCGAGTTGGCACATTGAATTTTCTCATCATCGAGCCCCAACTTTTTCATAAATTTTTGATACTCTTTACGACCATGTTTTTCAACGTGTGTCATCAGCTTTTTGTCGTTTTCGGGCGAGCTCACCGGGAAATATTTCAACGGCAGTTTGTAAGCGTGGTGGCACGAAATCTTTGCTCCGGTTAGTTCCCCGAGGCGCAATGCCATTTTCAAAGCCAGGGCACTCATTTTCGAAAAATCCATTCGCACCATTACATGTTCAATGCGTGGTTGTGTGGTTTCACTTATCAGTAAAACCGTAGAAGGAATAATGCTAATCACCTTCCGTACAATTCCGCCCCGGCCTTCGTAGCCAATTTTTTTTCCCATAAGCGTAAAAGTGATGTTGTTTTCGCGGGCATACCTCACGATGTTGTCGGTTGTGGAACCTTCAAGGACTTTTACCTGGGTTTTGACTTTGTTTTTATGAAGAAAAATCGCGTCTGTTTTTTCCTGAAGTTCTTCTTTTACGATTTCGGTAAGCGGTTGGTCGAGGTGCGGAAAAGCCGCGATCATTTCGGGCGGAATTTCGTAGGATTTTATCACATGCAAAAATGTAACGGTTTTCGGTTTGAATTTTTCCACCAAAAAATTGCTGTACCGGATGAGGGAATCATCCATTTCGCTTAAATCGAGGCAAATTAAAATATCATCAAACTGGTACATAGTATTGTTTTTCAGGTTAATTTCTATTGCTCTGTTTTCTTTTTGCTTTGATCGGAAACTTTGGCCTGTTCTCTTTTTTGCATCATTTTGGCCAGGGTTTCCAGGTATTGTTTACGTTCTGCTTCCATCCGGGTTTCCATCATTCCGGTATGTTCTTTTTTGAGCCCTTTTAATAAACTCCACATCAGAATGATTAACAGAACGGCGAATGGGAGGCCGGTTGAAATGGCAGCCGTTTGCAGTGCGCCCAGTCCACCGCCAATGAGCAAAACAGCAGCAACTGCTCCTTCGGTCAATGCCCAGAAAATGCGCTGGGGAACCGGAGCATCGAGTTTGCCGCCGGCTGTGAGGGAGTCAACAACCAAAGAGCCGGAGTCGGAAGACGTAACAAAAAAACTGGTTACCAACACCACGCCAACCACCGAAGTAACTGCCGAAAGCGGAAACTGCTCCAAAAGCACATACAGCGATGTGGCAATGTTTCCGGTTACGGCACTGGCAATATCAGCCAATGAATTCAGTTCGAGGTACATCGCACTTCCACCAAAAGTCGAAAGCCAGAGGAAGGTAAGCAATGTAGGCACAATGAGAACTCCCAAAACAAATTCTTTCAATGTCCGGCCTCTCGAAATGCGGGCGATAAACATGCCCACAAAGGGCGACCAGCTTACCCACCAGGCCCAGTAAAACACCGTCCAGTCGCTTTGCCAGTCCGATTGTTTGTAGGTTTCGGTCCACGACGACAGTTCAAAAAAGTTTTGAATGTAACCTCCAATGTTTTGAATAAACGAATCCATGATAAAAAGGGTGGGGCCTACCACTAACATAAATGCCAGGAAAACAGCACCCAAAATCATGTTTAACTGGCTCAGCCGTTTTACCCCGCCGCTTAATCCGGCAACTACCGAACCTGTTGCCGCCAGCGTAATCACCGTAATCAGAATTACCTGTGTTGTTATGGTGTCGGGTAAATTGAAAAGGTGGGCCAATCCGGCGCTCACCTGCTGCACACCCAGGCCGAGCGAAGTGGCCAGCCCGAAAAGCGTAGCTACCACGGCCAATACATTAATAACCTTGCCCCACGGTCCATTCACTTTTTCGCCAAGCAACGGGTAAAAAACCGAACTGATGGTGAGTGGCAGTTTCTTATTAAAAGTGAAAAATGCCAGCGCCATGCCCACAAGGGCGTAAATTCCCCAGGCATGCAATCCCCAGTGCAGAAAAGTAATTTCCATCGATTGGCGCGCAGCCTCAACCGACCGGGGTTCGGCATCGGGCGGGTTGATGAAATGGTTGATGGGTTCGCCAACACTCCAGAACAAAATACCAATTCCCATTCCGGCACTGAACAACATGGCAAACCAGGCAACCGTTGAAAACTCGGGTTTCGATTTACTTCCACCTAACCGGATTTTACCGTATTTGCTGAAAGCAATGTACAGCACAAAAAAGAGGAAAATATTTACCGAAAGTACGAAAAACCATCCACCGAAATTGGAAATATTACTCTGGATAGAAGAAAATACCTGATCCATAGGCTCGCCAACAATCAGCGTAATGGCGATAAAAATTACAATAACCGCTGCTGAAGGCCAGAAAACAGGAGCATCGACATCGAAATATTTTTTGCTGCTTTTCAGATGTGTTTCGTTTTCAGGTTCGATTTTGCTGTTATCGGTCATAAATTTATTTTTTAGCGAAATAACTGAAGAGTAATTTAATATCTGGTAAAATATTCCAAAAAATCCAAAAATCCAAATCAGTTAATAGTTAGTTTTTGGTCAGTTTTCCGAACAAATCCCTGAAAATGGCATCGCGGTTTAATTCATTTGCCATGCGGATAAAATGGCGGGAATGGTCCATGCTAAAAGTAACCTGGTCAGTAAGTACCGGGCTGTGCACCAGGTTGGTTTTTATCCAGCCCGGGTTGATGAGCCAGGCCACCGCAGTGACATCCCAGATTACTTTGGAGTAGGCATCGCGGCCACCACTGTATTCCACCACAATGTTGTACAGGTAATCCGAAAGTTCGTTTTTGCCTTCCAAATAATATTTCAACTCGGGAATGGTTGTATGAAAATGCGAGACCACAGGGCGGCAAGGCATTATCACAAATGGTACGCCAGAGTCGAACACCACGCGGGCAGCCGGCACATCCTGCATCAGGTTGAATTCTTTTTGGTGCGGCCAGTTCAATCCGTTTCCACCTAACCAAACCACCACTATGTTTTTGATGATTTCCGGCTCAATTAATATGGCCGACGCAATGTTGGTAATGCACCCAACCGGCACAACGTAAAGCGGATTTTCGGGGCTGCCGGCCATGGCTTTTTTTACCAGGTCGAGCGCTGCTTCGCTGCGAACGGGTTTTGTTATATCTTCCAAATACCGGTCGGAGCCGCGGAAAACAAAACCCTCGGGTGATTTACCCAGCATTTTGAGCAACCGCAAAATTTCCTCATAACTTTTTTCCATGCCGTCGGCCGGGCCGCTTGACCGGCTGTTGTGAAACGGCGCTGCATAGACGGCTTCCAGGTCAATTTTTTCTTTCGATAAAAATGCATAAGCCAAAGCAAACTGGTCGTCCACCTCGTTGTACGTATCGGTGTCGAGCACCATGCGTACTTTCCCGGTGGGTGGTTCCAGCTGTTTCAGCCGGAAAGCTTCGTCTAATTTCGGATAGTTTTGAGCCATAACAAAAATGGTTGTGAGCAAAAAAATAATGCTGGTAACAGTTCTTTTTTTCATTTTTTAAAATTACTGCAATTTAAGATATTACGGCAGGAACTTCTTTAACAAAGTTATTTGAATTGCTCCATATATTCCAGAAAAATTCTGGCTGTCCGGTCGAGGTTTTCGATGGAACCGCCACCATCGAGTACTTCGCACATTTCGTAAACCACCCAGCCTTGGTAACCGATTTCTTTCAGCGCAGCAAACCAGTTTTTATAATCGATAATTCCTTCGCCAACCGGAACTGCACGCATCACCGGCTGTTCGGCTTTGTAATTGGTCAGTTCGTTTTGGTAAGTATAACGCGGGTGGGTAACATAGTCGGCCACAATGGTATTCACGATGTAGGGTTTCATTTTTAAAATGGATTGGCGTTGTTCTTCCGGCGTCAGGCCTTCCAGCACCGGCGACCAGGCGTCCCAGCCGGCCATCACGTTGGGCAGGTTCACCTCTTTCAGCAGCCAGTACATGGCATCGTGGTGCAGCGCAATGTCGTGGTGATTTTGAACAGCCAGTGTAACACCGTGTTCCGCAGCCAGTTTTCCCGCCATTTTCAGTCCTTCCAGCACTTCGGCGTATTGTTTGTCGTAAGGAATTCCCGGACGTTCGTAACCCGTAAAAATGCGCACCATATCCGTTCCCAAATCTTTGGCCAGTTCGGAAATTTCGCCCACCCACGCGGCCTGTATTTCTGCATTGGGAATTCCGGGTTTGTCCATTCCGGCAGTAAAATCGGTGTATCCGGCAAGTGCAACCAAAGTGAGCCCCAGCGAATCGATTTTGGCTTTCAGCCGGGCGCGGGCCGCCTCGTCGTAATCGTGCGGCGAAACATGCGGACGTTTGGCTACCAGCATCACAGCTTCGTAGCCCAGCTCTTTTGCTTTTACCAAAAACTCGTCAACGGTTAACCGTGCCTGTCCGCGCCAGAAACCGGCATAACTCACCGAATGCAGGCAGGTTTTTACCTTAAAATCTGCCGGATTCCCTGTAGGTGTTTTTTGCGCTTTCGAAGTGATGGTTAAAATAAAAATTGCCGATAGAAGAAGTGTAAATTTTTTCATTACTAATGATTTTGATTTGTTTTCAAAATTAAAACCTGTGCCTGAAAAATACTGAGATTCACTGATTTTTCAAATACGGTCCGTATTCATTCCAAAAAACTTCGACATTCGAAATGTACCAGGTTTTCCCTTTGTCGTCATTCCCCTGGAAAAAAAGATAAGTTCTCCCGTTCGTATCTTCGAAAATGTGGGGATGCCCCGATTCGCTGGAGTTCCATTCTCCGGGTTTGCCGTTGGCTAAAAAAGGTTTTTCCGAAAGTTTCTCCCAGTGAATTCCGTCGGTGCTTTTGGCAACACCCACTTGTTGCGGCTCGTTGTTGTATGCGCCTGCGTAAAACATAAAAAGTTCGTCTCCCCGCTGAATCACAGAAGCGCCTTCCACACATTTTTTTTCCCAGTCGAATTCAGGAACCATAATGGGGTAATCAGTGAGTTGTTTCCAGTCTTCGCGGTTAAATTCGGTGTTGACAGGAGCGGCAGCCACACCCTGCATCTGAATTTTGAAATCGGGATCGCGGGTGGCAAACCAGAGCAGGTACCTGTTGTTGAATTTGATAACCTCGGCATCGATTGCACGGCCGCAGTTCCAGTCGCCGGTGGGTTTAAAAACCGGGTTGGTTGCATTTCGTTTAAATGAAATTCCATCAGTGGACACCGCGTGGCAAATGGCATCGTCTCTGCCGTTTCCGTAGGTTTGATAAAACAGATGAACTTTTCCCTCAATCACCAGCGCACAGGGCGCACAGAGACCTTTGCTTTCGTAATCGCCTTCCGGATTGATTTCCCCGATTTTCTGCCAGTTGATTAAATCCGTACTTTCGGCAATGCCAATGTTCCATCCTTTAATGGGGTTTGACTCATCTGCAAAAGGGGGAATGGAAAAGTACATGAGATACCGGTTTCCGAGTTTTATTACGTGCGGATCTTTGGAAAAGGGAAGGTCTTTTCGGGAAGTATCGCCAAACATCATTTGTTGTTGTGCCTGAATGCAAAACGGGGAAAGCAAAAAAATGAGAACCAACAGTTTCATTTTCACAAAGTTTTTATTTCATTCAAAAGTATTTCATAAGCAGGAGAGGCCATTCCGCCGTGGTCGAAGCCATCCAGTTCATATAATTTTGTTTCCGTGTGGCCAGCCACATTCATCATCCGCCAGAGGTAGGCATTTTCTTCGTACCGGCCCAGCATTTCCAGTTC
>CAZXHP010000006.1:44404-48812 GCA_964639655.1 uncultured Mariniphaga sp.
ACGATCTTCGACACATCGCCGCCATATTTTTCAATGTTTTTGAAGGTCCAGGCCACGGCAGCAGCAGCATCTTCAATGTAAGCCGGGTTTTTAACATTCGGACTCAACCTGTAATTTACAGCAACCACGGCAATGCCCTGTTTTTTCAGTTTTTCAGGTATGTGCTTGTTGCCGCCGGTTATTCCACCACCATGAAACCAAACCACAGTAGTAAAATTTTTTCCACCTGCAGGATAGTAAATATCCAGTTTACAACGTTCGGCAATGTAATCGTCCCCGGCAGCTTCTTCTGCCGAACGGTAGGAAATATTTTCCAGAATTTTGTATTCACTATTGATTTCCGGAAGAGAATTTTGAGCCTTCAGAAGAAAACCAGCGAGAATAAGGGTAACAGTTAACGAAAAACTTAATTTTTGCGGGCGGATAGATAAAGCGGATTTCCACCAAATAAATTTATTGAATTTTTTCATGAGTTAATATTTTAGTGACCCAGTTTTCCATTTCTGCTTAATAAAATGGCAATGGGCCGTGTAGCTTCAAATTCCGACATAATTATAATCAGAATCACTGTTATGGGAACGCTCAAAAGCATACCGGGAATTCCCCACATCAATCCCCACAACATGAGGGTGAGAAATACAACCAACGGGCTGATATTCATCGTGTTCCCCATTGCCCGGGGTTCAATAAAATTGCCCACTACCACCTGAATGACACCAACAATTGTCAAAACCAAAATAGCCGGAGTGAAGTCACCAAACTGTAAAAGGGCAAAAATGGTGGGAAACAGGGTTGCAACCAGCGAGCCTATAGAAGGTATAAAGTTCAGGATGAAAATGAGAAAAGCCCAAAAGAACGGGGCATCGACCCCGATAAACAGCAGTGCAAAGTAACTTAAAAAACCAGTTAGCAGGCTCGACATGGTTTTTAGCGCAATATAATTACTCACTGATTTGTCGATTTTTGCAACAAGTTCGCTCATCTTTTCGTGCCGCTCTTTTTCGGGGTACATGGCTTTTAATTTTTTGGGAAAAGTGGGCTCTTCAAGAAGAAGAAAAACGAGGTATATAAGCACGGTAAAAGCATCGCCAAACAAGCTGGTAAGTGTGGAAAAGATTTTGGAAAGAATTTCCCCGAAGTTTAAATCCCTGGTGTATTCTTCCAGGATATTTGACAGCTCCAAATTAAATTTTTGGTTAATCGACTGGGTAATTTTATTTACACTGGCTTCGTAAACCGGTAATGTATTCGATAAATACTTAATGTTTACGGTTATCATTTGAACAACCAGAAATAAAAAACTCAGCAAAATCAGGGAGGAAATAACCGTAAGCAACCATTGCGGCCACTGTTTTAAAAACTTTAGTTTGACAAGCAGCTTCTTAATAACCCGAATCATAAACCAGAAAAGAATGGCCAGAATAAACGGAATAATTATTCCCTGAGCAAAAATTAAAACGATAACAAGCGTTACCAGAACCAGAAAAATATAGATTTTATTTGTGCCTTCTATTTTATTCAGTTTCATGTCAAATTTAATTTTCAATTTCTAAGTCGGGGTCCGATAAATATTCAAATATTTCCTGCCATTCACGTGCTGAATTATACTTTGGCATCGGCTTTTGTGCACGCAAATACCAGTAAGCAGCATTGTGAATGTCGGGTTCTTTCCGGTGAAGGTAGGCATGCACCCACCAGGCAGTTTCATTTTCCAAATCCTGTACAATTTCATGTGCGCCTTTCCAGTCTCCACGCTGGTCGAGGTACATGGCTTTTAAAAGAAGTTTTTTCATCGCGTTCAATTTTTAAGGCTTGAATTGTAAAAATCGTTTTTTTTTTGCAACGAATAACCATATTTTCTCAAATGTTTACTCTTTTGGCTCAATTCTGTTGTGTGCTTTCCGATTTAGCCGGATAGCAGATATATTTGGAATGCAAACTGAACCCTGAATAGAGTTTGATGTTACTATTGCTGAATTTTGAATTTGAATTTTTATGAAACGGATTTTTTTGGGGGGGATAATTTTTCAACTTATTTTTTCCTGTAGTTTCCACGAAAAGTTTCCTGAACCTGTTACTCTTCCCGTTACCAATAACGGAGAAGTATTTTTGGCAACAACAGAACTCGGGTCGGGACAAAAAGATGTTCAACACAAGAAAAATATGCCGGCTACTTTGAATGATTTGTTTGAAATGCAGCAAATGTATCTCCAGGAAGACCGGCAATTTGTTCTGGAAAATTTTTTTAATTCCTGGACTGCATTTAAAAACACCACCACATTGAATCGACTGACTGAAGAAGAGGTTTTTCAGTGGTTTAAACTAACAGGGTTTGCTTTTCAGCTTACCGGAAAAGCAGAATGTGCCGAAGAAATGGAAAAAGTTGCCTGGCAGCGGTTTTCCGGTAAGTCCGGGCTTTTCGATTCGCTCGTTTCTCCCTATATTTTCACCAAAAAAGTCGATCACATTCACGTAAATTTATTTCTGCCCAACGAAATCAGTTACGCACACACTCTTGGCGGTAACGTTAATATAGTGCAGGAAACTGATTTCCCAAAAAGTGGCAGTATCCGGCTGAATTTCAGTATGGAAATTAAAAGATACATCGAAATTTTTGTGCGCATTCCCTCCTGGGCCGAAAACGCCTCGGTTACGGTTAAGGGCGTAAAATATTTTGCGCAACCCGGCCGGTACAGCATTATTGCAAAAAAATGGAAAGAGGGCGATGTGGTGGAAATTGAATTTCCGATGGAAAATATTCCGGATTACCTCAAACGGGAAATTTAATCCGAAAATGGAAAATACCTTCCGGAACAGTCCGTCCGCCCGGCGAAGTTTCGCGGTAACTGCTTTGCAAATCAATTCCCGTTTTATACATCGTTTCAACATGAATTCGTATTTTAGCCCTGAAAATATTCAAATTTGAAAATTCTGTAAGCAAAAAATAACAACAATGAGAAAAAGAATCAGCCTGTTATTAATCGTTGCTGTTGTTGCAGCATGTAATTCCACAACCAAAAAAGAAATAGAAATGCCTTATACAAAGTCAGATTTCGAGGGAGTGATTGATGGAAAAACCACCCGTATGTTTACCATGGAAAATAAAAACGGGATGGTGGTGACGCTCACCAATTACGGAGCAAAAATAGTTTCCATTTATGCGCCCGATAAAAACGGAAACTTTGCCGATGTGTTGCTCGGATTCAATTCCCTGTCGGAGTACCAGCAATACGGTGCAAGTCACGGAGCAGTTGTAGGACCGTTTGCCAACCGCATTGCCAATGCGCAGTTTACTATTGACGAAGAAACTTATAAGTTGCCGGTAAATAATGGTGAAGCCTGTTTGCATTCAGGCCCCGACAGCTGGTACCGGAAAGTTTGGGACTACGAAAAAAAAGGCAATCTAACTACATTTATGCTCGAAAGCCCCGACGGTGAGTTTGGTTTTCCGGGGAACAAAACAGCCAAAGTAACCTATACATTAACAGACGACAATGAATTAAATATTGATTACGAGGTTACTTCCGACAAACCCACCCACGTTAATCTGACCAATCACAGCTACTTCAATTTGCGCGGTGAGGGTAACGGCGATATTTTGGACCACGTGTTGGTAATTAATGCCGATAAGTCAACTCCGGTGGTGGACAATAGTATGATTCCAACCGGTGAAATTGCGGATATCAGGGGAACTGCGCTCGATTTTACCACACCCCGCGCCATCGGTGAACGCATCGATGCCAATCATCCGCAGCTGCAGTTTGCATCGGGTTACGACTTTAATTATGTGATTAACAAGGAAGCGGACGAACTGGCTTTTGCTGCCAGTGCCTTCGAACCCGAAAGCGGCAGATACATGGAAGTTTTTACAACCGAACCGGGCGTTCAGCTTTATACCGGCAATCATCTGAAAGGAACAGAGATGGGCAACAGCGGAAAACCATACGGAGCCCGCACAGGTTTTTGCCTGGAAACCCAGCATTTCCCCGACAGTCCGAACCAACCCGGTTTTCCCCCGACACTTTTAAATCCGGAGGAGGTTTACACGTCGACTACAATCTATAAATTTTCGGTAAAGGAATAAAACGGGAACAGGGATTGGATAATAAACCGCATACTTTTTGAGTTGTAAAGTAAATTATCCGGGAAATGCCTTGAACTGTTTTCATGAAAGTTGAAAAATACGGAAAAAGTTGGTTTACAGCGGTATTTAATCAGAATTATGAACCGATTCTGAATTACCTGTTTTATATTTCGGGCGATAGACAACTGTCTGAAGATTTGGTTCAGGAAGTATTTCTGCAATTGTGGGAGAATCGCAGTACTGTAAAGGAAAATACACTTCGTCCGTACCTGTTTACCATCGCACGGAACTGTTTTTTGAAAAACAAACGCCGGCAGAAATATG
>CAZXHP010000007.1:0-16899 GCA_964639655.1 uncultured Mariniphaga sp.
GGCACGACCTCTGCCACATGGACGATGCGCTGATGGCGCCGGTGGACACCAACCACTTCGACGGATATGTGCAAGGCTCCTCAACGTTAACCGGTTTTGAGCCGCTGGAACAGGTTCCCGGCCTGAACATTGGCGGCTGGCACGACGCCGGCGATTACGATTTACGCGTGGAATCGCAGGCCGGAACCGTGTGGACACTGGCACTGGCTTACGAAGAATTTGGTGTAAACTGGGACCAAACCACTATTGATCAGCAAAGCCGTATCGTTGAAATTCACCGGCCCGACGGGAAGCCCGATATTTTGCAGCAGGTGGAACACGGCGTGCTTTCCATTCTGGGCGGATACCAAAACCTGGGGCGGCTATACCGGGGAATTATTTGCAACGACCTGCGGCAGTATGTGCTGCTTGGCGATGCTGCTTCCATGACCGACGGACTGAAACACAATCCGAAACTGGCTGAAAATAAACGCACCGGAAACGAATCGGGAAAATCCGACGACCGGTGGGTATTTACGGAAGAACACCCGGGGCACGAATACACGGCAATTCAGGCGCTGGCCGCGGCATCCCGTGTGCTGAAAGGCTACAACGACACCCTTGCGCAACAAAGTTTACAGGCAGCAGAAGAATTGTATGCCATGGACCGGGACAATTCCAGCCGGTGGGCAACGGCAAAAATCAATGCGGCTGTGGAACTGTTTGTAACAACTGGTTCTGACAGGTATAAAAACGACTTGCTGGCAATGGAAGAGCAAATTGCGAACAACATTGGCGCTGTGGGCTACATGCTGGCGCGAATCATAAAAAATATAGAAAACGATGAATTTTATCAGAAACTGATACAGGCCTTCGCAAAATTGCAGGTTGACCTGGCTGACAGGCAAAAGGAAAACCCGTTCGGAGTTCCCTACAACATTCGCATTTGGGGCGATGGCTGGGGAATCCAGCGACTGGGCATGCAACACTATTTTTTACATAAAAACCTGCCGCAATATTTCGACAACAGCTTATTATTGAATGCATTGCACTTTATGTTGGGACATCATCCCGGTGAAAACACCTCGTCGTTTGCATCGGGTGTGGGCTCACGCTCGTTACTTGTGGCTTACGGGGTAAATCGTGCCGACTGGTCGTTTACACCCGGTGGAGTGGCTTCGGGTACCGGCATCATCCGACCCGATTTTCCGGAACTGAAGGTGTGGCCGTTTATGTGGCAGCAAACTGAATATGTGATGGGAGGCGGGGCAACGCATTTTATGTTTTTAACACTGGCAGCCAATAAGTTACTGAACAACTGATTAATACGTTGTAGTCATGTCCGCGTCCACACATATGGTGAAATCGGCTTTCCCGGTGTTTTCATCGGTAAGTTCAGAAATATCGGCTTGCGAAACAGTGGTTAAGGTAACAATGTTCAAACCGGGATTGTGTTGCTTCAGGTACCAGTAAATGCTTTCGAAGTTGTCGGAATGGTAGGCGCCGTGGAAATGTATCAGCAGCTTTCCGGACGACCAGTTTTCCAGTATAAAGTGCGCCATTGTGGCATCTTTGATGGCTTGCGCTTTGGGAAAGTTTTCATTCACGTGGTTGCCCATTCCTTCCATGTTCAGCATGTTTTTGTAAGCAGGCAGATCCGGATTGTAAAGTGCCGGTAAAGGCGGCAGAAATGCTTTGGCTTCTTCTGAAAGTTCTTCCAGGCCTTCGAAACCTTTGGAATTGACAAGCGAAGCGTACCGGCGCGGAATATTGGTGGCCACAAACCGCAAACGGTTTTCGCGGGCAAACTCCACCAGCGGCTTGTAGTCGGTTTTGTAATTGCTCCACAAACGCACCTCGGCCTCAAACCGCACCTGCGAAATAAGTCCGCTAAAATATTCATCGAGAATCATCTGATTGTCACTTTCAAACATTTCGGCGCCCAAAACGAGGTTCGAGTCTTTCTGTTCGTACAAATCTTTGGCGAGTTCCAACTGCAGCCAGTGTGCGATGGCATTATTGTGCAGCTCGCCAAACAAAACAATGTCTGCCTCTCTCAGCCGGTCAACCATTTTATCGTATTTTATTTTCCTCCCTTTGTCGTTAAAAAGCAGGTATGCCGGTTTATTGGTTTTAAATGCCGTTAAAACAAAAAACAAAGCCAGAAGCACAATCGAATATTTCTTCATTTTAATTGCTCATTGATATGGTGATAAAACAAATTTATCTACATTCGGTTTTTTTGTAAACGAATTACAGGTCAAAACTAAAAAATTAAATGGTTGAATCGGGGTTATTTTACAGCACGGTTATCGACCCGGTGCTGGCGGGGATGCGAAAAAAAGTGAACCGGGAAATTCCGGAAGGGAAAAAAATTACAGGTTGAGGAAGCCGCGTTGCCGAATTTTTTGCAGGCCGCGAGCATCACCGCAATTTCATACATTTTTACCGGTTAGGTGGTCTGAAAAATATTGTTGCAACTAACCAACTAACCATTCAAAAAGAACGTTTTTTTGCCAAATGATCATTCCAAATGGTGGTTTGTGAAAAAAAAATTTAATCCCACCAATCAAAATTATCGGAAATAATAAGTTCATTTTTCTGAATATGGTGAGTGGTTTTCATCGGAATTGTCCTGTAAACAAGTTTATATTTATCTGCTAATCCGCGAATTTCAGAAGTATCATCATAAGTAAGCATGAATTTACCTTTAAGTTTAGCGGTTAACCTAAAAAGTTTGTCGTGATTTATTTCATAATAGGTATATAAACGTTTCCCTGCTTTTGTATAAGGTGGATCAATAAAAAAATAGGTTCCTTTTTCATTTTGTTTTTGTTCAAGAATTTCAAAAGCATCGCCTTCTTTAAAACGAATTCTTTTTTTTACATGATTAATAGCCAAAATCCTGTCTTTAAGTGTCTTTGGATACCATCGTGATTTTATACCTTTGCCGTTTTCACCATTTTTGATAAAGCCTGAACCTTTTGTGATTATTCCCCCATGAAAAATCCGGTTTTTTAAAATCGTGCTAAAGGCCAGTTCTTCAGTTGTTTTATTTTTTTTATTTAGAATTTTCCAGGCATTTTCTCTGGTTAGATTAAAACTAAGGATTTCATTAGCAAATTTTTCTCCGTCGCCATGAATAAGGACCTCCCAAACTGCAGCGACTTCTTCGTCTAATTCAATCATAAACACTGAATCGGCAAGTCTTTCAAAAGCCGCGGTTAAACCAACAATTCCTCCTCCGGCAAATGGTTCACATAACTCGTCAGGTACGAGTCCCTGCTTCATCCATTTTCTTATAACGGGAATAAGCCAGGTTTTTCCGCCAGGATAACGAAAAGGACTTCTGTGCGGAACTGATGCAACATTTACTACTTTTTGCCGCTGCATTTTTACTTTTTCCAATTCAAATAATGTAAGTTGTTCTTCCATTCTACTGAGTTATTACATCTGTTAATGAAGGGGCATCAGGAGCATTATTGTCGAGATGTTCTTCAAGTTTGCTTTGAAGAATTTCCTTAAAATTGGAAATATCCCCCGGCTCCGGGGTAGTAATCTTTAACAATGCAGGTTCGAATTCGGTATAAATAATTTCTTTTAAAACCAAAGTATTAACCCTTTTTGATTCATCATAAACTAAATCATAAAGAAACCAGGCGATATCAGCCTTTTCCCTGGTTGTTTGGGGAAGATGAGGCAGTGTTTCAAAAAACGATTTTTGCATTGCTACAGTTTGCTTTTTCTCCCAATGTTTAAAAATCCCTCCCTTGTAAAGCATTTGTGGAATCAACCTTTTTCTTGAAGATGATAAATAATCGGGTTTTGGATAATTGTATCCTCCCGGCCAATTAAACTCATTTCCCGGATTTTCCATGAATCTTTCAAAGGGATTTCTCAGATTTCCGGAAATATAAACACCCTGGACTTCAAGCGAAGCAAAATCTGTTAATTTCCCTTTTTCGTCGTATTCAACCAGAACAAAATCTATATTTCCAGCTGATTGTCCGTTTTTATCAACCAATTTAATTTCAGATAACGAAGTCCATTTTGCTTCTTCCCCAAATGCAAACTTCGCAGCATTTTCTACTATTATCCAATCTTCTCTAAACCTTACCGGACATGTTATAACAGAGGTATTTCCATGCCATATACTACAAACCCCCAAAGGACTATTTGCTTTATCCTTTGTACAGTTAGGAACCTTATTATTGAACGGGCAAAGCTTCTGTTTTCGGTATCGTTGTGCCTTTGCCGAATCGTTTTCAATTGGAAACCCAAATATTTCAGAAAGTGGATTCATTTATAAAAGTGATTGTTTCAAAAAACAAATATACAATTTCTACCGGCCGATAGAGTATTTTCATAAATTGAAATTTAATATTCTTCAATTAATATTATTTAATGCTTTTAACATCAATAAATTTTATTTAACAATAGTTTTGAAGTGTTAAATTGAGTTAACACTTTTCATTCTTATGTTTGAAACGTAATTTTAAAACCCAACTTATATGAAAAACAAAAACTTAAAAATCAAGCTTATTCTGTTTCTTTCTGTTCTAATTGTCTCTTCTGAAATACTTCATGCACAGACCGAATTTGGTATAAAAGGAGGTGTATTGTATTCCGGATTCCGGGATAATTACCAGGGAATAACATTCGATTTTGAACGTAAAAGCGGATTTCTGATGGGTGTTTACTTTAACCAGAAAAATTTAATTGGTCCGATTGGTTTGCAAACAGAACTTCTCTACCAGTTAAAAGGTGCCAACACTTACATTTTGTATCATGACTCAAAAAATTCTGGTGGCTATTCAGACGTTGGCTATTTCGACAAATCGTCAGCTCCCTGGTTACGAAACACTGAAAATTATCATTATTTATCGGTTCCGGTTTTGCTCACAGTAACGCCGGTAAAATTTCTGGACATTTATGCAGGTACTGAATTAGGCTATCTTTTATCATTTTCGAAAAACAGAATGGTAACCGGCGATTTAAACCGTTTTTCAACAGGACTGGCAAACGGTCTGGCGTTGAAATTAAGTGAAAATACAAAACTCGATTTTCGGTATTCTTTCGATTTCACCTCTCTTTATGACATGGGCTCTACAAACCTGAAAAACCAGACAATTTCTTTTTCAGTTCAGCAAGCGCTTTTCAAAAAAGAATAGAAGTACTATCTTTCAGAAGAACAATTTCAGAAAATGGAGTTTTAAAAGGTTTTCCTGTATAGTGGGAATCCTTTTTTAATCATATTTGCAGAATGAAAACCGCACGAATCATCTTACTTTCTCCGCTGGCTTTGGTCAGACTGTTGTTTGTTCTGGTCGTTTCCGGGTTTGTGGTTGTTATTGGCTGGGTTTGGCTGCAACTTTTTGGCTTCAGCCGTAAACTGCAAAACTGGTCGATGCGCACCTGGGGGAAAAGCATTTTGTTTGTTTGCGGAATTAAAATCGACAAAACCAACATTCCCGAAAATTCGCATTTTATTCTGATGCCCAACCACCGCGGCTACCTCGACATTTTTATTATAGCAGCGCTCACTCCGGCGACTTTTGTGGCGAAAGCAGAGCTAAAAAAATGGCCGTTCCTGAAAACAGGCGCCAAACTTACCAACACCCTGTTTGTTTCCCGTTCCGAACTGCAAAGCCTTATTGCCACCATGAACAAAATAAAAGCATCGGTTAAAAAAGAAATTCCCGTAGCACTTTTTCCCGAGGGTACTTCATTTAAAGGACCGTTGACAAAACCGTTTAAAAAAGGCAGTTTTAAAATCGCTGCCGAAACCGGTATTCCGGTTATTCCGATGGCTATTCACTTTGAAGATGAAAATGATGCATGGGTGGACAACGATACATTTATCGGCCATTTTTTCCGGCAAATGGGAAAACTGTTTACGAAAGTTAAAATTCGGTATGGAAAACCTTTGAAATGCAGTGATTATAAAGTTCTTCAGCAAGAAACCCGGGAACAAATTGATTCGATGTTGCGTGAAATTTCAGGATTCGGATAGTTTCCCTTTTTTCTTTTTAAACCAGTAAAACACCGGAATACCCGAAAGCGCTGTCAGTATGGCGATGGTCGATTCCCAGGGTCGTTCGAAATACGCCAGCACCAAAATAGCCAGGTTTACCAAAATAAAAAAGGCAGGAGCAACCGGGTAGCCGGGAAGTTTCAGCTTACTTTGTCCTGTTATTCTTAATTTGAAAACCCCGAGAACAGCAAGAATGGGAAAAATGCCCAGTGAAAATCCCATATAAACCAGAATCTGTTCGAAAGTTCCCGACAACACCAAAACAATGGCAATGGCACTTTGCAGGAAAAGTGCGTTTTGCGGAACTTTAAACCGCGGGTGCACCGCTGATACCCATTTGAAAAAATAACCGTCGCGCGCCATGGAATAATACACGCGCGGCCCCAGAATTATAAACGCACTAAGCGACGAAAAAAGGGCGAACGAAATGAGCAGCGAAATAATAGTTCCGGCAAAATCGCCGAAAGCCAAACTTGCCGCAACTCCGCCAATTTCGGGCTCTCCGGCCATTTGCTGAGGCGGAATGGCATACACAAAAAAGAGGTTCAGCAACAAGTAAAGAAAAGTGACAATGCCTGTGGAAATGAGCAGCGACCGGGGAATCACTTTCAGCGGATTTTTTATTTCGGACCCGATGTAGGTAGCTGAGTTCCAGCCGCTGTAGGCAAACATGACAAACATCAGCGAAAGCCCGATCGATTTCCAGCCGGAAAAATCGAAACTCAGGCTTTTACCTGCAACTGGTTTCAGGTGACTAAAATTGCCCTGTCCGATTGCAAATCCTGCGATAACCAGTCCGGCAACCAGCATCACCTTTAAAACAGTTAACCAGTTTTGAACTTTCGCACCCAGAATCACACCCCGCGCATGCAGCAGTGAAAAAGTGAGTATGATGATGATAGCCAGCAGCCGGCTGAACATTTCGGGGCTCATAATCCGGTCGAACAAAAACCAGCTTTGAAAATCGGGGAAAGCCCATATAAAATACCGGCTGAAACCAATAGCCGAAGCTGCAATTGGCGCCGAAAAACCAACAATAAGCGAAAGCCATCCGGTTAAAAAACCCAGCATGGGATGAAACAGTTTCGAAATGAAAGTATATTCCCCGCCGGCTTCAGGAAAAGCAGCTCCCAGTTCGCCAAAAGCCAGCGCACCGCAAAGGGCGATAATTCCGCCAATCAGCCAGAGTGACAGCATAATGACCGGGTTTCCGATATAATCCATAAGGTAGCCGGTAGTGGTAAAAATACCAGCGCCAATAATGTTGGCAATCACAATATTGGTTACCGGGAACAGTCCCAGTTTCCGCTCCAGATGATAATCCGGCTGGCTCAATTTCCTGTGGGTTTTTCGGCTTGTTTTATACTGATGGAAATACCCGATCTGCTGTTACGGGCAAAAGTGGTTTCGTAGTTGTCCAGGTTTTCAACATATTCCAGAAATTCGCGTATGCCTGAAATCCGCATGGCTGTGTTATGAGCCGTGAAAGTACCCCCCACTTTCAGTTTCGGGTCCATAGCGATAAAATAATTTTTGTACCAGTATTTGTCGGCATCGCTGAACACAAAATCATACTTCCCGGGTAACTGCGGAACAAGCTCGTGTGCATCGGCAAGCCGTGCATCGATGTACTTATCCACACCCGCTTTTTTGAAATTCGCTTTGGCCTGCACATACCGTTCCTTATCAATTTCAATGGTAATCAGTTTTCCACCGGTTTTGCTCAGCGCCCAGGCAATCCAGATGGCTGAATGCCCCGTGGAAGTACCAATTTCCACTGCACTGGTGTAACCGTTATCCACAATCAGGTCGTAAAGAATTTTCCCGTCGGAGAGCGGGACGTTCATATCGCGCCAGTTATTCGCATTTTCTTCCAAAAACGCTTTCACTTTTCTGTCGAGACTGTTTTCCACCTCGGGATATTGTGCCTGCGTAGAGGAACAACTAAAAACCAGAGCCACTATTACCCAGTATTTGAGCTTCATAGGACATACTTTTTATTTTCTACGTCCTAAAGATAAAAAAAATGAATTAACTCCCCTGATTTTTCAGATGTTCTTCGTTCTCAGCTTCGGGACCGGCCAGAATAACTCTGTTTTGCTTAAACTCAAAAAGCCTGTTCAGGAACTCGGGAACACTTTGCGAAGCCACACTATTGGGAGAATTGGTGAGGTAAACTATGCCAATGTTTTCCTGCCGGCACAACGCAATTTCCGCTTTGTAACCATGAACATAGCCCCCGTGGTAAGCAACTGTCCGGTCTTTATAATCCACAATTCGCCATCCAAGTCCGTAATTTTTAGAGCCTACGCGGTCCCAGTACCTGAAGTAACCGCGGCTGAGGGGAGAAACAATTTGGGGCTGAAAAATTGTTTGCTGAATTTCGTTGCTCAACAAAGGTTGTTCTTCGTTTAAAAGCGCCAGGAGAAAGTGTGCCATATCGGAAATACTGGCATTTACTCCGGCTGCCGGCGCGGTGCTGTAATACCGGTCGTTCAGCGGAAGCGATTTACGCGAGCCGTTTCCCCAATGCGGATATGCTTTGTTCGGATTGTTTTTAAAGCTTTCGAAATCAGTGGAGGCATCGTTCATTCCCACGCGTTCAAACAATTTCTCTTTTACCAGCTCACTGTAATTTTTTGCAGTTTTTACTGCCAGAATGGTATCCACCAAACTGAACATCACATTCTGGTAGCCGTACAATTTTCCCGGTTCAGCCGAGATGCCTGCCATTCGCAACCTTTCATAAATCGTACGAAACGGAACATGCCCTTCTACCAAATCGTCGTAGGCATGAGGAACGAGTCCGGTGGTGTGGCTTAGCAAATTTCGTATGGTTAATCTGTTGGTATTTACCGGGCTGTTCAGGTGAAATCCCGGAAGCGATTCTTTCACACATTCATCAAAATCGAGCATATTTTCCTGCGCCAAAAGACCGGCAAGAACACTTGTAACCGGCTTTGAAACCGATGCCAGCCTGAATACCGTATGTTCGTCAACCGGGTCGCCGGTTTCTGCTTTCCTGGCGCCAAAGCACTTCATAAATGCAATCTGGTCTTTGTAAGTAACGGCCACGGCAGCTCCAATTGTACCTGATTTTTCGATGGCTTCCGTAACCCACTGGTCATATTCTTCAAACAGCCCCTGCATTTCAGCCAGCTCTTTTTCCGACCGGGATGGCAGGTGTTTGGAATTATCCTGTAAAATATCGGGAGAAGATGAAATACGCTGGTTAGTTGTGGTCAGGAGTACAAAAAATAAAAAAATGAGCAATGCAAAAAATCTATGTTTCTTCATCCGAATTGTTTCTTATTTTGAGAAAACGCAAAAACGCCGTTCGATTTAATTTTGCCGAAAATAAAACTTTCAGGATAAAAATCAATACGCGGGAACGATTAATTTTGAAACTTTAGTTGTTAATAACACACATGTTTTGGTGATAATTTATCTTTTTTTTTGGTATTTTATTGCATTTGTGATGAATAATGTTGAGTTTATTAACATATGTGTTATTGGATAAATAATAAAAAATGAAGTGGCGGTTTGTCTGCTTTTCATTTCATATATTTATATTTCATTAAAATTCAATTAAATGTATAAGACAATAAAATTCAGGAATATAATATCACGCCTGCTCGTGTCCATTCCATTTTTTTTCCTGGTATCCTGCTCACCGGAAAATGAAAGAAATATTGAAATAAAAGGTTTGTATGGTCATCCTCAGCCTTTGTGGGACATGGGGCATAATTTAGCTGAACTGGGTGTGAATGCAGTGTTTGTTCACAGCGGTTCCATCAGCCACGAAATGCTGAAGCGGGCAAGGGAAGAAAGATTAAATGTATATGCCGAATTTGCCACGCTGAACGGCAAAAACTACGTGGAAGAGCACCCGGAAGCGTGGGCGATAAATGAAAAAGGCGAGCAGGTGGAGGCTGCATCGTGGTTTATGGGCGTTTGTCCGACCGAACCGGGATTCAGGCAATACCGTTTCAACCAGTTGCGCGAACTACTGACAGAATTCGATATCGACGGCGTTTGGATGGACTACGTGCATTGGCACGCCCAGTTTGAAGAACCCGAACCCATTTTGCCTGAAACCTGTTTTTGCGACCATTGTCTGGCTTCTTTTTCAAAGGATACCGGACTGGATATTCCCGAAGGAACAACTCCCGAAATTGCACAGTGGATTTTGAAAAACAGGGACGACCAATGGCGCGACTGGCGCTGCAAAGTTATTCTCGACTGGGCAGTGGAAATCCGGAATATCATCAACGAAGTGAAACCCGGAATTTTAATTGGAATTTACCACTGCCCATGGACCGACGAGGAGTTTGACGGAGCCCGCAGAAAAATTCTTGGCCTCGATTACGACCTGCTGCGCAATTTTTTCGATGTGTTCTCGCCCATGGTTTACCATGCCCGGATGGGCCGTGAACCGGAATGGGTGGAAGAAAACATCACCTGGTTTTGCAGCAGAATGAATATCGAACACGGTAAATTTCCGAAAGTCTGGCCCATTGTGCAGGCTTACAACAATCCGTACACCGTTTCTGCTTCCGAGTTTGAAACCGTGCTGAAAGGTGGGCTGGCGTCAAAATCAACCGGTGTGATGATGTTTACCACGCGCGCGGTGGCCGACGATGTAGAGAAAACAGCGACCCTTAAAAAAATTTATACGCGTTTGGCCAAATAGAAATCAGTTTCTGTTCCGCAACAAAAAAGTTGTTTTTGTTTTGGTCTGGATTGTACCTTCGGAACAAAAAGCTGCGTGAAATTGTTTTTCTCAAACAGTAAAATAATATGGCAACAGTATTTAAACACAAAAATCAGGAGTTTAGGGAGGATGCCAATAAAATCGAGCCATACCGTTTGTTTAGCGCTTTCCCGCGCTTGTCGCAACAGGTGGATGCAAAACATTTAATCTTTGATGTGAGGCAGCTGCGCCCCGGTCAGTTTTCGTTTCCCTACCATTTTCACCGGAATTCGGAGGAGCTGATGATGGTAATTTCGGGTGAAATGACCCTGCGCTCGCCCAACGGCTTTGAAATTCTGCAGAAAGGCGACATTGTTTTTTGCGAATTGGGCGAAGCCGGTGCTCACCAGTTTTTTAACCATTCGGAAGAACCTTGTGTGTACCTCGATATCCGGACACAGATTGGAATCGATATGGCTGAATACCCGGATTCAGGAAAAATAAATATTCTTCCGGCACGCGAAATTTATAAAAAGGATGCGCAGGTTGATTATTTCCAGGGAGAAGAAAACATTGCCGAAAAGTGGAAAGCGTTAAAAAATAAAAGCAAAAACGATGGCCATTGAATTTAAACCGGCAGATTATACCAATTCGATTTGCAGTTGAGCGTTATAAATCTTTGGTATAATACGAACGTACCTTTGAATGTGGGCCTTACAACTGTCTGAACATTAAAACACTACAAAAATGAAAACATTGATACAACTGGAGGAAGCCGGAATGTTGCTTCTGGCGTATGTGCTGAGTTTTGTAATCGGTTACGAATGGTGGGTGTTTCTGGTTTTCCTGCTCGTGCCCGACCTGAGTATGCTGGGTTATTTGTTCGGAACAAAAACCGGAGCGTGGGTCTATAACTTTTTTCATTTCAGAACCCTGGCCGTTGCCGTTGGAGTTGCCGGCTACCTCATTTCCGTTCCTGAAGTGATGCTGGCCGGAACCATCCTTTTCGGACACAGCTCCATGGACCGGATTTTTGGTTACGGGCTGAAATATTCCGATGATTTTAAGCATACCCACCTCGGCAAAATCGGAGAAAAACTAAAATAGCTTCTCAATTATAAAAATATGAAACTCCTCCAAATCCTGATTTTTTTCAGAAAACCTCCTTTTTCCATCCGGTTTTATTGAACGGGGTTATCCACTACCCAAAGTAGCGGATTACGAATGGGCAGATTTCTAATCACTTCCTGCGTTTCGGGATAGCCATCGAGCGTTTTCCAAAGTTCAATGTACTCCGGGTTGTTGTAAACCCTGCCCGCAAACAGCAAAAACGGATGGCGCACCGGCCACTCGTCCCAGTACATCACATCCTCGCCGTAGGGCCATTTTGATTTGTCTTCTACGTATGGAAACAAAAATTCTGCACCCAACTCCAGGTTTTTCCCATCGGAAGTTGAAAATTGGTAGAGATTGTGATTTTCGTCCGACAAAATTTCAGCGGCAGTCATAAACGCATCGAGGTTAAACAGGGAATAGCCGTAAGGTTTTGTGCGCCTGATTTCCAGCGGGAAAGAACCGCCGTCAGCCATTTGGTCGGGCAGCAACACTTCTTTAAAACGGGTTCTGCACAATTCCAGCACTTCTTCATTACCGGTAAGCCGGGCAAACATTCCAACCTGCATCACCCAGCAGGTAGCGTGGTTGTTTTTGGTGTTCATCTCGTCTATTCCGTAAGGATGTGTGGTGAGCCAGGTTACAAATTCGGAGAACCAGGCTTTCACAGGTGAAACCAAACTTTCCGGTAACGCATTATTTTGCTCCAGAATTTCCACTGAACGTGCAACCTCAACTAAATGAATGGCATCGATGATTCCAATTCCACGCCCTGTAACCCTGCCTTTGATGGCCTGCGCATAATTCAGGCTGGGATTCATGCGGGTTTCAGGATTCACAAACCAGGCTTCGAGATGGCGGCCAACCGCATCGGCAAATTTTGGGTCGCCGGTTAACAACCAGGCTGAAGTTTGCCTGCCAACAATCTGGCTCAGGCGAATCATGGCCAGCCGGTGCGCCACAAAGTTTTCCGGGTTGGTTTGCCCGTCGCGCTGAATGTATGGCCCGTCCGGATTTTCAGGGTCGGGCCACCAGTAATCGCCTTCGGAATAAAAGTCGTTGGGCCCGCCGGCACTGCGTTCACACACTTCGGCAGTAACGGTTACCGGCAAACTATCAAGGTAGCTGGTGGCCGTTTCAACAATAAACTGCTGTTCGGAGGAAGAAATGTAAGGCACCTGGTTTTGATAATTGCAAGCGGAAAATAGAACAAGAATTATTGTAAAATAAAACCCGAATACTACTTTTCTGTTATTTTTCATTTGATAATAAATTTCACTCCAAAATTAATTTCTCAAAATTACAAAAAGAAGCAAACCCTGATAAGTGTTTAACAAATTGTTTTTACTTCGCTCGGGATAATAAAAAAGGCATATAGGATATCGGAAAAAGAAATTGAAAAGCAAAAAAATAAGTCAACAATATATTGAACTCAAAAACGAAATCAAAAATGGGAACAAAAAATAAGAAATTAGGGAAACCATTGAAATAATTGTCCGTTCTCCCGGCAAATTTCTGCCACAAGCCAGCCTTCAAAAATTTGCATGTGTTAAATTATTTTATTTACTTTGCCGTCTAATTAAATTGCATTATGCTATCAAAATTATTGGTTCACGTTACAAAAAAACACAAAGACAGGATGACTGCCTGCCTGCGAAGTATGAATATTTATGTGGGTCAGGATATTTTCCTGCTTACTTTACAGGCACACGGTTCCCTGACTCAAAAAGAGCTTAAAGAGAAACTGATGATTGAATTTGCCACAATAAATAAAATTGTTACCCGCTCGGAGAAACGTGGATTGGTAACCAAGACTAAAAATCCGGACGATATGCGGGCATCCATGGTCAAACTAACAAAATTGGGAGAGGAAGTTACTGTAAAAATAAAGGCGTGCTGGAAGAAATTGGAAGATGATTTTTTTTCTGTCCTGAATGAGGAAGAAAAGACGCAACTGCAAAAATTGTTGTCAAAACTGAACAGGTAAAAAAATTTACCAAAATACTTAGACGTCTAACTTAAAATGATTATACAATGAAAAAAGTACTGATTGCAGAAGCAAGTGGCACAGCAGGAAGCGCTATTGCCAAAACACTTAAAAAAAGCGGAAGGTATGATGTATATGGATTGACCCATAAGAAAGAAAAACAAACCCTTCTGCAAGGTTGGGGTTGCATTCCCGTTTTGGCCAATTTGACCGACATGGAACAAAACCTGGAAGCTTGTAAAGGAATTCAGCCTGAAATAATATTGCCCTGATGGTGGACTATTTCAACGAAAACGGATTTGTAGTGCCTGAAGACATTCTACCGGAGGGCTGCAATACTCATTTTAAGAATTTTGAACGTGAAATCGATCAATATTTAAAGGAGTACTATTATGGATTTAGGATTAAAAAATAAAACCGTACTTATTACTGGGGGGAGTTCGGGCATCGGCAAGGAGACAGCCTTGACTTATGCCAAAGAAAACGAGGTGCAGATTGCGGTAACTTATTTCAGCGGGAAACAAGCAGCTCTTGAACTCATCGAAAGTATAGATAAGTCTGGAAATAAGGCCATTGCCGTTCCCATGTCATTATCGGATTTTTCAAGTATTGAAAAAGCATATAGTGGAATCATTGACCGCTTCGGAAGCATCGATGTATTGATTAATAATGCCGTGTATTGGGGAGATGGTTCAGCTATGGGCAAATCCTTTGAAGAGATGCCCATTCAACAATGGCGTGACATTATCAGTATAAACCTTTTCGGCACGGTCAAGCTCACCCAATTGGTGCTGCCAGGTATGCGAAAGCAACAATTTGGGCGCATTGTCAATGTTTCAAGCGACATTGCCCTGGATAGTATGGTTGGCTCAGGACCTTATGGATCGCTTAAAGCTGCGCTTTTTGGTTTGACGTCCAACCTGGTTGTTGAAGCTTCCGTGGATAACATTTTGACCAATGTGGTTTTACCCAGCCTCACCATGACTTCCAAAGCAGAACATCGGTTTCCGGATAAATTTAAAACGCTGGCTAAGGCTGCATTTCCGACCGGAAGAGTTACCATGCCTCAAGATGTTGCCTCACTGATCACCTATCTTGGCTCTGCTGCAAACAGCCATGTAAACGGGGAAATGATTAAAGCAACAGGAAAGGGATCGCAACCATTATTGAGTTATATATTTAAAAACACAAACAAATAGTTATGAAAAAATTACTCTCTCCTTTCAAAAAAAACAATTTGGAGCTTAAAAATCATATCGTCATGGCTCCATTAACTCGTTCCAGGGCCATCGGCAATATACCGAATGAGTTGATGGCTGAATATTACGCCCAACGCACCGGTGCCGGACTCATTATTACCGAAGGAACAGCGCCTATGGCTGACGGTTTAGGGTACCCGCGAATACCCGGAATATTTACGGAAGACCAGGTAGAAGGCTGGAAGAAGATTACTGAAAGCGTACACCAGGACGGAAGCAAAATTTTTATTCAGTTGATGCATACCGGCCGGATTGCCCACGTGGATAATGTCCCGGCAGGCGGGCAAATATTTGCACCTTCTTCGATCAAAGCCGACGGAAAAATGTTTACCGATACCCAAGGTCTGCAAGATCACAGCACCCCCAAAGCGTTTACTACTGATGACATCAAACGAACGATAGAGGGGCATGTGAAAGCAGCAAAAAACGCCATGATTGCAGGTTTTGACGGCATCGAACTGCATGGAGCACATGGATACCTGACAGAACAATTTTTCAATCCAAATAGTAATCAGCGTGAAGATGAATATGGCGGAAGTATTGAAAACCGGACAAGATTTGCCCTTGAGACCATTCAGGCAATAGCAGGTTCCATTGGCGCTGATAAGGTTGGAATCAGGCTTTCACCATTCGGTTTTAGTGAGAATCAGCCGGCTTACGATGAGGGTGAAGTACATAAAACGTATCAATATCTTGTCAAAGAGATTAATAAGATCGGCATTCAATACATACACCTGTCTATGCAGGATGCTCCTGAAAAGACATACCGGGTCATCAGGGAAATATTTTCAGGAACCATTATACAATGCAACGGACTTACTCCGAAAAAGGCCTTGGAAGCGCTAAATGGTTTGGCTGATCTCGTCGCATTTGGACGTAAATTTCTTGCCAATCCTGATCTCGTCAAGCGCATTGAACTGGGAGCAGAGCTCAACAAGCCGAATCCTGATACATTTTATACGTCGGGCAGCGAAGGATATATTGATTATCCAACACTTGCACAAAAACCAGTTTAAGGATAGTTAGCCGATCAGTTAAATAATAAAACCCAATGATAAAATAAATTTGAATGCCGGTTTTGGATGGAACCTCGTTTCAAAATTTTTTCAGAGCATTCAGTAACCGTTGTGGTTAGTGGTAAAAAAGCAAACTTCAGGAGTTAGTTAAAATATCAAAAAATACAATTGGTGCAAGTTTTGATAATTTAATTACCTTTATTTCTCCCTTATCACTACCTCATTTTTCCCTTTGGTTTTCGGGTTGTTTACCGTAAATACAATCCGGGTGATTCCATCGGGCCAGTAGCGGCTGAGGCCGGCGTCAGTCACTTCGTTAAACTCAATTTTGGGTGTAACCGATTTGATGTTGTATTTCATTTCCAGATCGAATCCGTCGCCTTTCAGCAATAAAATGCCCGGTTTCTGTTCCGATACTTTGCAGTAGGTTACAAAATTGATGGTGGTGGGTTTGTCCAATACTTTTTCCAATTCATAATTATCGCGAATAATAAACTGTTTTCCGCGATCGAGTTGATACGAACGTACCCATTTTTCTACAGATGCATCTTCGGGGTAAGCGTTGGAAATATCAGTTGAAAAAACTGCGTTTTTTGCATCAGCTTTAAAGTTGGTATTGGTGGCCACGAATTCCCTGCCCTGCATTTGGTCCACCCCGTTTATTTTAGGCAGTTGATGGTACTGGCTCTGCATGGTCCAGATTTCGTAACGGCGGCTGCTAAACGTTTTGGCAGTGTAGGTTTCGCGGCCAATGTCGATAAGTGCAGGTTTTCCATCGAAGTACAACACACAGGTTCCCAAATCGTTGTGGTTGTGGC
>CAZXHP010000007.1:16999-19602 GCA_964639655.1 uncultured Mariniphaga sp.
GCAGGTTTTCCATCGAAGTACAACACACAGGTTCCCAAATCGTTGTGGTTGTGGCTTTCGGCGTTGTGTCCGCCTTTGGCTGCAAAAAAGAAACCTTCGGAAGTACCTGCCTGGTCGCGGGCGCCGGCCACTTCAGTTTGTGGCAACCAGAAATCGCTAATGCGTGCATTTTCTTTTTCCGCATTTTTAATTTCTTCCAGATGTATCAATTGCATAATCTGTTCGTCAATTTTTCCGCCGGGCGCTTCTTCGCCCCAATCCTGCTTTTCAGCCAGAAAAGCCCCAAACTTCTGCATTAAAGGATCGCCAATGTCTTTTCCGTAACTGTAAATAATTTGCGGACGGCTTCCGGTTGTGGCATCTGCATCGGCAAAGTTTATAAAGTACGGATAATCGATGTAAGCCTTGTAAATGTAATTGCCCATGTTTTTAATGAGTTGATTGTCGTACACATCGAACTTGCCGTTGGTAGCGCGTTTCAGCAGGTCGAGGCACTGGTAAAGCGATGCTCCTGCCCTGCCCCAGTAACTCGGACCTTCATCGCAACCGCCATCATCCGGATAAACATTCACAAATTCGTCGAGCGAACGAACCACTTTTTGCACCCCTTTAATTTTCTGCTGCTGATCTTCTTCCAGAATCAGAATGGCAGTGAGTATGTTATGGTTTGTCCAGGGATTCCAGTTGTTCACGTGCCGCGAACCATCCAAACCCTGCCACCAGAAATCATCGCGCTCGTAATATGGAATGACGGCTTTTTTCATGATTTCGTCTTTCAGCCTTTTTGCAATAAGCGGGTGAATTTTGTCGAATTCCTCTTTAAACAAAAACCAGGTCCACGAAAGGATGTTGGTAATTTCACCCACACCCAGGTCGATCACCGGTTCATCAGCATCGGGCAACCCGTGCGGCGCCTTTTGCGCGGTGAGGTGTGCCGACCATCCCCACCAGGTTTGTTCGCTGTAATACCAGGCGCCGTTCACAATCTGGTCAGTAAACCGGCCTTTGCCTTCGGCTAGTTCGCCCATAACAAGCGATAGAAGTGCAGCCCGCGGAGCCGCATAAACTTCCTGTTTCCGGTCGCCCGATCGGATAATTTCAATATAATCAGTAGCTTTAACCACCGGCCAGTCGTAATCCAGGTATTCTTCTGCCTCCTGAATATACTGCTGCCGAATGGGTTCCGGTAAGTTATTCCAGAATTCCCTATCGGCGTAATCAGGAAAATCCAGTGATGTAAAATCTTTTACCAGGGTTTGAGCAATGTTCGTTTCTTTGGCTTCCTGCTGAAGCAAATCACGGTTTTCGTAAGAATACGCAAATACTGAAAATACGCTCAAAAGAACAACAAGCAATAAGTTTTTCATAATTAACTATTTAGATCAATAAATTTTCTCCGGTTTTATAAAATCTTCTTTCATGTTGTACGGCAAACGCCAGATATTCCCCTCGAAATCGCCAAAATAAAGCTGCGATTTGCTAAACTTGTGGGAATGACCGTCGGACCAAAAAAAACAAAACGGTGCTTTGTAATTTACCGGGCGCCGAACGTAAGCATGGCTGAACTCACTGTTTTTAGTAAGTGTTTTTTGTTTTCTCCATTTTTTGCCATTATTTTTTGAATGCCAAATTTCCAGTTCACCACCTACGCCCCATTCCTGAGGACCTTGAGCAGTTGGCCCTACTATTTTCCACTCTTTTTCTGAAATGTAAAGACTGCCCATGTCGTAGTTGTGGTCCGATTCGGTAATAACTGAAGTATGCCATTTCTTCCCACTCCAGCGTGTAATGCACCATTCGTACGGAACGCTCACCGGGCCGGGTTCGTGGCCGTTGCTCCGAATGTACAGATAAACAGGATTGCCTTTGGAATCGAAACCCATATCTTTCAGGTACACATTTTTCCCCTGCGACTGGTAATCGATTACACGTGCCGGACTGTCGCGTTTCAGCAACGGAATTTCCAACGGAATTCCCTGCACGTCGGTCCAGGTTTCACCGAGGTCGCTGGATTCAATATAATAAACGTCGGTGCGTTTATCCACATTTCCATCGGGATGCCGGTTGAAAAATGTACCCACTTTTTCGCCGTTAAAACACGCGCTGGTCTGGTAATGCCCCGACCTTTCGCCTTCGTTCACCGGAATAGCTGCCAGTAAGCGGTCGTCAGTCCAGGTAACACCGTCGAGGCTCGATTCGAAATACAATTGCCTTACGCCGGTGTATTTTGTGAATAAATGCAAATAGCCTAAATCTGTATTCCACGGCTGTGGATAGGTCATTTCTTCTTCGGTAATTTGTTCGAATGCATCGATATTAAGCGGTTTCTTACTTTTATACTTGAACCCTGGCCGGTTCCGTCCGCGGCCGCTCACAAATACCTGGATGTAGCCTTCGTCGTCAATCATAACAGAAGGGTTGTCGTGCGGATCGTTTACCCCCAGCTTGTCGTAAACCACAGTAGGTTTGGAAACCATTCCGGTTTTGTGGTCGAATTGGCCAATCATACAAAGCAGGTAGCGTTCGTCTTCTGCTTTTGTTCCGCCATACACAAAAAACGTTTTATCAGCTTCTGGCGAATAAATGGCCAGCGGAACATGTTT
>CAZXHP010000007.1:19702-21888 GCA_964639655.1 uncultured Mariniphaga sp.
GAAGGAAATAATACCCACACAAATTTGCTGTCCGATTCAATGTTTGTGGAATAGATGGAAGCAACGTTGGGTTCGTATTTATTGTATTCTTTGCTGTACCATCCCTGAATCTCCGGCTCTTCCTGACCTTTGACAAAGGTTATTTTCCAATCCTGATTTCCAACCGGAATAACCTGCAAGTTGCCTTTTTCGTTTTGGGTAAAAACCCGGCTTCCATCAGTCGTTACTTCACAGTCAGGATGCCAGTGCCAGAGTGCTTCAATTTTCCGGGCACGGTCGGTTTTAATTTCATCAACCACTACCCACAAATCGCCGCGCGCATAAAACAACCGGCGGGTGTGTTCGCAATTGCCTTCCAGAGCTGTGAAACTATCGAATGAACTCCAGGCATAATCGTATTCATCGGTAATCAACCAGTGCTTTTTGGAAATAACCTCTTCTGCCAGCCGGGGACCGGGGCCCTGCCCTTTTCCGTCGATGAGCAGCACGTTGTGTCCCTGGCTTCCGCGCGCATATGGCCGGAACTTTTCAGCCACTTCGCCGGTGTATGCAAACCGACCGGCATCCACCAGCAAATCTCTACCATATGCTGAAATGGAAATGTGCAACTTATCGTTGTGTTGGTGCCCGCTTCCCCATGGTCCGATATCGAAAAACGACCAGTGGGCATCTTCGTCGAAACCACTCCGTGAAATCAAATGGCCCGCCCATGGAAAAAAGTAAGAAGGTCCGTCGGAAGGTTTTGTGCCCGATTGCCCGTTCGTGGCAATGTATTCCCAATCGGATTTGTTGAATTTTTGTGCGCCTTTCAAAATACGTTCACGGTCACTGCCCCGATCACCGTCGTTGTTCAAAATCCGGTTTCCGTCGGGTCGCACCGCATGGGCAATGTAAAAATACATGTCTTCAATGGTCTGGTTGAAAAATTCGGGTAGTGGCTTATTGGCCCGGTCACAAATTTCTTTAAACAACTCGAAGTTACTCAGCGAAACATTATGGTAATGCGAAGTCAATTCGGTTTGCACACCATCGGGATAAACCTGATCTTTCATACTTTCCGTCATCGCCTCAATAGAATAATCGAGCCATTCCTCCGACTTTTTGTATTCGGGAAAATTAGTGGCAACGGTTGCCAGCGCGGATATTTCCATAGTTAACCAGTTATTTCCGCCATGAAAATTTCGATTGTAATGCGCATGGTCGGGCAGGCTGCTCAATACCAGAAGCCGTGTGGCAGGCGTTAAGTATTCACTGTTCAGCAATCCGAAAAAAATACGGGACCAAACTTTCGCACGAAAACTAACTTCCAGGCCCCGCCAGATTGATTCACTCCCTTTTTCCGCGGGGTAAGGCATACTTTTTATAATAAAATCGCGCAAAAATTCGTCGATATAAGTGGCGTATTTCGGATTTCCGGTTTCCATATATACATTAAAAACATGGCTTAGCTGGCTGTGCCGGTTGGAGAGCCAGGCCCATTCGCGGTCGTTGTTTGGACCTTTATAATACCAGTCGCGGTGACCATCGTCTCCCCACGGTACCTGCCCTCTGACATTCTGAATAACGAACACATTTTTCAGAATGGTGTCGGCTGTGGCTTCTGTCCGATCTGATTTTTCCGGCTGAGTTTTTCTCAAATACCCTGCATTTTCACTGTTTTGGTAATATTCGAGCAGTTGTTTACAGGCTTCGGCCAGATTTCCCGCTTCCCAGGCAGTTTTCACTTTTTCCATTCCCGGATATTCCAAATTGAATTCTTCCAGCATCTTGTTCATTTCTTCGGGATAAACCGCACTTACATCTTCCACCGAAGTGATTTCCTGCCATTTTTGGGCAGAGGTTATTCCTGAAATTATCAGGAGAATTAAAAATGAAATAAAAATTTTTGTTTTCATAGTATTGGTTATTTTAATCACTGTTTCAAATTGCGGCTCATACAGCTTTTGTTCTTTTTAGAACGGAAGTAGTTGAGCCTGGTTCCAACTGTTTCATTTAAACCCCAACCTGAAGTATGGGGCTAAATTTATCGCAAAGTTACACGTCATTGGGGTTCCCTCACATTTACCCCCTCCGTCCCGTTAAAACGGGACTCGTCCCCCTTAACAGGGGGACAGTGGTGCAAATAAGCTCCGTCTTTGGACTTCAGACTTCCCACTCTCATCTTCCGACTTCGTGCTTCCGGCTTC
>CAZXHP010000007.1:21988-48372 GCA_964639655.1 uncultured Mariniphaga sp.
GTCTTTGGACTTCAGACTTCCCACTCTCATCTTCCGACTTCGTGCTTCCGGCTTCCGACTTCCAATTTCTTCTACTTTTCCAAATCTTTTTTGCGTTTTAATGCTTCCAGAAAATAGTAATCGGCGTAATTGAGCGGCACATCAATTTCAGAGTTGTGCGGAATGCTTCCCACGGAATGTTTCAGCAGAAAATTGCCGTTTTCGCCAACTTCAGCCCGGTATGCCGGACTTGCCAGACTCGCCACAATTTCATCGGCCCAGCCTTTGTAATAATCCCGGTTTTCATAAGTTGCCAGTTCGTATAATGCCGAGGCCATAATGGCCGCCGACGAAGCATCACGCAGCGCGTCGGGAATGTCGGGTGCATCGTAGTCCCAGTAAGGCACTTTATCTTCAGGCATGTTAACGTGGCTGGCCACAGCCTCAAACGCTTTTTTGGCCTGTTCCAGGTATTTGGTGTCGCCGGTTTCGCGATAGCAAACCACGTAGCCGTAAATTCCCCAGGACTGGCCGCGCGCCCAGGTGGATTCGTGTGAAAACCCCTGGGCCGTATGTTTATGCCGTACCGAACCATCTTCAACACTGTAATCGATCACATGCCAGGTGGTGTAATCGGGACGAAAATGATGTTCAATGGTTTTATCGGCGTGAGCAACTGCAATGTTGTAAAAAGTGGAATCGCCTGAATATTTCGTAGCATCGAAAAGCAGTTCCAGATTCATCATGTTGTCGATTATTACCGGGCATTCCCAGCCGCGTTCAGCCTGCCAGCCGCCGGTCACATTCCACGACTGAATGACACCGGCATCAGGGCGGAAGCGTGTAGAAAGCGATTTGGCTGCCTGCACAATTACATCTTTATACCTTTCATTTTCGGTTAAACGCAAAGCATTGCCAAAACTGCAACCAATCATAAAACCAACGTCGTGGTGACTGGTCAGATTTTTTACTTCTTCGATGGCTTCGGTGTATTTGGTTCCCAGATTTTTCCATTTTTCATCGCCGGTTAATTCGTACAAATACCACATGCTTCCCGGGAAAAAGCCGGATGTCCATTCCTGCGGACGAATGTATTTTATATTTCCATCGATGATGGATTTTGGATTCAACACTTCGTCTGATTTTTCAATAATTTCAGTTTGCAAACCATACTGTTCGGCAACAAAATTTACATTGGCGTTGATAAAATCCTGTTTTTTTTCGGATGGATTACAACTAAAAAACCAGGCAGCAACAAAGCTTACAAGTAAAGAAATAACTAATCGAGGTACTTTTTTCATATCGGTTATTTTTTCAATTTATATAAATACAGTTGACTTGGTTCAGGCCAGGGTTCGGGGCGGGGCCGATCGCGGTTATGTGTCAGCGTTTCCCATTTCATCATATATCGGATTCCTTCTTGTTCCGGGTTACCAATGTCACCTATTATACGCACCTGCAATCCGGGGAAATCGCCTTCCGTTGTTAATGTTTCACCAAATGGTTCTGGCTTCAGCACTTTTCCCACGTTATTGAAATTTTTGTCAAGCAGAATGGTTCCGTTTCCGTATTTCACATGCCAGAAACTGAATTCGTAAAATCCGTCGTTGCGCGGTTTAAAATCTCTCAGGTAAACTTCGAAAATAATACTTCCCCTGCCCGAAAACTCCCAGCGGTAATCCCAGTCGGTAATTTGTTTTGAAACCCATTTTTTCCCTTCGGTTTGAGCCACAAAAAGCTGCAGGTTACCGTCGCTGCCGTATTTGTGGTAAATGAAAACCGGTTTGTTATTTTCATCGAGGCACAATCTTGCAGCCAAATTGATGATTCCACCTCCGGGAGGTACCGGATCTACAATCAACGATTTGTTATCCAGGGTGGCAGGCAGGTCAACCGGTTCGCCAAATGCATTGAACCAGTTTTTCAGGTCGGGACTTTTCATGTACGATAAATCATGGTTTGTTTCGCAATCGGGCGTATCGCGCCAAACCCAGTACACATGATACCAGTCGTCCTTCATTAATGTTGGTTGCGACTGGTAGGCGTTCATCTGCCCCTGACCGTCGGTGAGCGGAGCATCGAGCAGCCTGCTCCAGGTTTTGGTTTCGGTGTTGTAAACATTGTAAATTTCGTTTCCGTTTCCGCTGCCGCCATCGCGGTAATGAAAAATGAGTTCACCATTTCTGTCGTTCATAAACTTGGGATAGGTGGCTCTTTTTTCATCGGCTCCAACCATTTCCATTTCCTGTTCCAATGTGGAAATGTCATTTGGCATGGTGCTTCTGAAATAGGTAATCGGATGTACGTGCATGTTTCCGGAAAGATGAATATAGTTTTCCTTATCGATGCCGAGGGTAACCGAATTGTGACTGTCCCAGCCCAGCACGGTGCTGGTACCGCCGTGCGTTTCTCTTGAAGTGGCCGGCATCACATGCAGCTGAAATTCAGAGTCATCAAAATTGCGTTGCCCGACAACCATATTACGGTTAGCGTTGTAGTACGCAATGTACTGTCGGTTTCCGTGTGTGAGCAGGCAAAAGCCAACCGGATGGCCAGCCCAAACGCTGTCAATTTTAATGGTTTGAACAATGGTTTCAGCTTGCCCTGTTTCATCAATTACGATGGGTTCCTGCGGGCCCGACTGGGAACATCCGATTAAAGAAGCAGCTGCCAACGCAAAAAAGAAAAGATACTTCATTGTTTTTCATTTAACAGTTTATTCAAAATACTTTCAAAGTTGTAATTCAGGTTCCACCAGCAACCGCCAGTCGTTTTTCAATCGTTCCGAAAAAGTATTCTCCCAAAGGTTCTGATAATCCTGATTTTTGTAAATGCGGGCAGCCCTGCGAACCAGCAACCCCAGGTTGTTTTCCGTACTTTCCCAACCTGAAATCTGTTCGTAAGGCCAGTCGGCTTCCCGGCCAATATAACCGATTAAATAATCCAGTGCTTTTTGTAACGATCCTTCTTTTGGATTTGTGTAGCTGAAAATATCAACCCCAACTTTCAACCCCAATTCACCGGTATCGAAAAAGTTTCGCAGATTGCTCACGGAATAACCGAAAGCTTTTGTGCGGATCAACTCATGTGGCTGACTTCCATAGGCTTCAATCATCGGATCGATGCGCCTTTTTGGCATTTCGCTCACTTTTTGCCTCACATAATCGTCTTTTCCCAGAAAATAAGCAATGCCGCAGGCCTGCACATCGTAAGCGACCGAATGGTTGTTTTTGTAGTTATCCTCTTCTTTCCCAAATTCACTTTCGGTAAGCCAGAGAAAATATCCTTCAAACCAGTTTCTCAGTCCCGTTTTCTCGTCCTCCGTTAAAGCGCCCGACGTTTCGAGCAGGGCGATGGCATCGACCAGCACAGCAAACGACCGGCCATCGATAATGCCGATAAACCGGCCTTCTGTTCTGCCCGGGATGGACTGTCCGTAATTCAGGTGCGGATTCATCAGGGTTTCCGGGTCGAGAAACCAGGCCCTCAGCAGTTCTGCAGCTTTTTCTGCATACGCTTTTTTTTCAGTAAAAAACCAGGCCAGCGATAAATTTCGAACTGCATTTATCATTTTATTCTTCGAGGCGCTATCCAGATTTTCCCGCTCCGGATTCACTTCGCCGTCGCGGCGGATATAAGGCAGCCCGTCTGGTTTTTCGGGGTCGGGCCACCAGTAAGGCCCCATGCTCATGTAATCGTTTTTGGAACCACTGGGCGGAACCAGATTTTTAAAGGTAACTGAATAAACTCCTCCAGCCAGCGCTTCATCAGCGTCTTTTATTAAGTTGTTGAATGCCGGCTGAAATTCTTGTTCGTCACTTTCAAGTTCTGCCTTTATTTTTTCCATCCAGGAATAATCCCAGCCACCCAATTTTATATTTTCCGCCACTTTTTTATCTGACATGCAACTGTTTAAAAAAAGTACTCCGCTAAATAATATCAAAAATATTCTTCGGTTCATAACAATCATTTTACAATTTAATGGTCACACTTTCGCCGGCATAATTATCCTGTGGCAAATCGATGGAAAGATTTGTTGTTCCCCGGACTGCGTTCCAAACGGCATTAAAGTTTTCTCCGTTCTTTTCAATTTTTGCCGAAACCGATAGATTAAAACGAGTCAGTTCGCGGTTGGGATCGGCTACCGAAATTTCGGCGATTTGCCCGTTTTTCATTTTCAGCATCACAATTCCCGGATTATCGCTCCTAAGATTCAGACTTTCGGTAATCTCCACTTCACCCCCTTTGTAAAAAACTGCCTGGCAAATTTCCAGATTATTATTCATGGCAGCCTGAATTTCGGGCGTATTCGCGAGTATAGTAATGTTGTTTTTTGAACTGTTTTGTTCCAGTTTTTCCACCGAAGTTGCGGGAACAACAATGTATTCATAAGATGCATCCGACGGACGTTTTCCATGATCAATCCAAAGTTGAAACACGTCCATGGAAACCTGGTCTTTTGGCGTACTGGTTTGTTTACTAATGTCCCACCACGATCCGGTTGCTGCGTTGTTTTTTAGCTGAATTTCAGCCGGTTCAGGAAAAACGTATCCTACTCCATCGTGAAAAACCCAGTCCACATGTTCAAATTGATTTTCTCCCCCTGCAACCACCGATTTTTGATTTCGTGCAGAAAGCGTCACATCGCCCCTAAGCAAACACTGATTAAGCGTTGTAACTACCGGCAGTTGTTGTTTGCAGGAAATTCCTGCCCCAAGGCTAACGTATTCCTCATCGAAAAAGAACCACGATTTACGGGCAATCAGCGGGTCGTGCGGACTTTTAAAATCGAAAGCCACGGCCCCGTAAACGCCATCGGTGACTGCACCCACAAAATCGGTTTCACCGAGTTTCTGAATCTGGTTAGGAGCAGGTAGTTCAGCCTTCTGCATGATGGTTGCTCCGGGCACTTTCTGGTAGTCAAACACCGGAAAAATATCGTAGTACTCATCGCCGGTACGCGAAATGTGATTGGCGCCGTCGCCCCGGTGATGGTTGAGCAAACCTTCGCTGTTGTAAGGTTCTTCCATGTTGTGGGTTCGGGTTGAATACATGCGCACCGAGGTGAACCAGTTGGGCCGCTGGTACGAAAAATGTTCGGTATTCCAGAAAAAAGTGGCATGCGAAACCGTGGGTTTAATCCCGTTATTTCGAATATCGGCAATTTCCTGCAATTCGCTTTTTCGGTAATCCGTAGTTAAAAGTAAATTTTCAGCGGTTTGTGCATTGTAAGGCCGCAATGTTCCACGCCGACTAACACTCCGGTTTTTTGCCCCGGGATCGGGAAATTTTCCGTAAATGGCTGTTTTGCAGATTCCATCCAGAAAATAATCGACCAACCGTTCCAGTTTATCCGCCGTAAAAGCATATTTTGTGCCTGCTGTGTTGACTGCCCATTCTACAAACGCGTCGGCATACCCCAGTCCATAAGACAATGTGTTGTTTACGCCATCGGCCCGATGGTGGAAACTGTTTCCGTATTGAATTCCGCGTCCGCCTGCCGAACGGTTGGCAAATCCGGAACTGTGCACACGATAGGTGTAGCCATACTCTCTCCCAATCCACTCCACATATTTGATCTCATTTTCAATCACCTCAATCACTTTGTCGAACGTTTCCCTGTCGCCAATAAAAAGCATATTTTTAGCCTGAATTCCTGCGATTTTAATGCGGTCGCCACCCGGCCGCGCTCCCGGTGCATCGATGTGGGCCCGACCGATGATCGGCTGCGCTTTTTCCACCAGGTCTTTCGGCAATTCATCGCCGATGAGCAGCATCACATGCACCAGGTTGTTGGGTGTGCCAATCTGGTTGTGCCACCAGTTATCGCAGATGTAATCGTTATCCACCCAGTTTTTCAACGCCAGTTCAACAGCCTTTTTTACTTTTTTGCTTTTATGAAATTTCGAGGATTTCGAGTTGTAAGCCCTTGCCAAAATAACCATGTTGGCTGAATGCCGACTGTGCTGAAATCCTTCGCGTGACACGTCTTCATAATCGATGCCGGGCCAGGTGCCATCTTCCTGTAACGAACTGACAAGGTTTTCAATGGCTGCATCGTTCACCGGATATTCAATCAGAGATTCCAGCACCCGTTTTTTAATTATCTCAACATCGGATGGAGCAGCAAATACGCTACACAGTAACCCAAAAAGCAAAAAGGTTAAAATAAGTGTTTTTTGTTTGTTCATTCTATCAGATTTTTATGAATTAAATTTCTATCAGCTATTAACGGCTAAAGCCTTTTTTCTCTGTACTTTCTGTAATCACCGGGCTGAAGCCACGGTGTAAAATACCTTAATTCATCTGCTCAATTCACCGGGCAAATCACGGTGTAAAAAGCTCTCCTTTTTTGCGCCATGCTTTAGCTTGGCGTACAAATATTGTGTTTATTCTTTAGGCTTTAGCCTTTAATCTTTATCTTTAAAAACTGCAAAACCATATTTCTCAATAAACTCATTGTATTCATCGTGCCAGGTTTTCTTTTTATGATGTTCTTCCTGGGTTAAAATATAATTCTTCACTTTGTCAACCTGAGATTCACTCACACTAACTGCAAAATACTCCTTTTGCCAGTTCAATTTTATGCGGCTTAAACCGCTTTTATTAAACCAATATGATGATTCCCCCTTGATTAACTGCATCACATTCTCAATCGTTTGATTGTTTCTTAGCCGGAAAAGGCAATGCACATGATTATGATGTCCGCCTACTTCTTCCAACAGAATTTCTTTGGATAGTGCGTTTTGATGAATATGATCAAATACCTCTTTTCTTATTTCTGAAACAAGAATTGGTCTTCGTTTTTTGACTGTCCAAACTGCGTGAATCCAGATTTTCACGTATGACATATTCTTAAATTTTAATGGCTAAAGCCAGGTTTCTTTGTGCTTTCCTTAATCACCGGGCTGAAGCCACGGTGTAAAATATCCACTTTTTTATTTTTTTGCCGATATTGAAAAAATACGGTGTAAGATACTCGATTTTCCAATTTCAATTCACCGGACTGAAAATCGCAGAACAAAATTTTTTCTCTTTTTTTCACCGGCGCTTTAGCCCGGTGGGTTAGCTTTCTCATCTCTTTCTATCAGCTTTAGCGTTTAATTCCTCAACGGCTAGAGCCTGTTTTCTCTGTTGTGCTTTCTGTAATCACCGGGCTTAAGCCGCGGTGTAAAACCCCAGTATCAAGCAACGGCATAAGATACCTAAATCAAATTACTCTCCTGAAAGCCGTACTTTTATATTCGTTTTTCCGCCTTCAACTGTCCATACCGGGATACGGATTTCGAGGCGTTTCAGGCCTTCAATCTGCCGGTCGAGTTCCAGCGGGGCAGGGTAAAGCGAAACCACCGAAACCATCAGTTCCGGGTGTGAAAGATTTTCCAGTTTCAACGATTGCCCGTCCTGTTTCAAAACGGCGCCGCCATCTACGATCTCCACATCGGCAGTGGTCATCAGTTGCCAGGTAATCAGTTCTGTTTTATCGTTCAATTCAATGTCGTCTTCAATTAGCATTGAAGTCGGACTGTCTTTCACAAATTTCCGGGACGCGCCGGCAACCAGATCGCCCAGGGTGGCCGACATGTCGAACGTTGCTTCAGGATTGTTGCCGGTTTTGAAATCGGTTAACGTCACCAATCCTTCGGTGCGGTGCAGTGAGTCGTTAATGGTTATGGTGCTGTGTCCGTAATTATTTTTGGTAAGCAGGGTCCAGCGCTCGCAATGCTGACAGCGGCCCCACAAATCGAAACCGGTTTTTTCCAGTTCGTGGTAACTTTGGTTCCCCGGATCGATAGACCAGCGTACACCGTTCAGTTCGAAAATAAAGGAACCACCGTCCATATTGCCATGGTTTACCATTCCGCGGCCACCCTTTCCGCCAAAGTAATAGTTATGCGGATCATTTTCTCCACCGGTAAAAATTACGATGGGATTTGCGCCCTCGCCTTTCCAGGCTGTCGGGACTTTTTCCGCACCTTTTTCTTCATATTGCGCCAGCCAAACCAATGCCGCACCGGCAAGGCGCGGAAGTTTTCCCATTTCTTCGGCAGGCATTAAAAACCTTTCATTTTCAAAAAAAGAGGCATTCCCGGTTTTGGCGCCAAACCAAGCCAAAGTTATATCTCCCTGAACACTTCGCCTGTCGCCGCAATCGGCAAAATTGTAATACCAGCCGGAAGGGGCGTTCATTAAAACCCGGAACACAGCGCTTTCTTTAAAAGCCGGATATTCAAAATGGCCAAAGTCGGTACCGAAGGCGCTTTCGAGCATCGCGGCGGTAGTAACCGAAAAGCTGGTGCCGTAACTCCAGTAGGTTGAACCTTCGGGATAAACGCCGTCGGGGCCGTATTCAACCAGCGAGTGTGGAAGCCCGTCGAGTGCCCGGTAAATTGTTTTGGCCGCCAGTTCCGGATCTACATCTGCAATGACAATGGAAGCGGCAATCATTCCGCCATTGCATACCTGGTTCCAGTTGTTGGTTCCGTATGCCCAGCCCGGGTTGCGGCCATTTTCGGGCCAGCTCGGTTTGATGCCTTTTTCAATCAGGGCGTTTTTTGCCAGTTCGATGGTTGATTTAGGCAGTTTGCCGGCGGTCCAGTCGAGGGCAATAGCCACGGCCATCGACATTTCCGCCACATCGAGAAAATGCGACGGATTCCAGTCGGAGAAATTACTAACGGCTATTACTTCATCATTAATCCGTTGTAGTACCTCCGGGTCTTTATCGATACGGTAAACCATTCCCAGCATGTTCATCCGGTAAAGCATTTCGCGGGAAACCGACAGCAGCCGGCGACCGATCTGAATGCGTTCCAGCAGCGGTTCGTTTTGAATTTCGGCAGCATTCAACTGAATGGCTTTGTACATGTTTTGCACTACCGGATCGGTTTTCAGTTTATTTCTGAGATTCCGTTCGGTTGCAGCATTCAAAACCAGACGCGGTTGCGATTTCCGCAAATTCTTTTTCAGGTATTGAACCGACATGGGGTTGTCGAGCTTCGGAATATCATCGTCGCCGGAGGAAGAGGGGTTCATTCCGGCCTGTGCGAAAGAAACGATTAATGCAAAAATGCACATTAAACTGATTAGAAAATTCAATTTTGTTTTCATTTTAATTGGTATTAGATGTTTAAAAATATCATTCTTTGTTTTTTTAACGGCTAAAGCCTGTTTTCACTGTGCTCTCCGCAATCACCGGGCTGAAGCCGCGGTGTAAAATTCCATTGTTCAAAGCGTGGTATCATGCTGCTCTTTTTTTCACCGGTGCTTCAGCCCGGTGGTATAGATTTCTCATCTCCTTTACCGGCTTTAGCCTTTAATCTTTATCTTTAAAAACTGCAAAACCATAATTCTCAATAAACTCATTGTATTCATCTTCCCAGGTTTTCTTTTTATGATGCTCTTCCTGGGTTAATATATATTTCTTCACTTTATCAACCTGAGATTCACTTATACTGACTGCAAAGTATTCCTTTTGCCAGTTTAATTTTAAGCGGCTTAAACCGCTTTTGTTAAACCAGAAAGAAGATCCTCCTTTGATCAACTGCATCACATTTTCAATTGTTTGATTATTTTTTAACCGAAAAAGGCAATGCACGTGATTGTGATGCCCGCCAACTGTTTCCATCAGAATTTCTTTGGACAGGGCGTTTTGAAGAATATGATCAAATACTTCATGTCTTATTTCTGAAGCAAGAATTGGCTTTCGGTTTTTGACCGTCCAGACTGCGTGTATCCAGATTTTTACGTAGGACATATTATTTTATTTTAACGGCTAAAGCCGGTTTTACTTCCAATAAACTTTAGTCACCGGGCTGAAGCCGCGGTGTAAAATACCTTATTCATCTGCTCAATTCACGGGCAAACCACCGGTGTAAAAAGCTCTCTTTTTTTGCGCCATGCTTTAGCTTGGCGTACAAATATTGTGTTTATTCTTTCGGCTTTAGCGTTTAATTCGCTTAAAGGCTAAAGCCTTTTTCACTACCAAAGAACTCTGCTCACCGGGCTGAAGCCGCGGTGTAAATTATTTCTCTTCTTACGCCGTTTTCCAAAACTTCAATTTCTATTTTTTCTGATTCTTCCAATACTTCGGTGATTTGAATTTCCGGCACCTCTTTTTCAAATGGAATTACGAGCGTAACAAAACGGACGTTTGCGTTTTCAGATTCCTTTTTTATGCTGTAACAAAAAGCGGGACGTGGTTCTTTTTCGGTATATTTAAAAGAAACCCAACCTTCTTCTTTTTCGAGTTTCAAACCCGGTTGATTTAAGGCTTGAACGAATACATTCCAACCTTCATCAAAACTGGTTTTGACAGAACTGGCAGCGTGGTAGAAAACCGCATCTCCACCGCCAGGGGCCAGTTGAAAATGAATATCCACATCACCGATGGCAGAACCAATGGCTTCGTCAACAATAATAAAATACCTTTTCTCCACAAAAAATACCGCCCTTCGATGGGTCAGGTTTTCGTAACTTTTATTTTCAACCACCAGCATATCGAGGCTGTCACCCGGCTGCCATAAAATCAGGTTCGGATCGTACTTTGAATTTTTATCATTGAGTGTAAGTGTTTGGTGCACTTTGGTTTGCCGGAACCATGCCCGTCCTTCGGGATTACCACTGTAAATGTAGCTTCCGGCGTCGGGCATCAGATTTCTGCCTCCGGCATATAAGTCAAAAGTTCCATTGTCGGGTTGACTGTGACTGCCGCCGTCGGGACCGCACTTCAGCACCAGGCAAATTGCATCTTCATCCCAGCCGCTTCGCATAGAATAAAGCCCGCTTACAGGAAGGGCAAAAGCAGTAGAATCAGGTTTTTTGCCTGCTTTCCCATCTGTTGCCAGATACAAAAAATCTTCTCTTCCAAAAAAATCCGCCCACTCCCTGAACCTATCGTTATGCTGACCCGGCGTTCCTTCCCAGGCATCGCCAAATTGAACGTTTGTGCCGTTAGGCAAACACAGTTTCATGGGCACTTCGCACATTTTTTCAATTCTTTCAAGATAGAAGTTTGAAAAAGCATCTTCAATGCCGTTCATTTTAGCGAGTTCATAAGTACGTAAAAACCAACTGATGCATCCTGTATGATATCCAATGGCCAGTTCACGCTGGTGCCCGTCGGGATAAACCTGGATGCTAATTTCGTTGTTCAGGCGCCGGAAAGCTTCTTCGCGCCATTTTTCAGCATGCTTAAATTCCGGGAAAGTGATGGCAATAAACGCCATTCCTTCGGCTTCCATCAGGCCCCAATTACTGCCTGTGCGGTAAACCGTCATTAAATATTCGGCATGATCGTAAAAGCTGTTCAGAAATGCCACCAGCACTTCGGGCGTAAACGACGGGGAATCGATAAATCTTTGAAACAAACCGGTCCAGCGGTAACCGCGAATTCCGGCTTCGATGGAACGCCAGGCATATTTATGCGCTTCATCGTTGGGATTTTTGCGTGTCCAGTCAATCAGTTGTTCGCCCCAGGCTTTGGCATATTTTTCATCGCCGGTGTGCCAGTAAGCACGCCCCATAGCTTCCCAAAAACTCATCCGGTTTAATTGCCAAACCCATTCGTTATCGGGCACCGGGCGGGTTCCCCAGTCGATATCTTCGCCACAAAAATAGGGCGGATAGGCAGGCTGCCCTACAAAAATATGTTTCAGTGCATTATCTGCCGTTTTAAAATCTTTTTCACTGGCCATGTTTCCTTTGGAGGAGGCCTTTAAGTTTCTGTTAATGGGGTGACTGACTGAATTTCTTTGCTTGTAATAGGCTAACAATTCTTTGGCTGCTTCTTCAGGATAATCCACAGATTGTTTTACGGCTTCCAGACCTTTTGTGTTCAAATCCAACCTGGAAATTAATGAATCAATCGCTGTCGGATATCCATTTAACTGTGCTCCGACTTGTCCAACGAAATAAAAGCTAAATGTTAAAAGTAAAACAAATCCTCTTTGGACTAATATACCCGGGGATTTTCGAAACTTTAATAATGCAGGTAATACAAACATCTTACTTTTTTCTACTTCAATGTATTTATTATTGTTCCATTCAAATTGAGCTGAACAGGATTGTTACTCAAAACTGAATGCTCATTTCTGTCATTCAGTTGAACTGCTGCAGAAGTATTATTTTCCAATGCTTCAATCTTAATATTTTTATAAGATATTTTTTGTCCTTCTCCCAAATACAATTGAGTCAGATTTCCGTTTTTGTCGGTTGAAATCATCCCAAAATGACCTGAGAAATTAAATATATCGCCTTTTACAGTTGTATTTGTATTATTTCCCTGAAAAATTATTTGCTCTGAGCCATCACTGTTCAAAATACGAAGTACAGTATTATTGTTGTTACAGAATTCCGTAACTTTTTCAACCGATATTACAGAATTCTGTTTTTCCGAAAAAGAAGGTTCGAAAACAGCGATAAACGGTTCTGTCCAGGCTTCTTTTTCAGTACGGATAGTGAACAGGGGTATTGGAACATCATTGTATTGGCTACCTGCCGTTTTTACAGGTGGCGATTTTGCTTTAAAATAGATTTTATCTGATTCCGGTAAAAAAACATGCATAAATATTTCTTCACCCTGCCTATTTTTTGCTGAAAATAAACCTTTTAGATTTTCTCTGAAATTTTCTTTTTTTTCCACTTCTGAAAAAAATCTAAATCCGGGGTAATCTTTCTCCACCAAAGGATATTCCGCCGGGTTCAATTGCAAAGGATATCCATCCTGATCAAAGAATGTAAAATCATCTCCAATGTTATGATACACATAGTCGTTTGACTTTTTATTGTCAGAGCGATAGATATCAATATAATATCCTGTTGTATCGGAAGTCCGGATTATTGCCATGGTGCGTAACTGGTTGGTCTGGGTTGAGATATCCAGATAACGGGTATCTGTAAATGAACAGAACGGAGAAACAGCATTCTTTCCTGGCATAGGCTCCATAACAGCCAGTTCAACCTGACCGATATTTTTTCGTCCCGCGCCGCCGTTAAAAGGAACTGAACTTGAAGAACCGGCAGTAACCACGGTATTATGTGCAGCCCATTGGCTAAAATAGTTTTGGTGTAAAGGGTGCTCATAATTGGGTCCGGTTCCGGCGTCTATGCCCATTACTTCCCCACAACCATACAGCTCCATAGCCATTCCATTACAATGGTTATGGTTATAACTTGCTCCCTGTACACCGTACATCAGACCAAATTTTTCATCCATTCCGCTTCTCTGTAGATAAAACCGGGCAAAATCGAGAACACCACTTCTAGGCCAGGAATAAGGTACTGTTTCGGTTTCAGGGAATTTCGGTAAAAAACTCAGCAAACCAAAAATTCCTGACTTGCTGCGATCATGCATCCCTCTTTCCATGATTATCTTCATTGCCGACATCATACCATGCAATTCAGGTCTGTTATATTTTGCTGCAACTGCCAATCCTATTTCAAGCGTTTCAGGACTTTGGGAAGCTCTGCCTGTATCACCGAAAGCCGAAACCAGGAGATTGGGGAATGAATATTTTAGCATGGCATAAGTAGCGTCAAAAAGTTCGGGAAATTGTTGAAAAACTGCATATCCGTTCTTATCCAAAGCCATTGCTGCTTTTACAAAATTCGACACCGGAAAATTGTGATATCCACCGGGCTCTTTCCAATGTCCGTCGGGTGTTAACCAGTTTTTCACAGTTGAGGCAAAACTTAAATGTCCGCAAGATCCGTCAATGGTATCGCGTTCAAGAACAAACTGGAGGTAATAATCCTGCTTTTCTTTGTCATCCAGACTCAACGCTGCATAAACCAGAGTTGAGCTTACTGCCGCATACCAGTTGTTGTTCCAAAATCCTCTGAAGGTGAGTGTAGATGCAAATTTTTCGAAAACATTCTGGTACCAGCTCAGTTCATAACCTTCTTTTTTCAAGAAAGGATACAAAAAATCGTAGGCAAGAATTAAACTTTGGTACCGGTTATCACCGAGGGTTTGAATGTCTAAAAAACCGGTTCGGCAGGCTCCAACAATTGGTTCCTGGTAGTATGCGCCATGCGCCCATTGATTCAGAATATCCGCTGCAAACTTTGCATATTTCTCATCCCCCTTCAGCCAGTATATCACTGCGGCGCTTAAAGCTAAATCGTTAATTTCTCCGTTTATCTGGGATACAAACTGCTGGGGATCGATAAAATCTTTTTTGTTGGTTTCGGTATTTAAAGCCCAAATGTACAAGGAAGTATCATAAGGCACCAGGTCTTCTATGGATGGCCTGATATAGCGTGCACCACTTTCGGTAACGGGATTTCTTTTGTGGGTGGAAACCCTGACGGTAGGAACTGGTGCATCGCCGGAGTATTTAACCAGATAACGCCCGTTTCCGTTGTCGTATGCATGAGTATAACGCTTTCCTTCCAACCGGTTCATCAAGTATCTGCTCAAAATCCAATCAGGATCGTTAAGGTGGTGTTCTACATAAGGACTAACTTTATTGACATGCTCTACAAAAACAGATTCAGCCCACGGTTGTTCTTCTATTTTTTGAAGAATTTCAGGTTTATCGGTATTGTTTACCAGAATGTGGGGATAATTGATCGCACCAAAACTATTTATCACGCCGAGAATGAGGACAATTGAAGTAAGTTCGGTTTTCCGCATAGTTTTGATGTTTTAAAGAAAAGCTATAACCAGATTTTTTAACCGGTTATAGCTTTTCATGATGAATTAAATTTTAATAAACTTCGGGAGAGTATGTTTCCAGCACTACTCCTCTGTCTCTAATTACCAATACATCAGTTGCCTCATAAGTATATTCTCCGTCAGAAACGGTAAAATTCAGTTCTATACCATCTCTTTCTTTATTACCCCAGGCATATTCTTTTGATTTAAATACGCCGGTACCGGTAATGGTATAGGGAGACTCTTCTGCAGCCGTCACCGTGCAGTTGTTTCCGTTAAAGGATAACACCATATTAACTTCGCCGGCCATCACTTCTGATTTCAGAAATGCACTGAGTGAGACCTTGTATCTTCCGGTTGTCTCCAATTTTACTGTGCCGTTGTTTTCTACATATTTTTCACTGTATGTAGTATTTTCAACAACAGCGTTGGCAGCATCTTTTACGCTGCTTGCACCATAATGAAAATAAGTACCATGAAATTCGTTAATATATTTTACGGCAAACATGGTAAAATTTTTCGGTGCCACAATCCACTGACCAGCAACACGGGGATCAGCATTCGGATTGTCTGACTGCCCAACTAAAATTGTATCAACATCTGCCGAACCCGTAATTCGGACAGGTACTACATAGGTATTTTTTATGGCAAGCGGATCGTTAAAAAATGCATCGGTTAACTGAACCTCAACGCCTCCGTTAAATTTACCACTCGGAATAACAATTTTGCTATTATCGCTTAACGTGTAGTAATTCGATGGTAGTGCCTGAATGGTATCGCCATCGGCAGAAAACAAAACCCTGTTGCACAAACTTTCATCCACTTCTATACCAAACTCCCTGTTCTGAGTGTTTTCATAAACTCCACCCATGGCAACAGAAATAACAAATTTATGATCGTTATCATTCGAGTTGTCATAAATGTAATCACCCAAAACCAGGGTTCTCACTGGAAACTGATACGGGAAATATCCGGATGTATAATCAAAATCAGGATGGTCTATATCAAAATTTTGACAAGCCATCATCCCGGTTGCTATTAATAATATTAAAACTAATTTCTTCATTATATTCTATTTAAATTTTTCAAATTTAGTTCCAACCTTTATTCTGAACCAGACCAAATTTAACAATTTCTCTGTCAGGAATAGGACCATAATGCATATATTCATTATTATAAACGCGGTCTTCAACATTGAACGGTGTGTAAGTATTTCCACTAATCCGAACACCTTGTGCAGGAACAGTTAAATCTTCTTTCCACCTGCGCAAATCCCAAAAACGGAAACTTTCGAAACAAAGTTCCAGTCTTCTTTCATTGCGAATGAGCTCGCGCATTGCTCCCTGGTCTGAAATCGATTCGAGGTAACTGTCGGGTTGTTCAATACCTGCCCGGTTACGAATGGCAGCCACGACATCTTTAGCTGAATATCCGTGTGCACCAGCGCTGGTTGGCCCCCATGCCTCGTTGGCCGCTTCAGCATAATTCAGGAATAATTCAGTATAACGGATATGTGTATTGAAATGCTTTTGAGAGGATGATGAAGAAGGATCTACGTTTACATCTTCTCTCAATAACTTTTTCAGGTAATATCCTGTACGGGTTGAATTCTCCAATGCACCAATTGCATCATCTCCTTCACCTACACCGGTTTTAATAGTATTTCCACGCATTGTACTTCCGTCATAAACTATGTACAATGACAAACGAGGATCTCTCCCTTCATAAGGATTCTCCGGATCAAATCCTGAGTTTGGATCAGTTATCGGATAACCGTTGGCCATTGGGAATGCATCTACTAAATTCTGGGTAGGATTTATTCTTCCGTTTCCGTAAATCGAGGGTGGAAAATTTGCACTCTCCCTTGCATTGTTGGTGTATATCGGTCTTCTCCAAAGTATTTCCTGGAGGTCTTTTCTGTCACCGCTGGTTAAATCGGCTTCATCTACTTGCTCCTTCAGGTAGAAAATGTGTCCTTTGGGATCCAAACCGCTAATTCCATCAACCTCATTCAGCAATTCAGCCGTTAGGTTCGCAGCAGTTTCCCATAAGGCAGCATCATTACCCTGATTAAATGCAGGACTTGCAGCCAACAAAGCTAAACGTGCTTTTATGGCTTTTGCATGACGTCCGGTCATACGCTGCAACGTGTTGTTCCCAAATACGGTATTGTAATTATCGAGCGAAACTCCGCCAAACCCAGCCGGGATATTCCCCTCGCTTACATCGCCATAATCCATTGGCAGGTAATCCAGAGACTTATCCAAGTCGGCGTAAGCACTTTGAACCGACTGAGCAAAATTATCTCTTGGTTTGGAAAAATCTTCCTGGCTTTCAATAAATTCGTTGTATTCCGGAACTCCAAGCAATTCGCCATTTTCACCAACACCGGCATGGTTCCGTAGGAGGAAATACTTCATCAAACCTCTTAATGCATAAGCTTCTCCAGTAAGTCTTCTTACGTAAAGGTTGTTCAATGTTTCATCGGTCCACTTCCATGGTACTTCTTCTACCACATCCAAAAACTGATTTAACGACAAGATAGACCTGTTGCAATTGTCCCAAAGATTCTGCGGATTGTATAAAGCTGTCCATTCCCCTGTTCCCATACGCATATAGGAGCTGAATTTATCGTTCGTAACGGCATCATCAGTGGCCACTTCATCCCACCGGTAATCATTGGTCGGGATGTAAGCATAAGCTCTTATCAATAAACCTTCCGCAAATTCGGGATCGTCATATACCCTTTGTAAAGTACTGTGAAAATCATCTTCCGGTTCCAGTAGAACGCATGATGATGTACTTACTATCAAAATCAGAAGTAATGACCATATTTTATTTAATTTCATAATTATTCCTTTTTAATGCATTAAAAATTAGCTTTTAACCCCAGTGAAAAAGTTCTGTAATAAGGTTCTGCACCTACTCTTAAATCCCTTATTTCACGGTTTTTTGCAAATTGGTAAACATCTGAAGCATCAATAAACACATCCAGATTTTTCATAAACAACGTATTGGCAATTCCCTGAGGCACATTATAGGTAAGCTGAATTTTTCTTATACTAAAATAATCGTTGTTATAAAGCCAGTAACTTGATCTGCGGAAGTTGTTGTTGTCTGCTTCGGCGCTTAGCCTTGGAAAGGTAGCCGTATTTTTGGTTTCCGGAGTCCAGCTTCCAAGAACTACCTCGGAATATTTTTTGTTCCCATCAACCCAGTAATAGTTTCCTTCCATAAAAGTTTCAGAACCTGACCGGCCTTCACCCAAAACATAAAGGGTAAGGTTTTTATACGATAATTTAATATCTAAACCACCTGAAAAAGGCGCTTGCCAGCGGCGTAAATATACTTCATCATTTGCATCAACAATTCCGTCGCCATTTTGGTCTTTGTACTTAATATCGCCAGGTTGCACTGCGCCGAAAGCCTGAATCGGACTGTTGTCAATATCGGCCTGGTCTTCGAAAAGACCAATCGCTTCCAAACCAAATGTTGCATCTCTTGGGTGCCCCTGCCTGTATTGATAGTCGTTGCTATATACTTCATCAACAATTGTACGTTCTGAAGTAACATAAAGCATATTTACACCTAACACCAAATGCAAATCACCAAATGATTTGTTTAAATCAATACCCGCCTCAATTCCTTTATACTCATCTTCTTCAAAATTCTCAAAAGGAATATAAGGAGTATAAAAACTTGGATAAATAGTGTTTGGCCTGGTAACCAAATCGCTGTATTTTTCATAAAATACATTGGCTTCAACTCCAAGAAATTTATCAAAAAATAATCCTTCAAACCCGAAGGTTATTTCATTACGTTTTGCAAATCCCAGATTCGGATTGTCACTCCAACTTGAACTTACACCGCTTCGGCTTCTTGTTGCTTCATACCAGTTATAGCTACCAGATCCGGCATACCTGTTATCATAGTAGAAAAAATCACCTATTGGAAGGTCTGAATTTAAAATCCCGCCCGACAATCTTAATTTCAAATAATCAATATTATCCGCCGATGCCATAAAATCTTCTTTACTCATCATCCAGGCCAGGCCCAATGAAGGAGAAAATCCTCCCCTGTTTCCTTCAGGTAATTTTACTGAATTGGCATAGTTACTGCTAAAATCAACCATATATTTTTTGTCGAATATATAGTTAACCTGAAGTCCGATGTGTGCTTGTTTTACACCCTGGAAATCACCGGTTTGTTTGAAATTACTTCCATAACCAAGTAATGAACCCGTTACATGATGTATGTTGTCGAACGTCCTGTCATAACTGATTAGTCCGTAAAAACCAAACCTTCTGCGAAACATTGCATTTCCAACAGCCTGAGTTCCCGGGCGATTATCTGTACCATGTTGTCTTAATTCAACTATGATATCTTCGTCTTCTGCCCAGGTTGGTTCATAAACTGAGTATTCATTATAAACCGTTTGGTCATACGCAGTAAAATAGTCGAAACTGATGTTGGTATGAAAAGATAAGCCCTGGGTTATCGCATTCAAATCGAAATCGATACGATTATTGAAAGAGAATTTACGGAAAATCCGTTCATAAACACCACCGGCATAACCATCTCCAAAAGGTGTAGTGATGTAATTCGAATTTCCACCAATGAGATATTCCCCATTCACATCATTTTTCCTGGCGTTCAGCAGACTGTTTTCAGAATCTATTAAATCAAACGGTAACAACGGAGTATATAAATGAGGTCTGATGCTTGAAGCTGAGCTCCAGTAATTTCCTCTCTGGCTCCTGTTATTTCCGAAAAGCGAAACTCCGTCAACCGATGTTTTTATCCAGTCATTCACTTTTAAATCCACATTACCACGAACATTAAATACGTTGTTCCTGGCATTGGCGCCTTCACCAAAATCAAGCAAACCACCGGAAGAATACCAGCCAACATTAGAATAATATTTGGCTACATCATTTCCTCCGGAAAACTGGCCGTTTAAATCGAAATAACTTTTAAACGGTTTCAGGTATTCATCTGAATAGTAATCTACATCAGGATAGCGGTATTTATTCCCTGACCGGTAATTTTCAATCTGCTCCTGACTAAACGCTTCCGATTGGCCATCATTAGTTCTGGCCAGGTTGTAATAAGTCATGTAATCAGCAGAATTCAGAAATTTTGGTAAAGCACGGGGCGTTGAAATACCATAATTTGCAGAAATATTTGATTGTTTTTTAAAGGCCTGCCCGCGTTTTGTGGTAATCAAAATTACCCCATTCACCGCAGCGCTTCCATATAATACGGAGGAGTTTACATCTTTTAGCACAGTTATGTCTTCAATCTCAGACAACCTTAACGATTCAATATCGCGCGGAAGACCATCCACAATAAACAAGGCATTGCCTGAAAAAAGTCCGCTTCCGGTTGCATCTGCTACATCAATGCCAATACCAATTCCCCTGATGCTGTTGCCTCCAAGCATACCTAAAGTACGTCCGGTCAGAACATTACCGGCCCAAATGGTATTGTCATACGCGTTTACTTTATCGCCATTCACATTACTGTATGCACCAACAACATTACCTTCATAAACTTTACGGAAAGCTAAATCCACCATTTCATCACTTCCATAAAGAAAAGGTGTTGATTTCAGGCTGATGTTGGTTTTGTTTCGTGCTTCATCTATTGTGACAGCGGTGTTTTCATACCCTTTAGCCTCTACTATTAACTTCGAACCGGGTTCAATTAACAGCGTAAATTTACCGTTTGTATCAGTTTTTGTATAGGCACTGCCACTGAAGATTTCTGCATTCTCAATCGGGTTGCCGTTTTCATCGACAATAACCGACTCGATGGTTACCAACCGCTCTTGTTGCTGGGCCAATACCCCATTCGGCTGAAATAAAATAACCACACATAGAAAAGCTAATATTATAGAATATTTTTTCTTCATTTGTTAAAGTTTTTAATTAATCATTTTAGATTACCAGCCCGGATTTTGTGGAAAACCCTCGTACAATTTTGTAAAACCAACCTGAATAGGTAACCAGTTGTGTTTTTTCTCGGCAACCCTGGTTACTATTACCCTTTCAGAAATATTGATTGGTTTACCATCGGCACCCCTTTCAAAATCAATAGCGGTTTTTTCCAGGTACCTTGGATCATGATTCCGGTTCCAGCGGCGTAAATCGTCAAAACGGGCTCCTTCAAAAATCAATTCCACAGCACGTTCGCGCACAATTTCTTCGAAAAACACATCGCGGCTGGCGGTAAATTTTCCAGCAATATTGGGTAACTGAGCCCTGTTCCTCACCATATTCAACGCTCCCTCGGCTGTCAGGTGGTAATTGCCCGAAGTACTCTGAGGTGTTCCACCGTTGCTGGCAAATAAAACAGCTTCTGCATACATTAAATAAACGTCTGCCATGCGCAGAAATGGAACATATGCAGAAATATTGCCTGCCATCGAGGTATTAAAATCAGGCCCCATGTTGTTGAACTTTTTTGAATAATAACCAGTTACACTGGGAGGATTGATTTGAGAACGATGACGGCCACCATTGTACAACTCGGCATACCTGTCAGCCGCCAAATCACGATGTATATGATCTCCATCCTTGACTATTATCTTATAAAAACGCGGGTCACGGTCTGTCCATGGGTCATTTGGGTCATAGCCTGATTCCGGATCTGTGATGGGCAATCCGTTGGCCATACCATAATTCTGAACAATATTATGTGTTGGCACATCAGCAGATGAACCACTGTTTAATGCAAAAGAAGAAGGAACAGTACCTCCGATTGCCGACCATCTGATACGTGTATGGTTGTAAATGGTTGGCCGCATAATGGCTTCTTTTCCACCCGGATGTTGCCGGTTGGGATGAAAGAAATTCAGCATGTATTGGTCCCAAGGCTGTAACCCATAAAGCCCTGTTTCGTCAGCTAATTTCAACAATTCGCCAAAAGCCTCGGCAGCACGTTTAGCCAAATCGGCGTTGTATGTATTGCTTCCGTTTGCTTCTTCATTGGGCATGGGGCTGGCAGCGAACAATAATGCTTTTCCATAGTATCCAAGTGCAAAAAATTTATTGACACGCTGATTGTTATGTCCTGAAGTTACCTGGCCTACTGTTGTTTCATCCCAATGATTGGGCAATAAATCGGCAGCAGCCCTGAAATCTTCAGCCATCCTCAGTGCTGTTTCCTGAAAGGTCAATCTGTTGAATTCTTCAGTTACCAGACTTTCAGTAGGGCTTAATACCCTGTCAATGTAAGGCATTCCGCCCCAGTAACGGGAAATTTCAAAATAGAACCAGGCTCTGAAAAACAACGCCTGACCTTTCAGCAGGTCTTTTTCTTCCTGGGTACCTTCAAACAAACTTGGTTCATCTTCAGTTCCTTCAAGTTTTTCCAAAGCAAGGTTGGCTTTGCGTATTGCATACCATGCCCACTCCCATATTCTTCTGTCCCTGCCTTCCAGTGAAGAAGGATCAATATTAGAACTACCATAAAAATAGGCTTCATTCCCCCAGTAATTTCCCAGGTCAAACTGATAAGGATTTGGCCCCAAAGTTTCATCAGCAAATAAATATTTGTTCCAGGCTCCTCCTTTTTCGTGGTCCATTATACAGTTGTACAACTCTTCCACAAATCCCTGAAAGCTTCTAAAGTTTCCGTATGCGTCTTTTTCTGAAATGCTGGCTTCAGGTGCCTTATCCAAATAATCTTCGCATGAAGTTGAAATGAAGAACAGCATCAAAAAAATCACATATAAGTTTTTATATTTTTTTATATTTTTCATATTTCTGATTATTAAAATGATAAGTCAATACCTAAATTAATCCTTTTAACAGTTGGATAGGCTCCTTGTGTTGCACTACCTCCTGAATAAGTTGTAGTCCTGTCATCCGGTAATTTTGACCAGAAGAATAGATTATTTCCGTTGAGGAAAATCCTGAAATTGGAGAATCCGGCGTTTTTCACCCACTGTAAATCGTTGAATGTGTAGGCTATTTCGGTGTTCTGCAATCTCAGGTACGATGCATCGTACAAATAATAATGACCTATGTTTTCAGCCTGGGTTTTCCAACGGGGAAGAAATGAAGAAGCATTTGGATTATCTTTTGACCAGTAATCAGCTACGTGGCCATAAACAATGTCAATATCGTTTGCGTAATTGTTAAATCCTACATACCTGTTTGCATTATTCACACCATAAAACTGAATCATAAAGCTTAAACCACCATAATTGGCTCCAACCGTAATTGTACCTGTATTTTGGGGAATCTCAGAATAACCAATTGGCGGCGTATCTTCACTGTTTTTAATGATTCCGTCGGCATTAAAGTCAATTAAGTCATAATACCCCGGTAACTTGTCAGCATCATTGTTCTCTGTAGGAACACTGGCATAAACCTCATCCCAATTATTGTAAAATTCTGTTTTCAGCAACCGTTTATGCTGACCAATCGGATAGCCTTTGGCTTTTAAATAATCGAACTGAAGCGGTGCATCATCGCGTTCAATAATTTCATTCTCGTTGTGCGTAATCGCAAGATTAGCCCACACATCGAAATTATTATTGATTCTTTTGTTGAACCCAAGTTCTATTTCAAAACCATTCGATTTTACATGCCCCAGGTTTGCACTTGGTGGTGTGGCTCCAAAGAACGGTGGTACATTTCGACTACCGCCTGACATCAGAATGTCAGTTCTGTCTTCAGTGAAATAATCAAAACTCAGGGAGAGCAGGTTTTTCAGCACACCAAATTCAACACCGAAATTGGTTTTGGTTGCATTTTCCCACTGAATATCGGGGTTTCCAACTACCGCTTCGCGGTAAAAATAGTAAGGAGCTAACCCTGTAACTGAATTGCTTAAACGGGCTCTTCCCCCGTATCCAAGCTGAGATTCATACAACCAGCGTGAACCGCTCACTTTATCATCCCCTACTTTTCCAATACTATACCTGATTTTCAGCCTGTCAACCCAATCAAAATTGAAAAAACTTTCATTGGAAACGTACCAGCCAACTGCTACAGACGGGAAAAAAGCGAACCGATAACCGGGGCCAAACTGTTCCGAACCGTTATAGGCTCCGTTTGCTTCAAACAAATATCTTCCGTCATAGTCGTAGGTTCCACGGAATACCCAGTCTTCACGGTAGTTTTTAAACATACTTCCAATGGCATATTCTTCGCGTTTAAATACTCCCATACCCGAAACGCTGTGCACATCGAATGTACGAGCGTAATTCATTTGGAACTGGTACATTAAACGACGTGAAACCGGAATATAACTAGTCCAGTTTGCAGAAGTAATATTTTCCTGACGAATAGATAATGGCCTTAAAAACCAGTCATATTCTTCATCGCCAATCGGCAGTAATAAGGTATATTCACTCGGATCCTGATCCGGACCTTCGTATAACAACGGATAAATTTGTTTAAACGGAACATTTGTCCGGGCTTCTGCCGGGCGGATACTGTTTTGCTGATCATAAATACCACCTTCAGAACGGATGCTATTGTCATAAAACAATGAAGCTCTCGCATTTAAACCTTCAGTAATAAATCCAAGATCCTGCTCCAGGTTAAAATCGGCATTTAACTGGGTTTGCCGGGTTTGCCTGATACCAATGTTATATACAGCGGCAATTGGGTTGACCGTATTGTTTCCACCCTCCTGGTAGGCTCCCCAGCGGCCATCTTCGTACATGGGCAAAAACAGGTTGGGAGCCAAACCATAAGTTGCACGCCACATCCAGGCATCGGCCCTGCTTGTACTTCCTTCGTTATTGAAGTTGGTATTTTTCTGGCTGTAATATCCTGACAGGTTCAATTTGAATTTTGTTGTATTTGTAAGGGCAATGTCAATATTACTTCTGAAGTTAAACCTGTCGTAATTGTAGTTCGGGTCGTAACCTTTATAATTGTCGTAATCTTTAAACATGTCACCTTCGTGCAAATAAGCCAGTGAACCGAAGTACTGAACTGCTTTGCTACCGCCCTGCGCATTTAAAGTCATGCGGTGCGAAAATCCAATATCTTTAAACATAGCATCTTCCCAGTCCACATTCGGATAGATTTCTGCGTACTCATCGGTTTGCGGCCTTCTGTATCGCTGAACAATTTCATAAGGTACATAAGCATCCCATGATGGTTCGTTTAATACACCTTCCCGCTCAATGATCTCATTTTTTGCCATCATAGCTGCATAGGAATCAAGTTTGTCTGGTTGACGGGACAACATTTTTCCTGTTGTCGTATAGTTGAAGTTTAATTTTGTTTTTCCTTCCACTCCCCGTTTTGTAGTAATTAAGATAACACCGTTTGCACCTTTTACCCCAAAAACAGCAGTAGCCGAGGCATCTTTTAAAACCGAAATACTTTCTACCTCGTTTACATCTACGTTGTTCATGTTTCGTTCAACGCCGTCAACCAAAATTAAAGGCTGACCACCATTCCAGGTATTTTGCCCCCTGATAAAAATGTTGGTGGCACTTTCTCCTGTAAGAATACCTCCCGGCTCGCCGGAAGAAGTTAAAGCGACCATACCTGGAATTTGTCCCACCAGACTTTCGGTAAGGTCGGTAGAGTTTCCCGAGCGGCGCAGTTCTTCATTCGACGCCTGCCCAATAGAGCCTACTACACTTTCCTTTTTCTGCACACCGTATCCAACGGCAACAATTTCTTCCAGGCCAATTGATTCTTCTTCCATGGTTACTGAAAAAGAAGTTCTCCCGGGAAGTGCCAGTTCCTGCGTACGCATCCCGACAAATGAAAACTGCAGTGTTTCTGCGTCTGCCGGTACACGAAATGAAAAATCGCCATCCATATTGGTGACAGTACCAATGGAAGTGCCTTTTACAATAACCGTAACACCAGGTAACGGAAGTCCCTGTTGGTCGGTTACATTTCCGGTAATTTCTCTTTGCTGTTGCTGTTCACCATCAACTGCCAACGCGTTGAAAGTGGAAAACACTAAAGCTAAAAGCAAAAAAGATGAAAGCAGCTTCAGCCTTAATACCGAAACTACCCACAGCCTCCCTCTCGGAAAGCATGACAATTTGCTCTTTTTTTTCTTCATAATTTACGATAGTTTAAATTTGACAATGAATACTTTAACATATGTTACAAAATAATTGCTCTTAATAGGAACAAATCTAAGGTGGGACTCCTAATTATTAAAAAGGCGGCTGGGTGTAAATACGGTTTTGCCTTAATTTTTATTTTCATTTTAATATTTAGTTTCGCCGGTTAATTTTTCTGAAAGAAGGAACCATCTTCACAATGTGAACAATGATTCCTGTATCTAACTAAACCAAACTTTTTCAAATTATCTACCTTCTGCATTAAGCAGACGATTTTTACAATCGATTGCACGAAAGTATGTATAATGTAAAAATTAGAAAATATGTTATAAAACATGACAGATTTACATGTCTCGCTAAACGGGTAGTGCAAAATAATTTATCGAAATATTTTAAAAAGCAAAAATGACAAAAATGCAGTGTTTTTTTTAAAATTCAATCCATTTAGAAAATAAAAAATAGTTGATTTCCGGGAATTATATCTGCATTTTTTAGTTTACGGAACTCAGAATTAAAAATTATTCAAAAGATGCGCTCAGGAAATGTTTATTTCTTTTATACAAACTGATTGAAATAAAGCCGCAACCCGTTTTTCAACGCGTTACGGCTTTCATTCTCCGGTTACAATCGATTTATTTCATCGCCACCTTTCTACTGCCAGCCTGGTGTTTGTGTTATGTTGGGATTTTG
>CAZXHP010000008.1:0-39474 GCA_964639655.1 uncultured Mariniphaga sp.
GGTTTTCACTTAAATAATTGTAATTTTGTCACGTTTTTTTCCGGGCTGTCAGGAAAAACTTTTTTTGAATCCTTTTTTGTCATAGAATGGAGTACAAACTGAAGAATAAAATATTTGAAACTATTTCAGGCGCCGCAGGCGAAATGAATCAGGAAACCTACGTGATTGGCGGTTTCGTGCGTGACATGTACCTGCGCCGGCCTTCAAAAGATATCGATATTGTAACGTTGGGAAGCGGAATTCAATTGGCTGAAAATGTTGCAAACAGGTTGAAACCGCGACCGAAGGTTGCGGTGTTCAAAAATTTTGGTACGGCACAATTGAAATACCGGAATTTTGAGGTGGAGTTTGTGGGAGCCCGCAAGGAGTCTTACAGGAGCGACTCCCGAAAACCAGTTGTGGAGAACGGTACCCTCGAAGACGACCAAAACCGTCGCGATTTTACCATTAATGCACTGGCTTTAGGCTTAAATCGCCACAATTACGGGAAACTGATTGACCCCTTCGACGGGCTAAAAGATTTGGAAAACAAGATTATCCGGACTCCACTTGATCCTGACATCACTTTTTCGGATGATCCTTTGCGAATGATGCGGGCCATCCGGTTTTCAAGCCAGCTCGGGTTCGAAATCGAGGTAGAAACGCTGCGGGCCATTGCCGCCAACCGGGAGCGGATAAAAATAGTTTCCACTGAACGTATTTCCGACGAGTTAAATAAAATAATGCTTTCGGCAAAACCTTCAGTGGGCTTTAAATTGCTGGAGGAAACCGGAATTCTGGAGCTAATTTTTCCTGAGTTGCAGCAATTGAAAGGGGTTGATGTGGTGAAAGGAATCGGGCACAAAGACAACTTTTACCATACGCTGGAAGTGCTCGACCGCATAGTACCGCATACCGATAATCTTTGGTTGCGCTGGTCGGCCTTACTGCATGACATTGCCAAGCCCGGCACCAAAAAATTTATTGAAGGCCAGGGCTGGACATTCCATGCTCATAATTTTGTTGGAGTTAAAATGATTCCGAAAATTTTCAGAAGGCTGAAACTTCCGCTGAATGAAAAAATGAAATATGTTCAGAAGATGGTAAGGCTGCATATGCGACCCATTGTGCTTTCGGAAGAGGAAGTGACTGACTCTGCAGTCCGGAGATTGCTTTTTGAGGCAGGCGACGATATCGACGACCTGATGACTTTGTGTGAAGCTGACATTACTTCAAAAAATAAGGAGAAAGTGAAGCGTTACATGAAAAACTTCAAAATTGTGCGGCGTAAACTCAGGGAAATTGAAGAAAAGGATGCTGTCCGAAACTTTCAGCCTCCTGTATCCGGCGAGTTAATCATGGAAAAATTTGGTTTGCCGCCAAGTCGGGAAGTTGGGTTGATAAAAGACGCGATAAAAGATGCCATACTCGATGGAGTAATCCGAAATAATTATGACGAAGCGTTTGCCTTTATGCTGAAAAAGGCAAAAGAATTCGGTCTGGAACCTGTAGGTTAGGGATTTGCCTGCAGTTTGAGCAGAACCGGCAAATGGTCGCTGAATCCTCCCTGGTAGCGGAATCCGTTGTAGGTGCGGTTTGTTTTTAACCCGCCATACCTTTCATCCTTTTCAAGGAGAAACGGTAATTGAACAATTTTTGCCCACTCAGGGCGGGTAAATAGTTTATTGCCGGTTTTCAGAAGACTTCCCGAAACCATTATCTGGTCGAAAACAAACCACTGCGACTGGTATTTCAAAGTTCCCTGTTTCTGGTTCAGCCACGAAAAAGAAAGGTTATAAATCTGATTTTCCTCCAAATTCAGGTTATTGCCTGAATACTCTACAGCCCCGAAATGCCCCGAAATACTCTCGTCGGCAGGCTGGTCGTTAAAATCGCCGACAATTACAATTTTCGGGTTGCTGAATTGTTTTTGCAGATTTTCAGTTTCGTTTCGTAATATTTTTGCCGCCAGATTCCGCAGCGACTGGCTTTCCAATAGTCCGGAATACCTCGAAGGCCAGTGGTTTGCAAAAATATGCAAGGTGTCGCTGCTGTTTATAATTCCGGAAACATACAGCATCTCTCTTGAGTTCAGCAACGAATCGGTTTCCAACCGGATTGGAATGTATTTATACGCGATCGGGTAAAATGTATCGGCATTGTAAAGCAGCGCAACATCGATTCCGCGTAAATCGGGAGATTCTTTATGAATGATTTTATATGGAAACGATTTTAACGCGGTTTCAACGGTTAATTTTTCCAGTACAAAACGGTTTTCAATTTCACAAAGGGCCACCAACTCGGGCGGATTCCAGCCGGCGGAACTTAAAATTACTTTCGAAATATTTTGGATTTTCCGGTTAAACCGTTTGTAGGTCCAGCGCCGGTCACCGTTCGGGGTAAATTCATCATCGTTTGTTTCAGGATTGTCTTTTATATCGAAAAGGTTTTCAACATTGTAAAAAAGGATGTTTGTTTCGTTCGAAATTTGTTGGGGAAAAGTTTTGCCTGGGATGAAAATGAGCAGACAAAACAGGAAAACCTTATTTTTCATTCTTTTTTTCAATTCGCTCATAGGCACCAAGGTCGGGACCGTCGTCTGACAACCTGTCTTTATTCAAAAGATCGGTGGGGTACAATTTGGCAAAATCAGGATTTCCAATATCTTTCGCTGCCGACAGGGTATCGAGGGCATAGTTGTAGTCATCATAAGGATCGACAAACAACGGATTGTATTCTTCGCCTTTCCAAACGTTTTTGTAATGGTCTTTATTCGAAGTGTTGAACGTATCGGGAACCTGAATAATACAATGATCGAAGAAATAATTAAATGCCTTTTCTTCGTTTTTGCCCAGTTCTATCTCCATCTGGTTGTTCCCGTAAATGATGCTGTTTCCGAAAAATGCCTTTTCAAGGTTTCCGGTGTGTGTAACTTTTGTGCCGTCTTTCGATTCGATAACCAACGCATTGGAAAGTACCAGCGAAGCTGTTTTTCTTACCCTCGATGTGTAGCCCCCCCAATAGTTGGCTATGGTGGTATGGTAGAATTCATATTCTCCGCCAACCAGCAAAGCGGCAGCGTAGAACCCGCAATTGGCAATTACATTGTTGTATCCCGAAATTTTCGACTTCAGGGCAAACAATCCGGCATAAGCCATATTTTCAATTTTGGAATTTGAAAGTTCGAGGGTAGCGTAACCTTCATTTTCGATGGTTCCAACCTGAAGCCCGATGTTTGCATTTTTTATGGTGGTGTAATTGAACACATTTCCATGGCTTCCCGAAAATAAAATTATACCGCTCCACTGGTCGGGTATATTTTTATAGGTATCTTCGAGCCTGTCGGCGGTAAAGAGAATCTGATTCTGAAAATCTCCGTTGGCAATTACTGTTCCCTGCACATAGAGAAATGCATCTTTGTGAAAGTAAATCCGGGTTCCCGGTTCGATGGTTAAAGTGGAGGTACTGTCAACATAGGCATAATCGTAAACCAGGTATGGTTTTTCTGCTGTCCAGGTAGTTGTGCCTACACTTTCACTTTTTATGAGTTCAAAATCCTGGCCATAGGCCACCAGTTTAATGGTTTGCCGGTTGGCGTTGGTGGTAAATTCGATGGAATCCTGAACCACCATCGGCAGGTTTTGCCCATTGGGATCGATGGTAACTTCCACAAAAATAAAAATACTGTCGCGGGCCGGAACTTCTACTTCATAAACTTCGTTGGAAGATGTCCCGTTTACGTTGAGCCGGAAATTGGAGAAGTCGCCACCAGCTACGCGAATACGGGAAATCAGAATATTTTCTGCGTATGGATTGTAGATTTTAAGATGTTGTGTTGTTGAACCTATTGTGGTAAAAATGGTATCGAACATCACTGTATCGGTGGAAAACTGAAGTTGGGCATCGGGAGAATTCAAATATCCTTCGTCTTCGCACGAAAACAGCGAAAAAGCCGCTAAGGCCACAAGCAGTATTTGAAGCAGATTTTTTCTCAATTCCCCAGTTTTTAATGCTACAACGGATTCTTTGCACACTTATTCTGCAAAGATAACAATTCAATTTACAAATTTTAACATTTATTTGCAACTATTCAATTTTTTTTGTTCGTTTTTTTTGAAATCGCCCACAATCCTGTTAAAGTTATCAGTCCGTTCAGTATTAAAAGTTCAAACCCAAACTTGTAGCCGTGAAAAAGGATTTCAGAATAGGCCGAAATAAAATAACACAAAACAGGTGAAACGACAGCGACAACCGGAACCCATCTGTCTTTTACACTTCTTTTGGTATAAATGCCAAATACAAACAGCCCCAGGATGGGGCCGTAGGTATAACCGGCAACCGTAAATACCGCAACTACTACGCTTTCGTTACTGATGGCCCGGAATACGAGAATGACTGCCACCAACAAAACGGAAAACAGCAGGTGTGCCCGTTTTTTTATACGTCGTTTTTTTGCCTCTTCGTAGCGGTCAATTTTTAAGAAATCGACACTGAAAGAGGTGGTTAGTGCGGTGAGTGCAGAGTCGGCACTGGAATAGGCTGCAGCGGTAATACCCATCAGAAAAGCGATTCCAACTGTTAAGCTCAGGTGGTTCAGTGCAATTAAAGGGTATAAATCATCTGTGTTTTCAGGAATTGAAATGCCGGTTTCTTTTGCGAAAATAAAAAGTAAAACGCCCAGGCAAAGGAATAGAAAGACTGCCACCAGAAAAGATAAACTGAAAACCACCATGTTTTTTTGCGCCTCTTTTTTGTTTTTGCAGGTGAGGTTTTTTTGCATCATGTCCTGATCCATACCAACCATTACGATGGTTATAAACATTCCTGCAAAAAACTGCTTAAAAAAATTGTTTCCGCTCCGCCAGTCCCAAAAGAAAATCTTTGACGTGGGTTCGGAAGAAATTCGATCAGCAAGCGTAAATAAATCGAGATGCAATGAGCGGCTTATGGAAATGATGGTGAAAATGACGGCACTTACCAAAAACAGGGTTTGCAGCGTGTCAGTCCAGACAATGGTTTTTATGCCGCCTTTAAACGTGTAAACCCAGATGAGCGCGATGGTAACCACTACTGTAATTGAAAAGGGAATGTCAAAGGCGTCGAAGAATGCAATTTGCAATACCGTGGCTACCAGATACAACCGGAATGCCGCACCGATTAGTTTCGAAATCAGGAAAAAGAAGGACCCGGTTTTGTAGGATGAAGTACCAAAACGTCGGTCGAGAAATGCGTAAATGGAAACGAGGTTAAGCCGGTAGTAGAGCGGAAGTAAAATTCCGGCCACAAGCCAGTAACCTACAATATTCCCAAAAACAAACTGTAAATAGGAAAAAGCTGAGTTGCCTACTTCGCCCGGCACCGAAATAAATGTAACACCCGAAAGTGTTGCTCCAACCATACCAAAGGCAACCAGAAACCAGGGCGACTTCCGGTTTGCGGTAAAAAATGCCTGCGTATCGGCATTTCGCGAGGTGAGCCATGAAATTCCAACCAAAATCAGAAAATAACCTAAAACAAGACTTAGAACAAGGTAGGGGCTCATAACTATTCAAAATCGGGGTAGAGTAAATATTTTTTTCTCATACGTTTATAATTTTCAAGTTCGGGTTGCCAGCTCTCTTCAATTTCAGCTTCTGAAAGCCCCTGCCTGATCTGTTCAATCAGTTTATCGGTTCCGGCAAGCAGATTCAACCAATGTTCGCGGGTGAGAAATTTTTTCTCGTTATCGTATTGCCGGTAAAAATCAAGAAAAAATTTCAGGGTAAACCGGGGAACTTTTTCGAGTTGCCGCAAATCGACGCCATAACAAACCTTCCCTTCGTTTAAAGGCGTTACAGCTGCGTGAGGAATACTTCGCGGTGTAAAAGTGAAATCTCCCAAATCCGGTTTCAGTCCTCCCAAAACCTGGAACGGAAAGTCGGTACCCCGGCCAACACTTACGCTGGTTGCTTCGAAAAAGCAGAGTGAAGGGTAGAGCCGGACGGCCAAATCGTTGGGAAGATTGGGCGATGGCGCCACAGGAAGAGAATACGCCATTTTATGCGAATAACCTGCCACCGGTATCACTGTAAGTTCACATTGGTTTTTGTTTTTCAGCCACTTTTCACCATTTATCATTTGAGCCAGTTCTCCAACAGTACATCCGTGCACAAGAGCTATGGGATGCATTCCCACAAAAGATTCAAATTCAGGTTTCAGTATCGGTCCGGCAACATAATCGCCATTGGGGTTGGGCCGGTCGAAAACCATAAGCGGTTTGTCGTTTTCCGCACAGGCTTCCATTACGAGGTGTAATGTGGAAATGTAGGTGTAGAACCTGCAGCCCACATCCTGAATATCGAATATAACCACATCGACATCGGCTAAATGTTCGGGCAAAGGTTTCCGGGTTTCCCCGTAAAGGGAGACCACCGGAATTCCGGTTTTGCTGTCCACTCCGTCCTCAATGAGTTCACCTGCCGCTGCATCGCCCCGAAATCCGTGTTCGGGAGCAAAAATTTTTACCACTTCAATTTTTTGTTTCTGAAAAAAATCGATTAGGTGAACTTCGTCCGCCAGCGAGGTGTGGTTTACAACCAAACCTGCTTTTTTGTTTTGAAGAAGATGAACATATTTTTCCGGTTGTTCAGCGCCGGTTTTTAATTCTGTTGTTCCCTGTGCGTTACAGGAGACTGAAAACAGGATTACAGCAAAAAAACCAATTTTTTTCAGCATGGTTATGCGTTTTAAATTTTGATTGCTAAAATACCACTTGAAAATCCGAAAACCTAAAAAATTAATTTGTATTTCCGAACGGAACAGTAAATCCGAGCCAGGGGATGCCTACAAATTCGATACCGGTTCCAAGCGGAACAAAAAGGCCGAAGTCGAGTGCCGCCTTTTTTATTATCCAGCGGGCGCCTCCACTGATTACACCCCCACCATCACCTCCAAACCCGGCATAGTAATTTTCCGAAATAAAATACCAGCGCGGTGAGAGCCTAAACATCCCACTCAAATTAATAAGGGGAGAGGAAGTCCATTCTCCTCCCGCAAATCCATAACCAACCCCGATGCTAATGTTTTGATCATGAGACCCGAAGGTGGAAACCCCGTAGATAATACCGAACGGACCGTCGGTTTCGCCCAGCACCGTTCCTATTAATGCTCCTGCGCCTAAATTGAACTTTTCCTTATCGATGGGCATGGATATTTTAGGATTGATAAAAACAGGTGTCGGTCCCCCTCCGAAGAGAAACAATGGAATCATGGCGCCTCCAACAGAGAAATTGTCTGTAATTCCATAGGCAAACTGGTTCCACAAAACCCAAATATTTTGGTAGTATCCTTCTCCTTTTTTCAGACCATAGCCGTTTGGCGCCCAAAAATAGCGTGTAGCCTGAGGATTTGGAAACCAAATTTCTCCTTCTTTTACCTGTTCGGGCAGAATACTTTTTTGAGCTACTATGTCTCTTGTAAGAATGGAGATTTCACCAAGATTTTGGGTGAAAAGAACTACTTTGCCGGCATTCTGGCTGATTATCCGGCCAACGTATTCATTTCCGTCGCGGGTTTCTATTCTCACTAAAGTGGAATCGGTTTCAGGTTGCGCAAATAATCCATTCGGTAATAGTGTTATTACAAAGATGATGAATAAAGGGAGCATGAATGTTTTCATAGCAATCATTTTAGGTTTTACTCAATAAATATGCAATGAAAGGTACGGATAAATTGGTTTGGAGGCAATACAGAAAGTGGAAGTCAGTTGTTTTTTCGGATCGAAGGCCGGCTTTGATTTTTTTTGCCGCCGGCTTTTCTTTTTTTGTTTTTTCTGAATTTTTTTCGATTTGGTTTTCCGGTTGATCGCCTCACCTTCCATTCGGGCCCCTGGCCCAATTTTTCAGGCAACGGCAGTTTTATCACTTCCCGCTCAATCAGTTGTTCAATCTGTTGGAACTTACCCATTTCCTTTTCATTCACCAGCGTTAAAGCCACTCCCGTGGCATCGGCGCGTGCAGTTCGGCCCACGCGGTGCACATAGTCTTCAGCATCGTGCGGAACATCGAAATTGATGATGAGGTTTATTTCCTTGATGTCGATTCCACGGCTCAATACATCGGTTGCCACCAAAATGCGCGTGCGGCGTGCTTTAAATCCCTGCAGCACTTTTTCCCGTTCGGTTTGTTCCAGATCGGAAGAAATGGGTTCAACCGACATGTTGTTTTTTTTCAGCGAGCGGGCCAGTTCGTTCACCTTTATTTTGGTGGAGCAAAAGATAAGAATGCTGTTGTACTCGGGTTTATCGGCAATCAGGTGGTTGATGAGGTCGATTTTTTGATGATCGTAACACAGGTAAGCAGCCTGCAAAACACCTTCTGCCGGTTTCGACATCGAGATATTTATTTCTTTCGGATTGACCAGAATTTTTGAAGCCAGCGTTCTTATTTTAGGCGCCATGGTGGCGCTGAACATGAGCGTTTGCCGTTTTTTGGGCAAAAAAGAGATGATTTTCATGATGTCGTCGTAAAACCCGATATCCAGCATGCGGTCGGCCTCGTCGAGAATAAGGTATTTTATGGTATCGAATTTTACGTAGCCCAGATTCAGGTGGGCAATCAGTTTCCCGGGTGTGGCGATAACAATGTCGGCGCCCTGCGTGAGGGCTCGTTTTTGCTGCCCCCAGTCGTCGCCGTCGCTGCCGCCGTAAATGGCAATGGAATGAATGCCCATGCCGTAGGCAATGCCCTGAACCTGCTGATCGATTTGCATGGCCAGTTCGCGGGTGGGAACCAGAATCAGCGTGGTTGTCTGGCCTGCCGGATGTTCCAGAATTAAATCGAGAACGGGAATAACAAAGGCAGCCGTTTTGCCGGTGCCGGTCTGGGCACAGGCAATCAAATCGTGGCTTGCCAGAATTTCAGGAATCGCTTGTTCCTGGATTGGGGTTGTTTTTTCAAAACCCATGTATGATATGGCATCGAGAATATCGTCGTGTATGCCTAATTCAGAAAATTTCATTCAATTCAATCGTTTTTTACTAATTATTGCCGGGAGAAAACGTGTTGTTTTCCGAATGCAAAGTAAACGAAAAATATTGATTAAACGGTTTTTAAAAGTAACCGGAAATTTAGGGCTTTCTGTTTTTCCCTGTTTTACCAAACTGGGGGTTATCAAAAAAAATTTAAGTGGATGCCCGAACCTTTTTATACGTTTCCCAGTCGAATGTTTTTATAAATTCGAGACCTTTTTTGGCACCCAGTAAAAACAACTGCTTTTTCTTTTCATCTTCCATTTTAAAATTCAGCCAGTTAAATTCCTTGTCGGCATCAATAAAACAAATCAGTTTTCTGAAATCGGGATTTTGCAAAAGAAATTCGTTGTCGGCATCGTGCCGCATGGTGCTAATCATCGACCCGACAAATCCGCCCAAATCATCCACATCAGCAAACATTTCGCGGTAGGCGCTTAATTTTACGCCAAAGGTGGGTTTTCTTGGAACAGCAGTTGTTTTGGAATGGAAAACATTAATGGGAAAATTGGAAATCATGCCGCCATCCACAAATTTTACCTTTTTGGGAATTGGGCCGTAATAGTTGGTTAGCCTGATCCATTCACCGGTTGCAGGTTCTCCCGAGTCCGGTATATTTTTTATTTCGAAAGGAATAAAGAAAAACGGAACCGACATGGAGGCACGAACCATTTTGGCAGGCGAAACTTCATTTACCTTTTCGCCCCAGTACAGGTGGCCCATCTTGGGGAACAGTACTTTCGACTGGGTAGTAACGTCTGCAGCAATAATGTGGGTTAGCGCCATTTCGTCGGAAATTGTTTCTCCGGTGCGCCGATTGATTAAACCTTCAGGGAAATATTTTCGGCTTCGTTTTTCCAGCAAATCTTTAATGTTTTCGATTTTATTGGGCGATTCAATCAGAATTTTTTCAATCCATTCTTCAAAAGCTTTTCCGGGGTTCAACCCGAGATTTACAAACAGCGCCTGTTTTACTTTTCTGAAATTCCAGGCCAGTTTGCCGAGGACTTTTTTAAAAGGCGTTCCGTCGATAATGCGTTGAACGATGTTTTTTAAAGCCGGATCGCCGTCAACAAATTCAAATAAATCTTGTTTGGCCAGTACATCGAGTACCATTTTCGATTTCTCTTTTTCCATGGAATCGATGCCTGCCAAAACCAGGGTGTTAATTGCGCCGGCAGAAGTGCCTGCCAAATGAAAGAAGCGGATTCCGGCTACTTCGAGAATGTAGGTGTAACCCACAAGAGCAATGCCCAGAACGCCTCCGCCTTCCTGCACCAAATCAACATATTGGAGTCCTTCCGAGTCTGTTATATCGGAAAAAATTTTGTCTTTTAATCCTTCGGCTTCTCGCATCATTTCCTGAAATTCAGGTTGGTTGGTAAAATCTTCGTAATTCATTTTCGAGCTGTTTTTGAGATTTAATTATTTCAGAGAAAAAGGTACGAAAATTACTTGTTATTTTTGCAGGATGGAACAAATAATTTTGAATGGAGTTATGCCATGATTACATTTGCAGGAGTTCCGCAAACTTTACAGGTCCCGTCAAAACCGGGCTGTACAATTCTGGTTAAATAATGGTTTCGTTCGATTAAAAGTGCGTGGCAGTTCGGACAACAGGTTGAAGCATGTTCCCCGTCGTTTACATTTCCGAGGTAAACGTGGTGTAAATAGTGTTGGGCAACGGCATACAATTGATTGAGTTTTTCAATCGGGGTGGGGGGCAAAACAAGTTGGTACTGCGGGAAGTAACGCGAAAGATGCAGCGGAATGTGCGGACCCAGTTCTTCGGCGATCCATTTTATCATTTCTTCAAATTTTTTGTCATCGTCGTTCAGGCCAGGAATAACCAGATTTGTAATTTCAAGATGATTTTGGCCGGCGGCAATTAACTTCAGGGTTTCCAGAACCGGTTCGAGTTTTCCTTTGGTAAAGGTTTTATAAAAATCGTTGTCAAAAGCTTTTAAATCAATGTTAAAAGCATCGGCTAAGGGAAGTATTTGTTTCAAAGGTTCAGGATTAATATAGCCGTTTGAAACAACTACAGTTTTTAATTTTTTTTCTTTTACCAGTTTCGCCGTGTCAAACATAAACTCATAAAAGGTAAAAGGTTCGTTGTAGGTATAAGCCACTCCGATATTGTTTCTGGTGTTCAGCGCAGTTTTCAGAATTTGTTCTGAAGTAACGGAATGAAAAGCATTAAAATCTTTTGCAAAACATTGGGAAATATGGTGGTTTTGGCAAAACGAACAATGCAGGTTGCACCCTACTTCTCCAACGGAAAGAATATTTTTCCCGGGGAAAAAATGATACAATGGTTTTTTTTCAATGGGGTCTGTGCCAAGTGCCGCCACCTGGTTGTAAACATGTGTAACCAGCAAGCCGTCAATATTTTCCCGCACTTTACAAACCCCGGTCTGGCCCGGCTTTAGCTCGCAAAACCAGGGGCACAAAAGGCATTTTACTGTCTTATTTTCAGCTTTTCGATAAAAAAGTGCTTCCTGCATTTTTATCCTTTTTTTCAAAGTTACGAAAATTCTTTTGTTACTTTAGGCGCATGTTTTATAAGGCATTAAAAGAATTTTAGGAAATAAAAAGGAATTGCATGGTGAAGCCTGTGAAGAAAAAAACATCCCGGCTGCAAAAAATAATGCTCATTGTTGCGCCGGTTATAAGTTTGCTCATTGTTTTGTTTGCCGACCTCGATCCTGAAAATAAAAAAGTTACCTACACATTTGCTATTGCGCTGCTAATGGCGGCCTGGTGGATTTCCGAAGCCATTCCGCTGGCGGCAACGGCGCTAATTCCTGTGGCGCTTTTTCCGCTGTTTGGAATTGTGGACGGGAAAACGGTTTCTGCCATGTATTTTAACCATCTCATTTTTTTGTTTATTGGAGGTTTTCTGATGGCGTTTGCCATGGAACGATGGAACCTGCACCGCAGAATTGCCCTCAGAATTCTGATTTTGTTCGGAATAAGCCCGGGCCGGATTTTATTGGGTTTTATGCTGGCCACAGCGTTTTTGTCGATGTGGATGTCGAACACAGCCACGGCAATGATGATGGTTCCCATTGCACTTTCCATTATTCTGAAACTGGAAGAAAACCTCGGGCGAAAAGCAACAAGAAGATATTCGGCGGGATTGTTGCTTTCTATTGCGTATTCGGCGTCGATTGGCGGAATTGCCACATTGGTCGGTACGCCACCTAACCTGTCGTTTGCCCGTATAGCGAATATTATTTTTCCCGAAATGGAGGAAATTTCGTTTGCCGACTGGTTTTTGTTTGCGTTGCCGGTCACTATCCTGATTTTTATTGCGGCATGGGCACTTTTGTACTTTCTGTTTAAACCGAAAAAGAGTTGGGAGAATCTTCACTTAAATGATTTCAGAAAAGAATATGCCCTGCTTGGGAAGGCCAAACCTGAAGAAAAAGTGGTGCTGGCACTGTTTTCCATTCTGGCATTGCTTTGGATTTTCAGGGCCGGATTCGAAATACAATCGGTAAAAATACCGGGCTGGTCGCGGCTGTTTCATTCGCCGTCGTTTATAAATGACGGAACAGTAGCCATTTTTATGGCGTTGCTGTTATTCATTATTCCTTCGAAAACTGAAAAAGGGGAGCGGCTGATGAACTGGGAGACCGCCAACCGCATTCCGTGGGGCATTGTATTGCTGTTTGGCGGCGGTTTTGCGCTGGCTCAGGGATTTGTGGATTCCGGTTTGTCGGTATGGTTTGGTGAACAGCTGGCCGGATTGGGAAAGATGGAGCCAATTGTTCTGACACTTGCCAATGTATCATTAATGTCGGTATTAACTGAATTAACTTCCAACGTGGCCACCACCGAAATGATTTTGCCCATTCTTGCCGGCCTGGCAGTTACAATACAAATTCATCCGTTGTTGCTGATGATTCCGGCAACTCTTGCGGCTTCGCTCGCTTTTATGCTGCCAGTTGCCACGCCCCCCAATGCCATTATTTTCGGTACCAACCGAATTCGAATCTCACAAATGGTAAAAGCCGGTATTTTACTGAATATATCGGGAATAATTGTGGCTACACTTGTAATGTATTTTTGGGGAACCCTCGTTTTTGGAATCGATGCGGCTGTTTTTCCCGATTGGGCCAAATAAAAGCCATCCTTTAACCGAAGGATGGCTCTCTGTTTTATATTTTTTTGTACTTACTGCCCTCTACTAAAAATCAACTTCCAAAATCGTCAAACATGACGTTTTCATCGGGAACGCCAAGGTTATAAAGCATTTTTTGAACCGCGTCATTCATCATTGGCGGGCCGCAAAGGTAATAGTCAATCTCCTCGGGTTCTTCGTGCCTGCTCAGGTAGTTGTCGTAAATCACCTGGTGAATAAATCCGGTAGGGCCTTCCCATTTGTCTTCCGGGAGCGGTTCTGAAAGCGCCAGGTTAAATTCGAAATTATCGTAATTTTTTTCAATGTCGCGAAACTGTTCATAATAGAATACCTCTTTCCAGGAGCGTGCACCATACCAGAAAGTAATTTTTTTCTTTTTTTCTTTTACGGTGTGGAAAAGGTGAAAAAGGTGTGAGCGCATGGGCGCCATTCCTGCACCACCGCCAATGAACATCATTTCGTTGTCGTTATCCTTCAGGAAGAATTCTCCGTATGGGCCCGAAATGGTTACTTTGTCGCCGGGTTTGCGTGAAAAAATAAAAGAAGAGCAAACCCCCGGGTTTACTTTTTTAAACCCGTTGTTGGCGCGGTCCCACGGCGGTGTTGCAATACGGATGTTCAGCATGATAATGTTTCCTTCGGCAGGGTGGTTGGCCATGGAATAGGCACGGAATGTAGGTTCCGGGTTTTTCATTTTTAAACTGAACATATTAAACCTTTCCCATTCGTCGCGGAATTTTTCGTCCACCCCGATGTTTTTAAAATCCACTTCAATTTTGGGCACGTCAATCTGAATGTATCCTCCCGACTTGAAATTGAGGTTTTCGCCTTCCGGCAGTCGAACCACAAATTCTTTAATAAACGTTGCCACGTTTTTGTTGGAAACCACTTCGCATTCCCACTTTTTGACACCCAAAACTTCCCGGGGAACTTTAATTTTCAGGTTTTCTTTTACCTTAACCTGACAAGCCAGCCGCCACTTTTCATTTTGTTCTTTCCGGGTGAAAAAATCGGTTTCGGTCGGAAGAATGGAACCTCCTCCTTCTTCAATCTGGCAGCGGCACATGGCGCACGTTCCACCTCCGCCGCAAGCCGACGGTAGCAGAATTTTATTGTTGCTAAGCGTTGACAGGAGCGTGTTTCCGGGTTCGGTAACAATTTCCCGTTCTCCTTCGTTGATATTGATTTTTACTTCTCCTGAAGGAGTCAGCTTTTTCTTTGCAAAAAGCAAGATGGCTACCAGCAGGACAATAACCCCCAAAAACACTGCCACACTGGCAATTACAACAGTTGTTTGTGTTGAAAGCAATAGCATTGAAAATGTATTTTTATTTTACAATTTAATTCCCATGAACCCCATAAAAGCCAGTCCCATCAATCCGGTAACAATAAACGTAATGCCCAGTCCGCGCAGGGGAGCCGGAACATTGGAATATTGAATTTTTTCGCGGATGGCAGCAATACCCACAATTGCCAGAAACCAGCCAACTCCCGAACCGAGTCCGTAAGCAGTAGCTTCTCCGATATTTAAGAAGGCTTTTTGCTGCATAAACAATGACCCCCCTAAAATAGCACAGTTTACAGCGATAAGCGGCAGGAAAATACCAAGCTGCGTATAAAGTACCGGCGCAAATTTTTCTACAATCATTTCTACCAACTGTACCATTGAGGCAATTACCGCAATAAACATGATGAACGAAAGAAAACTGAGGTCAACACTGGCGAATGTCGGGCTAAGCCATTTTAATGCACCCTCCTTAAGCACATAGTTTTCAAGCAGGAAATCTACCGGCACCGTGATTGCCAGCACAAAAATTACAGCTATACCAAGGCCGGTTGCAGTTTTTACTGTTTTGGAAACAGCGAGGTAGGAACACATGCCCAGAAAGTAGGCAAAAACCATGTTCTCGATAAAAATCGATTTGATAAATATATTAATCAGGTTTTCCATAACAATTTCTTTTTAGGCAGTTAATCTTCAATTAACTTACGGTTTTTACTGCGTTGAACCCAAATAATAATTCCTACGGTAATGAGCGCCATGGGCGGCAAAATCATCATACCGTTGTTTTCGTAAAAACCTCCGTTGGCAATGTACCAGCTGTCGGGGATAATCTGTAATCCGAAAACTGAACCGGAACCAAACAGCTCGCGGGCAAAACCTACAATAATAAGTATTACGCCATAACCTGCGGCATTGCCAATTCCATCGAGAAACGAAGGCCACGGACGGTTCCCCAGTGCAAACGCTTCGAGCCGGCCCATAATAATACAGTTGGTAATGATGAGCCCCACAAAAACTGAAAGCTGTTTACTCACATCATACACATAGGCTTTCAGCACCTGGTCAACCAAAATTACCAGCGAGGCGATAACCACCAGCTGAACAATTATTCGGATACGGTTGGGAACAGTATTGCGTAACAACGAAATAATAACGTTGGCAAATCCCATTACGGCCATTACCGAAACAGCCATCACCAGCGAGGGTTTTAGCTGGGCGGTTACGGCAAGTGCCGAACAAATTCCCAAAACCTGAACGGTAATGGGGTTGCTGTCGTTGAGCGGATCAGACAACAGCTTTAAATTTTTCTTTGAAAACAGTGGTTCGCTCATCGTCTATGATTTTTTCTTCATTAAGAATTCTTTGTAACTGTTAAAATCTTCCAGCATCATTTGCTCGAGGCCTTTACTGGTAATGGTACCCCCCGAAATTCCATCCACGCTGTGATCTTTGGGAGCATCCTGGCCGGCTTTGGTAACCGTAACCGAAATCAGGTTTCCCGACTGATCGAAAATTTGTTTTCCTTTAAATTCATCCTGGAACCATTGGGTTGAAATTTCGGCACCCAAACCGGGTGTTTCGCTCTGGTGGTCGAAGTTGGCTCCGTAAATGGTACTCATGTCATCGTTCAGCGAAACAAAACCCCAGATGGGCCCCCAAAGCCCGGCTCCCCTCATGGGGAAAATATATTTTAAACCGCTTTCCGTCTCACATTCGAATACCGGAAGCAAACGATCTTCGGGCGATTTGGCTTTTTCCCGTTTCAGGTCAATTTCAAATGCATCTTCGCCTTCAACAATTTCACCTTTTGAATCGATTACATATTGATTTCTGATTTTATCGGCGTAAATATCGCCGGCTGTTTCAAAAGTACTTTCAATATTTACTGAAGCCAGAATATTTTGCATTTTTTCAATTTCCACATTTTTATCCTGGCGTGGCCGCAAAGCCATAGCCGCCGAGGCCAGTATTGCAGCAACAAGAATTACCATTACGGCTGCGTAAATAAACGTGTATGTATTACTGTTCCTGTCCATAATTTCAAATTTTTTGGTTATGCCGTAATTTTAGCCCGTTTCATGCGCTGTTTGATGTGACCCTGTACCACGTAATGGTCGATAAGCGGTGCAAAAGTGTTCATCAGCAAAATAGCCAGCATCATTCCTTCCGGATAAGCCGGGTTAACCACACGAATCAGAATGGCCAGAATTCCGATCAGAAAACCGTATATCCATTGTCCTTTTTCGGTTTGGGCAGCCGAAACCGGGTCGGTGGCCATAAAAACAGCTCCGAATGCAAAACCTCCAATAATGAGGTGCTGCCAGAAGGGTATGCCGAAAAAGGTTGCTGCCTCGGGAGAAAGCCCCTGACTTCCGGCAAAAATGTTGAGGATGATTCCCATTACAACACCGCCGGCAACAGTTGACGCCATAATTTTCCAGTTGCCGATGCCGGTTACAATTAAGATAACAGCACCAATTAGAATTGCCAGTGTACTTGTTTCTCCAATGGACCCGGGAATAAAGCCGAAAAATGCGTCGGCAGCACTAAAATTGATGTTTCCTGCGGCAGCATCGGCCATTGGTGTGGCGCCGGTGAATCCGTCAACCGGAACATCGCTTTTTTCCAGCGCAACCCAAACCGAGTTGCCTGACATTTGTGCCGGATAGGCAAAAAACAGAAAAGCCCGCGCTACTAATGCGGGATTCCATATATTCATGCCGGTTCCGCCAAACACTTCTTTGCCAAAAACAACCGCAAAAGCAGTGGCAACAGCTACCATCCAAAGAGGAGTTTCTATGGGCATAATTAACGGGATGAGCATACCTGAAACCAGGAACCCTTCGTTGATTTCATGTCCGCGCATTTGGGCAAACGCAAATTCAATTCCCAGCCCAACAGCGTAGGAGACAATAACAACGGGTAAAACTTTTAACAGTCCGTAAACAAACAGGTCGAAAAATCCTGCCGATACAAGTTCACCGATAGCCTTATAGTGTTGCAGACCGACATTGTACATGCCAAGCAGCAACGACGGGACAAGCGCTAAAACCACAATAGACATGGTGCGTTTCAGGTCGATATAATCGTGAATATGAGTGCCTGTTTTTGCCGTGTGTTTCGGCACAAACAAAAAAGTAAAAAATCCATCGTGTACCGAATGAAGCCAGTGGTATTTTGCTCCTTTTTGTACAAGCGGCTCTGTTTTTTCAAAAAAGTTCTTTAAGAATTTCATCTCAACCAGACTGATTTATTGTTTTCTAACCAAGCTCTTTTATCATTGTCTCGATTCCGCTGCGTAAAATGTCCTGTACCTTAATTTTTGAGGTACAAACATATTCGCACAAGGCAAAATCTTCTTCAATTACTTCATAAATACCCAGTTGTTCCATTTTGTCGATGTCGTTCACCAGGCACGCTTTCAGCAAAAATACCGGGAGAATATTCATGGGAACCACTTTTTCGTATTGCCCGGAAAGTACAAAAGCCCTTTCCCCACCATGCAAATTGGCATTTAATTCATATTCTTTTTTGGGAAATAATTTGGACAGAAAGGTTTTTGAAGCAGTGAACTTATCGACACCGGGGCTGGCCCATCCCAACAACTCATACTCGTCGCCTTCGGGAATTACCGAAATCAGCGAATCGTAAAAGCCGATATAGTTCATGGATTTCACTCTTTTGCCGGTAAGTACATTTCCACTGATGATGCGTTGTTTGTAGTTCACTTTTTTCAGCCTCCCGTCGGTTACCGAAGCTACCGGCGCACCTAACAGCGTTTGCAGGTATTTTGGTTTTTCCGCTTCCGAACCTGCAAGGGCAAAAACTTTAGTGAAATCAAGTTTCCCGGTTTCGAAAAGTCTTCCGATAAACAGCACATCCTGCGGGTTAACGGTCCAAACTACCTCCCCTTTGTTAACAGGCGAAATGTGATGAATTTGCACACCCACATTCCCCGCCGGGTGAGGTCCCGAGAATTGTTTGATTTCTGTGTTTTTAATAGTTGTGAACACTGATTTTTCAGATACTCCCAAAAAGACCTTCCCCTCGGTCAGTTTTGCCAGCGCATCGATACCCGTCTGAAATGTTCCCAGTTGCCCTTCCATGATAAAATTATAGTCGGGCGCAAGCGGGGCGGTATCAAACGTGGAAATAAAAATGTTTTTGGGCTTATCCTGCGGTGAAGCAACAACTCCGTACGGACGCCTTTTAATAAACGGCCATAAACCGCTTTTCAGTAATTGTTCTTTCACCTCTTCGGCAGAAAGTTCATCCGGATTGGCTTTTTTGAAATCAGCCGAACCTGCCGCGGCGTCGGTTTCAATAACCACTTCCAGAATACGGCGCCGTTCGCCCCTGTTTACCGATGCTACTTTGCCACCAATAGGCGCAGTAAAAACTACTTCAGGATGATATTTATCGTAGAATAACGCATCGCCTGCCTTCACTTCATGTCCCGGTTTTACGCTCAGCTTCGGTGTGAGCCCGGGAAAATCAGTGGGTTTCAATGCTACTGTAGCAGGAGCCGGAAGCGTCTCAAGCACTGTTTCTGCACTCCCTTTTAGTCTTATATCCAGCCCTTTCCGTAACTTAATGACATCTGACATTTTAATCAAAAATAGTATTGTTTTTCAGGTTGGCAAAAGTAAATAATAAATTCACTTTTCCCAACGTTAATTGCTGAAAAATCAAAGGTTCAAACTATGCAAATAAGTCAATATGTGTTATGATATATGTCAATACTGAATTCCGAAAAATGATAAAAAATTATTAATTCAGGCGAGACATCTGTTTTTTTTTCGTTTATTTTGAGAAAAGGCAGTTTTGAAGGGTGTACGACAAATTCAATATTAAGAGCCTGCGAAAAAACGGATTTTTTACACCTTGGCTTCAGCCCGGTGAACAAAGCGAGTCAAAAACAAAAGGGCTTCAGCTATTAAAGGGATTAAATGCTAAAGCCGCAAAAGAAGCTGAAAAAGTAACCACCGGGCTAAAGATATGAGCGCCGGTGAAAAAAAGAATGAATGCTTTGAACCGCGCTATAAATCGTGGAATTTGCTTCGTTAAATTAAAATGAAAAAAATACCTTTGGAAAAAATAAAATAAATGCTTTGATTTCCATTTAAATACGTTCGATATGATTCGGTTTTTTGGGCTTCCTTTAATGATTACCTTCGTTTTGTGCAGCAAACTTCAGGCTCAGGAGGGTAATTTTTATTACGAGAATGCGGTGTATAAAGAAGAAATTAAAACGGTGCAAATGTATCGCGATGGATTTGAGTTGTCGAACCCCGTTTGGGAGATGGGTGAAGAAACACCGTTGGTTTTTAGGTTCGACGATTTGTCGGGAGAAGTTAAGGACTACTATTATACTGTAATTCACTGCGATGCCGACTGGAATGAAAGTTTTATTCAGCAAAGCGATTACATCGATGGTTTTCCTGAAAATCCGCTGAACGATTATGCCCGCTCGTTTAATACTTCTTTTAATTACATCAATTACAGGTTATATCTTCCCAACGAAAATATGCAGTTTAAATTTTCGGGAAATTATGCATTGGTTGTGTACGAAAACGGTAACAAGGAGAATATTGTGCTGAGCAAACGGTTTTACGTGGTTGAACCTTTGGTGAATGTGGAAGGAACGGTAAGGCGGGCTACACTCGATGCGTTTAAAGGTGAAAACCATGAGGTGGATTTTACCCTGTTTCACGAGAATCTTCCCATCGAGAATCCGCAGCAGGAAGTAAAAGTGGTGGTAACGCAAAACAACCGGTGGGACAATGCCATTCGCAATTTGAAACCGTTATTTATTCGCGACCGCGCATTGATTTACGACTATAACCGCGAGAATGTTTTTACAGCCGGCAACGAGTTTCGCTATTTCGACAACCGCTCGAACCGCGTAAATGGCGAGAATGTGCTGGCTACCGATTTTCACCGGCCCTATTTTCATAAAACATTGATGCCCGACGAGGTAAGATCGAATAAAAGGTTTTTTGAATATGAAGAGATGAACGGAAAGTTTGTGGTGGAGAGCCAGGACCAGGAAGTGGAAGATTTTGACACCGAGTGTGATTACACGTTCGTCCATTTTTCGCTTCCCCTGGAAGCCATTTTACTGGGAGGAACCGTAAACGTGTTTGGCGCCTTAAACTACTGGAATGCCAACAAAACCAACGAAATGACCTGGAATTTCGACACCAGCGCTTACGAACTGACGTTATTGCTGAAACAGGGCTACTACAACTATATGTACGTCTATGTGCCACAGGGTTCTGCAGTGGCAGACCATAAAAACCTGGAAGGCAGTTTCTGGCAAACCGAAAACGATTACCAGATTTTTGTGTATTACCGAGGTATGGCCGGCCGCTACGACAGGCTGGTGGGTTACCGGCAACTGAATTCAACGACAAACCGGTAGCAATTTAAACCCCGCGCACTAAAATTTTTTCTGAAGTTTAATCGGAAAAAACCGCCCCTCCGGTGAAGAAGAAACGGTTCCAGTGTCTGTATTATAATCATGCCTGATATTTATGACCATAAAAATTATCGGTATCCCATTTTTTAGGATTATTGATAATGTAATTCCGAATTCGTAAATATGATGTAGGATTTCGGATGACGTGGTCGTGATAACGGGGTTGCCATGCAAATACAATGTTGTTGTTCCGGGCAAATATTGTAACGCCTGTTTTGTATCCGCGGATAATGGATGCCAGGTTTTGGGATTGCGGCCCGAATTTATTTTTGGGGGATGGGGGTGGCGGTGATGATGGTGGCATTGACGGTGGTGGTGGCGGTGGCGGTGGTAGAGACGCAAAATTTTGCGTCTGATTCGTTAGAGACGCAAAATTTTGCGTCTCTACATTGCCCATCGCATTGCCCGGCGCATTTCCTGCCGGATTGCGCCCATCATCCGGTTTGTTGATGATAATAATCCCATGCACATGGTTGGGCATGACCACATGTACATCCAATGTTACAAATGGAAAATGTTCGGGAATTTCCAGCCAGCATTTATGGGCCATTTTTCCTGTTTCGGAAAATCGCATTTCATCATTTTGAACATCCCCAAAATAACATACCCTGTTTGCCGTGCAAATGGTTACAAAATAGGGCGCATTCCACCCGTAATCCCAATTTTTCAACCGGGCGGATTCGATTCGGTATTTATTTTGAAATTTATCCATTTATTCCCCCGAAAGAAATTTTCTATTGAATTTGTTGTCGGTATCATCTGAGGCATGTTGTTCAGATTTGGTTGCTGTTATCATTTTGTTTAGGGTTATAAAAGTAGTAATCTTTTGTAAAATTCCAAATAAAATGAATAAGAAACAGTGAAAATAAGCCTGTTGAAGTGAAGCCACCATCCAACATAATTTTTTAATTCCGGTTTGAATTGATACCGGAGGTATCGAATGTTTATAGCAGAATCAGCGAGTGAATGACATTCGACTCCGGTCGGAGTCGCACCTTTATTTTTATCATGATCATTTCTATAAACATACAAATCCTCTGGATTTGTGTTGCAGCACGATCTAAAACAACCATCAAAAAATACTTCCACAGTTTTTAATTTTTGAACTATTCTTCGAAGAGAGGGAATGGTTCTTTTTTTAATTTCGCCCTGAAATTTAAATTCATTACCATGAAATTTCGGTTAGTTATTCTTTCTTTTGCAGCTGGATTCCTGCTTTCCTGCCAAAATGCACCTTCGAAATACATTTACAACCAGGGATTTGTTTACGGTACCAATTACCACATTGTTTATGAAAGCCCCAACGGGAAAGACCTTCACGAGGAAATCAAAAATGAGCTGAACAGGTACAACAACATTTTTTCAACGTTCGACAGTACATCGGTTATTTCGAAAGTGAACAGCAACAAACCCGCAGATTTGCATCCGCTGTTTTTGAAGTGTTATTCGCGTGCCATGGAAATTTCGGCTATTACTGAAGGCGCTTTCGATATTACAGCCGGCCCTATGGTAAATGCCTGGGGATTTGGACCCGAAGACAAAAAAAGAATGACACAGGAAATGGTGGACAGCCTGAAAGCAATTACCGGATACCATAAAATTCGTTTGGAAAACGGCCGGATTCAGAAAGAAAATCCAAACATGAAACTGGATATGAGCGCCATTGCCAAAGGATTTACCTGCGATTTGCTTGGCGAATTTCTGTCCGAAAAAGAATGTAAAAACTACATGGTTGAAATTGGCGGAGAAGTGGTGGCCAAAGGGAAAAATGAGAAAGGCAGGGTTTGGACAATCGGCATAAGCAAACCCGATGAAATGGCTTTTTTTGCATCGACCGATTTGCAGGCCAAAGTACAACTACCGGAGGATGCACTGGCCACATCGGGCAATTACCGGAATTTTTATGTGGAAGACGGAAAGAAGTTTGCCCACACCATCGATCCGAAAACCGGCTATCCGGTGCAGCACAGTTTGTTGAGCGCTACTGTTTTGGCTGAAAATTGTATGGATGCCGATGCTTTTGCAACTGCCTTTATGGTGCTGGGCCTCGAAAAGTCGGTAGAAATTGCCCGGCAAATGCCCGAAATTAAAGTCTATTTTATTTATGCCGATGAGGACGGAGCGCACCAGATTTATCTTTCAGAAAACTTTAAAGAACACCTGGTGCAATAAAAAAGCCGGATTTCATCCGGCCTTGCTATTTGCTGATATTCGCAATTTTTACATTTTTAAAATCGACCTGGCGGTTTACATTTGCCCGTTCTACTTTATCCTGGGTTTGCGCACAGGCAATTCCCTGCCGTTTTAAATGTTTGTTTCCACCCACATGGGTATTGGGAAATTTTCCGCCTTTTTTCAGCAGTATTTGTGTGGCAAGTCCCAGCATAGCTATTGCAACCAATGCGATTGCCAGTAAAACAATTTTAATCACTTCCATTTTTTTCTCTTTTTCAGCGCACAAAATTACAGTTTTATTTAAAACCCGTCTAAAAAAATAACCGGTTTACCCCCCGAATTGTTGTTTTTGGTCTAAAATATTTGGGCAATGCTTCACAATCCTTTTGATTTTTGTAATTTTAATTCAATTTTAAATCAAATGAATTATGGAAAGGCATATTAACATCGTTGCAGCGTTGCATATCGGTTTAAGCATTTTGGGCATTCTGATAGGGATTTTTGTGTATGTACTGCTTTACTTTGTGGGCGATTTGTCTAACGACAACGATGCGCAGTTTATATTATCCATAATTGCCAAAGTTTTGGTGGTTTTTATGGTAGTGCTTAGCCTGCCCGGAATTATTGCAGGCATTGGTTTATTTAAACGAAAAGAGTGGGCCCGTATTCTTACATTAATCATTTCGGTGCTCGACCTGGTAAATTTTCCCGTAGGCACGGCAGTTGGTGTTTATTCCATTTGGGCACTGGTTCAGCCCGAAGTGGTGGAACATTTTAAGCACGTTTGATGGTTCACTACGAGATTAAAATTACCGGACGGGTTCAGGGTGTAGGTTTTCGTTATTTCGTTCAGCAGCGCGCGGCTGAATTTAACATTAAGGGCTGGGTGAAAAACGAATGCGACGGGAGTGTGCTGGTCAGGGCACAGGGCGATGAAAAAGATGTGGAAACTTTTATGGAGCATCTGAAAATTGGCCCGTCGATGGCCAGGGTTATTAAAATGGAGAAAAGGGAAATGCCCGGTTTGGAGGGGTTTACTGATTTTAGGGTGAGATATTAAAATGAGTTCACTTGACCACTGGGGCTATTAAGTAAAAACAAAATAAGATTATCTTTGTGTAATTAAAACAGGGTATAATGAAAATTGAAAGAACCACAGATGAAATAATTATTCGACTTCCTTCTTATTTAAAAACCGATACTATTGAAAGGTTTTTAGACTTTTTAGCTTACTCGGAAGCCACTTCCCGGTCTCAGGCCAAACAAAAAGAAATCGATACACTGGCTAAAGAAGTAAAAAAAGGATGGTGGGAAAAAAATAAGGATAGAATCCTCAAATGATTATTACTGTTGATACCAATATCATTTTTAGCGGCCTGGTAAATACTGAAAGTGCTATTGGTGATTTATTAATTAATTCCGATGATTTTTTTAAATTTTATAGTTGTGCCTACATGCGCTATGAAATATCAAAGCACTGGAAAAAATTACTTAAAGTCTCAAAGTTATCCGAGGAGGATTTAAACGAATCTAAATACAGATTATATAGAAAAATAAACTTCATCAGAGAAGACTTAATTCCGACCGATTTGTGGAAGTTTGCTGAGACAGTTGCAGCAAATATCGATGTGGACGATATTGATTTTATTGCAATTAACGAATTTTTTAATGCCCATCTTTGGACTGGTGATAAAGAATTATATAACGGACTTAAAAATAACGGGTATATTAAAGTCTTAAATACATCAGAACTTATAGAGTTACGTAAAATGCTACGATAAATGAAAAACTATCACCTCTCTCCTTCCCAATTCAGGGAAGAGGGCAAAAAAATGATTGACTGGATAGCCGATTATTATGAGAATATTGAGAAATATCCTGTTTTGTCGCAGGTAAAACCGGGTGAAATTAAAAGTAAACTTCCCAAAAATCCTCCCCAAAAAGGTGAGTCTTTTGACGCTATGATGTGCGATTTGGACGAAATTATTATGCCGGGAATTACGCATTGGCAGTCGCCGAATTTTTATGCTTATTTTCCTTCCAATACTTCGTTTCCTTCAATTCTTGGCGATTTAGTTTCTTCGGGACTTGGCGTCCAGGGAATGATTTGGGCAACTAGTCCGGCGGCCACCGAACTGGAAACCCGTGTGCTCGACTGGCTGGCGGAAATGATGGATATGCCTGAAAAATTCAAATCCACTTCTGCAGGTGGCGGTGTAATTCAGGATACGGCTTCAACTTCGGGATTAACTGCAGTGATTGCCGCCCGCGAGCGTGCCACAAAGTTCGAATCGAATAAAACCGGAGTACGACAAAAACTTATGGCCTATGTTTCTTCGCAAACCCACTCTTCGCTTGAAAAGGCGATAAAAATGGCTGGAATTGGCAGCGAAAACCTGCGCGTGGTTGATGTGGACGACCAGTTTGCCATGCGACCCGAATTGCTGGAAAAACAAATTCACGAAGATAAAATGAACGGATTTTTGCCGTTTTTTGTTTGTGCAACTATCGGAACAACTTCTTCGAACGCCATCGATCCGGTTCGCCGGATTGGCGAAATTTGTCAAAAAGAAAATTGCTGGCTGCATGTCGATGCCGCCATGGCAGGCACGGCTATGCTTTGCCCCGAGTTCAGGCATTTAAAAGATGGCGTCGAACTGGCCGACAGTTATGTGTTTAACCCCCACAAGTGGATGTTTACCAATTTCGATTGCGATGTGTTTTGGATAGCCGATCGGAACGAATTGATCAACACGTTTTCAATTTTACCCGAATACCTGAAAAACAAAGCTACCGAGTCGGGTGCGGTTTTCGATTACCGCGACTGGCACGTGCAACTGGGGCGGCGGTTCCGCTCGCTGAAACTTTGGTTTGTAATTCGCCATTATGGTGTTGAAGGATTACAATTTCATATCCGGAAACACGTGGAAATGGCCCGGAAATTTGCAGATTGGATAAAAGCCTCAACAGCTTTTGAACTGGTTTTGGAACCGCCGTTGAACCTGGTTTGTTTCAGGCATAAATCTGATGATGCATTCAATATGAAATTAATGAATGCCGTAAATGAAACCGGCAAGGCTTTTTTTACCCACACAAAACTCAACGAAAAACTGGTTTTGCGTATGAGTATTGGGCAAACTCACACCGAAGAAAATCATGTGAGGAAAACCTGGAAATTGATTCAGGACACCGCAAATAAGTTGGCAACTTTATAAAATTCAATGGTTTACACTTGCAGTCATTCTGCATCGTGCTGATTTTGAAAGACCACCAGTTCAGTCATTTAATTGATATTCGCAATTCATAATGTTGATTTTAAACGAGTATCAATGGGCTAACCGAGCCGGAAGAAATTAAACTTCTTCGGGCTTCAGCACTTTTCGGTTGCTGTTTTTGTCCTCTTTTTTCTGACCGTAACCATAACCATAACCGTAGCCGTATCCGTAGCCATAGCCGTATCCATACCCGTAACCACCACTGTAAGTGTAATTCTTTTTTCCCAGTTTAATGTTGTTTATAAGAATACCAACACCTCTCAACTGGTGTTTTGTAACTTCTTCCAGTGCGGTTTTAAGCGCGATTTTGTGGGTAAATTTATGCCGTACTACAAAAAGGTTGGAATCAATAAGTTCGTGCAGGTGGAACAAGTCGGCAACGTATCCTACAGGGGCGGAGTCGATGATTATAACATCGTATAATTCTTTTAGCGTTGTAAGCAACTCCTGTAGTTTTTCATCAGTGAGCATTTCTGCCGGATTGGGAGGAATGGGTCCTGCCGGAATAATTTTTAACCACGGGTGTTTGGTTTTAAAGGTAATTTCCTCCGCGTTTGCCTTCCCGATAATATAATTGACTACCCCTAAATCCGAATCCAGATTGAATTCATCTTTCAGTTTCGAATTGCGCAGATCGAGGTCTAACAATACCGTTTTTTTACGCATTAAAGCAAACGAGGAGGCAATATTGATGGCGTTATATGATTTACCTTCTTTTGGAAATGTAGAAGTAACAGCAATTACCGGATTGGGTTTTCCTTTGGTAATCAGATTTAATTTGGTACGGATGGCCCGGTAGGGTTCGCTTGCGGGAGCGTTGGGTTTATCCAGAACGAGGGTTCGCGAATTACCTTCTTTCTGGTTTTGAAACACATGGCCAACAATGGGGAAACTTGTAATTGATTCAATATCTTCCTGAGAAACAATTTTAGTGTTGAAAAAGTCGGCCAGCATTATTCCCCCCGCAGGAAGCGCCAACCCGAGTAACAGCCCGATGGCATAAATCATCATGGTTTTGGGTTCAACCGGTCCGGTCCCCATCATTTGCGGCTCTTCAATCATCTGGCTGTCGGGGATGTTCGATGCTTTGGCAATTTGGGCTTCAGAAAGCTTTTGAAGCAAAAAAGTATAAGTTTCGTTATTCAGTTTATACTTCCGCTCAATATTTACAAAGTTTCTTTCTGTGGCAGGCAAACGTCTTACTTCTGCCTCGAAGGAGCGAATTCGCAGGTTCAGATTGGCCAACGCCATATCCGACTGCGAAATAATATTGTTTACGTTTTCGCGTAACGAATTTTTTACACTTTCAATCTGGGCATTCAACCTTAAAATCGTTGGATGCTGCGAATTTTGCCTGATGGAAGTCTGGCTCGATTTTTCAGTAATTAATTCATTTAACTGCAGAATCAGGCTGTTCAGAAGTGGATCCTGAATGCCCATGGCAGAAGGTGCAATAACTGTTTCCAGTTCCTGGCTTGCACTGGTCGTAATATATTCTCTCAGGTAGTGGTAATATTTGTTTTGGGTTTCCAGCGCCACACGTTCGCGGTCTAAGTCGCGCATTTGCTCCAGCAACTGCTGCGATTGCATGGAAATGTCAAGTACCTGGTTTTCACTCTGGAAAGATTCCATCCGGCTTTCGGAAACGCTCAGCGAATCGGAAATGCTTTCGAGTTGCGATGAAATAAACTGAATGGTACGGTTGGCATTTTCGTTCTTTTTCTCCAGGTTGTCCAACTGATAAACCTCTGTGAGTTTATTTAAAAAATCGACACCTTTTTTTACATTGAAGTCTCTCAGTGTCAGGTTTAAAATTGAAGTTTCTTTGGCATTGAGGCTCACTTCCAGATTGTCTTTGTATTTTTTTATCAGCGACCTTTTGGAATGAAACCGGAATTTGAAATTATTCGGTGCATCGGGCCTAAACTGTTCGTTAAGCAGAATGGTAAACGAACACTGATCTGAAGTTAATTTGGAACCGGCATCCACTTCGCGTGAAAATGAAAATTCGGGAATCCGCTGAATGATTTCTTCCTCCTGGTAATCGTAAACAATAACTTCTATTTCATCCATGCTGATTTGTAGTTTTCCCGATGGTAAAATGGTAAGATCAAAATCGCCGTCGATGATTTGAGGGTGATTTTTATCCCACATCACCTGAAACGGAACTTCCTTATACCTCTCGGTAACTGAAACCCGGCCCACAGCATAATAGCTCACTTCAAAATCCAGTTCATCCAGTGTTCGCGCAACAATAGGCGTTGAATTTAAAATAACCATTTGGTTATAAATGTTTTGCATGCTGTTCATGCCGCCCAGCCCCTGGAAGATATTTTGCTGAGGACTTCCTAATGAACCGGAAAGGGGAGAGGTGTTTTTACCTTCTTCCACAAGCATGGAGGCATTAACTTCGTAAACCGGGGTTTTATAGCGGTTGTACAAAAAAGCAAGTCCAACAGACACTACAACGGCCAGTACAAACCAGTACCAATTGCGTAAAAATTTAAAAATCAGCTTTTTCAGGTCGATACTATCATCCTCCTTTGGCTGAAGACCATTTCTGCTATTTGTATTTATTTCTGTCTGGGTCATTTTCCGAAAAGATTTATAATCAGCAATCCTATTGAAATAATTGATGCAGTTATGCTTAAAGGTGCGGAATAAGGCATGTTTTTGGCGCCGTAAACCTTAGTGCTGTGCTCTACATAAACAATATCGTGAGGTAATATATAATAGTACGGAGAATAAATAATGTTGGGATCGGTTAGGTTCAACTGTGCAATATGCTTTCCGTCGGGCAGCTGGCGTATTAACTTTACCGTTTGACGGTTTCCGTAATCGGTAATGTCTCCGGCTGTTCCCAAAGCCTCAAATATGGTTAGCTGATTTTTAACCATCAGCTTTTGCCCGGGTTGTTTAACTTCGCCCAAAACCGTAATGTTCCGGTTTACCAGCTTTACAAATACCGAGGCACTTTCCAGGTAATTGTCCACCTTCTCCTGTATAATGTCTCTGACTTCAGAAACAGTTTTGTCTTCCACTAAAATATTACCCAGCTGGGGGTACGAAATATAACCTTCTTCATCAACCAGATAGGTAATCAACTCGAGGCTGTTGGCCGAACTTCCCATTGAACCAAACGACCCTTGTGTGTTGGTAAGATTCAGAAACGCCGCGTTTAACGGATCGTCGCTAATCACCTGAATAAAAAGCTGATCGTTCGAACGAATTCTGTATTCCTCGGGAACAGGCCCACTGGTATAAGTTACACCGGGTTCTATCCCGTTCAGGTAGATTAATTCATTTAACGGCGTACTGCATGATACCGCAAGTATCACAATAAAAAAAAGCAAAATCGTTTTGCCTTTACCAAGAGATTTAATGGTTAACATGCAATTTCTTTTAAAAGTTGGCGGCAAATGTACAAATTTTTTAGGCACGCTTTTTAGGTTTTTTACAGAAAATCTTCTAAAATAACACATTGTATAACGTTAAGCTGATCGGAACACTGACAAGGTAAATCCCTTTTTACTTCGCCAATTATTTTTAATTTTGAAAATTAATTGGAAGAAGTGAGATAAAAACGTGAAAAAATTGATTTTAATATTATTTACTGCGGTTTTTTGCCAATTGTATGCCCAGGAGCCGTTATTACCGTTATTGCCCGAAAAAGATACCGCAGCATTGGTTGCCGAACGGCAATTGATGTATTACCAGTTTCTTTCGGGTACACTTCCTTCCGGCGAACTAATGCAGCCGGTGCAACTCCCCGGGTTCAATTTTCAGCATGAAATGACAAAAAGGTGGAGTTTTGCATTGCCGGAAAATACGCTTTCTGTTTTTTCGTTCCACGGTTTCAACCCGGGTTACTTTGGAGTCGGACTATCTCCCTTTTTGCAGAACGAAACAGTTTTCAGCGGTTCCGAATACCAGGTGAACGATAAATTTACACTTGGCGGATACAGCTTTGGAGCCAATTCAGTTTTTACGGCTCCTTTTCCCAACCAGGGATTAAATAATTTCGATATGCGCGGAAACACCCTGTTTATGAAATACAACGTATCGAAAAATTTCAAAATCGAAACCCGGGTCAACGTTATCCGGAGCCCCGGATTTTAATTAAAAATCTTCACAACTTTGAACATTAAACTTTAAACTCAGAACTGCATCTCATGTTAACAGTTTACAAAGCATCGGCAGGCTCCGGAAAAACCTTTCAACTGGTAGCCGAATACCTGAAATTAATCCTGAAAAATGCACTGAGCTACCGAAACATCCTGGCAGTAACTTTTACCAACAAAGCCACACAGGAGATGAAAAGCAGGCTGCTGGACCAACTCTTTCTTCTGACTGACAATAAAAATTCAACCTACCTCGATTTACTGAAGGAAGCGACTGCACTACCGGAAGAAACAATTAGGAAACGGGCAAAACAGGCACTTAAAAATATTTTGCACGATTACAACCGCTTTTCAGTAAATACAATTGATTCGTTTACACAACGTGTGATTAAAGTGTTTAACCGCGAAATGGGCATTTCTCCGCATTTTGTTTTGGAAACCGACAACGAAATGATCCTGGAGGAGGCGGTGGACCGGCTGATGGCAAAGGTGGATGCGGATAAACAATTGCGCAGGTGGCTGGTCAAATTCAGTGAGGAAAAAATCAGGGAAAACAAAAGCCAGCGGATTGAAGAAGATATTAAATCGTTGGGCAATGAACTGTTTAAAGAAAAATTCCAGGTGTTTTTCCCGGAAAATGGGCAGGATAAAAATCCTTACACCCGCGAAAATCTGGAGGAGTTCAGGAAAGAACTGGAAAAAATTATTGCCTGGTACGAGCATTCCCTGAAAAAGCAAGCCGCTGAGCTGATGGAATCGATTGAAAAGGCCGGATTTTCAGTCGATGATTTTTTGTATAAAACAGCAGGCGTTGCCGGATACCTGAAAAAAATGGCCGATGGCGAGCTAAAGGAACCCGGAGCCCGGGTACTTGCTGCAGCTGAATCGGTTGAAAAATGGTATTCAAAAAACCGTAAACACAGTCTTGCGCTGGAACAGCTTTCCGAAAGGTTACTTCAACCAAAACTGCTGGAAATGCTGGCGTTTTATACCGGGCATCAAATCCGTTACCGGTCGGCCATCGAGGTGCGCAAACAGTTGCGTATGCTGGGAATTCTTACCGATTTAAAAGAAGAGGTGAAACTGCTGTTGCATGAAAAAGGAATCGTACAGCTTTCTGATTCCAATCTGTTGCTTAGCAAAATAATTGGCAATAGCGACTCGCCCTTTGTTTACGAAAAAGTGGGCGCACGCTTTAACTATTTTATGCTCGACGAGTTTCAGGATACCTCGTCGTTGCAGTGGAGTAATTTTAAACCGTTGATAGCCGACGCGCTTGCTGAAGGACATCCGGCGCTTCTCGTGGGCGATGTAAAACAATCGATTTACCGGTGGCGCAATTCCGACTGGAATATTCTGGCTTCACAGATTAACGAAGATTTCCCGCATTATCCGCCACGCGAAATACCGCTCGAAAAAAACTGGCGAAGCCGGCTCAATATCATCGATTTTAACAACGCGACAATTGGCGCCCTGAAACAAACTTTTGAAGCGCTTTTATGCGAAGAAATTGAAGAGGATAATTTTCGTGAAAAATTCAGCGCCATTTACAGCCATTTTAAACAGGCGCCGGGAAAATCCGGTGCCGAAAAAGAAGGTTTGGCCGAAGTGCATTATTTGCCGGAAGAAGATTTTGGAAAGCAATCGGTTGAACTGCTTGTGGAACAGGTGAAACGTCTTCAGAATAGTGGACTGAAAGCATCGGATATTGCCATTTTAATTCGAAAAAATAAAGAAGGTTCCCAAATCGTTGAAGCATTTCTGGAGGCCGCCAAAAAAGCGGAAAACGCGGCATACAACTTAACGGTGTTGTCCAACGAATCGTTGTTTCTTTATGCTTCACGGGGTGTAAATTTTGTAATTCTGGTTATTGAACTGCTTATCGATACGCAAGCTGAAATACAGAAAGTGGCGTTGCTGCATCTTTGGCTTTCGTGGCTGAGACCGGCGCTTAAAGAAAAGGGATTTTCGTTTTCTGAGGAACCTCAACTGGCGCTCAATTTTGAAACAGTTGCTACTGAAAATACCGGGAATTGGGGAATAGACGAAAACTTTGATTCGGTTTTTAAAAAGGAACTGGGAGAAAAAATGAACCAGCTCCGGCAGAAGCTGCTGCTTTCTTCACTCGATGAAACGGTCACAGAAATTTGTGCGCTTTTCGGCCTTTTCAAAATCGAAACTGAATTGCCGTTTCTGCAAACCCTTATCGATCAGGCTGCCGACCTTAAAACTTCGCTTTCGAACGATTTATCCAACTTTTTGTTTTGGTGGAATGAAAAAGGATATGATACTTCCGTAAGTGTAAACGACGAAGTGGATTCGGTGCGGCTGCTTACCGTTCACAAAGCCAAGGGACTGGAATACGAAGCCGTTTTGCTGCCTTTTTTTAACTGGGATGTTTCCTGGACGGGAAATCAGGCGTCAATCCTGTGGTGCCGGCCCGGTTCCGAGCCGTTTAACCGTTTCCCGTTGCTTCCGGTAAAAGCCGGACAGAGTTTGGCCAATACCATTTTCAGGGAAGATTATTTCGAAGAAAAAGTGAGCAGTTTTATCGACACGCTCAACCTGGTTTACGTGGCTTTTACCCGTGCCAAATCGGTTTTGTTTGTCCATTGCAAAAGAAAACCCGAAAAAGATAATTCCAAAAAAAAGGACATTCCCGGGAAATCGGTCAATGCGCTGCTGGAGTATGCATTGGATCAAATGGCAGGTAAAAACCGGTTTTCAGCCTGCTGGAGCAAAGAAAAAACCGTTTTCCGGTATGGTAAAATGCCGGTTTTTGATGGTGAAAAAACGGTCGTTCAGCCCGATTGGGTAAAAGATTACCACTTTTATGATTTTGGCGAACGGATCAGGCTGCGGCGCAACAGCGAAGATTTCCTGACATTGGGCCAACAGAACCGGTCGGTGAAAAATACAGGAAAACTGGTGCACGAAATTCTGGCGGAAGTAAAAACCGCAAACGATATCGAACCTGCCTGCAACAAGGCGTTGAGCGCAGGAAAAATAACCGGAGAAGAACGTGAAACCATCCTGAAAAAACTGGAAGCAAGCCTGCGAAATCCGGTCATCAGTCGCTGGTTCGATGGCTGTTTCGATGTGTTGAACGAGCGTAATCTGCTGGCACCCGGAAAATTACTGCGCCCCGACCGGATGCTGGTTTCCGGGAAACACGCCATTGTGGTGGATTACAAGTGGGGTGAAAAAATGGCTGAAAAATACCACAAACAGGTTGCCCGTTATGCAGAAACCTTAAAAAACTGCGGCTACGAAAAGGTGGAAGGATTCCTGTGGTACATCAATCAGGATGAGGTGAAGCAGGTGGTTTAGCAGTAAAAAACCCTTAAGGCTGCGCAGTTCGCTAAGCGTTCATTCCAATAAAATATTTTATATTTTTGTGAAAAAGATGAAGTGAAAAATGGAAGCAACATTTAAACAATTCAGATATATCGATTTGGCCACACTAACCTCTTCCGGCCAACGGAAATTAATTGATGTATATAAAAGATTGCTTCAGGAGTTTCCAAAACAAAAAAAATCAAAGGAACCTTCTGATTTTGAGAAAAAGATTATTGAGCTTTCCCGAACAAACAACGAAAAAAACGTCCGTGTTGGAAAGGAAATCAATATAGCAAAATTAACTGACGATATGTATGATGCAGTACTTTGACACAGATGTTCTGGTGCATTTTGTTATAAATCAGGACCTGTCTAAGCATAGAAAAGCACAGGAATTAATTCTTCAGGCTGCAAAATCCAATACTTTTTTCATATCTTTTTTGTCGCTGAGTGAGTTTGCATTTGTTTTAACCAAACTTAAAGTTGAAAAAAATTTAATTGACAGAAATTTAGATGTATTTTTAACTTCTTCTCCAAAAGACGTTGATTTGGATACTTTTCAAAGGGCAAGATTTATTGCAGAAAAAGTAGGTTACAATAATTTTTCAGACTGTATTCATACGTCTGTTGCAGAAAAGTTCTGCAACGAACTTTTTACTTTTAATAAGAATGATTTTAAAAGAATAGAGAAATATACTGAATTGAAAATTAATATTTTATAATATTCCTATGATTCAAAGAATTCAAACCGTTTACATATTTACTGCCGCTCTGCTCACAGGATTGCTGTTGAAACTTGATTTTGCCGAGTTAGCGGTAAAAGGGGAGTTGTACATTTTTAACGCCAACGGGATAATTAGCGATGACCAGGTTTTATTCAACGGACTGCCCATTTTGGGATTCATCGGGCTGATTACATTGCTGCATCTGATCATCATTTTTCTGTATAAAAAACGCATCCTTCAAATCAAGATTCTTGGTTTCACCATGGTTCTTTTACTGGGGTTGGTGGGCGTAATGCTGTACTTTTTATACGCTGCATTCGAAGGAGCAGAGGTGGTTTTTAAAATTCCCATCGTTTTTCCTGTCATTGCTTTTATTCTCGATTATCTGGCCATTCGTGCCATTGGTAAAGACGAAGCGTTGATTAGAAGTCTGAACAGGATACGTTAGCGGATTATGAAAGCAATGGTTTTTGCCGCAGGCCTGGGAACCCGGCTGAAAGAGGAAACCCGACACAAACCAAAAGCCCTGGTTGAAGTTGGCGGGAAACCCCTGTTGCAACATACCATTGAAAAACTGAAGAACGAAGGATTCACAGAAATTGTGGTGAATGTACACCATTTTTCCAATCTGGTTGTTGAATTTTTGAATAGCCGCGATTTTGGCATTCCGATACTGATTTCCGATGAATCCGGCAAACTGCTCGATACGGGAGGTGCCTTGAAAAAAGCTGCTCCGCTGCTTGCCGGGCGCGAGCCGGTTTTGATTTACAATGTGGATGTTTTGAGTAACCTCGATTTGCAAATTCTTGTTCAGGAACATGTGCGTTCGGGCGCTTTGGCAACGCTGGTTGTCCGTGAGAGAAAAACGCAGCGGTATTTTAAATTCAGCAGTGAAAAACGACTGATTGGCTGGATCGACAAAAAATCCGGCAAAAAAAAGATTGAAATTCCCGAAAGCTTTGAAAATGCTGTGGAGATGGCTTTTAGCGGAATTCACGTTGTCAGTTCTGAAATTTTTAACCTGATGCCCGCTGAAGAAAAATTTTCGATTACCGATTTTTACCTTCGACAGGCAAAATCACATCTCATTAAAGGGTATTTCGATGACTCGGAAATTTGGATGGATGTGGGAAAGCCGGAAGAATTGGAGCTTGCACGGAAAAAGTTCAAAAACGCTTAAAGCGACGCCCAGATTCTTGCCAGCGAGTGCCCCGGGGCCTTAATGTTCAAATCGAGGAAATAGCCGAATGGCGTTTGTGCCGTTTCGTAACCGCCGTTTTTCAGCCGTTTTTCAGCTAAATCGAAAAGCTCTTTTGTAAATTCAACCGATGCTTTGGAGTCGGATAAGTGCGCAAATGAATGCAGTATAATTTTTTTACAATCGTTTTTTCTTGCGGTCCATTTAAGGTGGTTCGCCAGTTTTTTTTCGCGGCTTTTTACAGCATATTCCTCGTCGCTTTCCTCCACGTGAATAAACGCCAGAACAGCATTTGAAAAAGTGGATCCTTCAGTTACATCTTCTGCATTTTCAAGATTTTTTTGTGCAGGGATGTAACTGAATTCATCCACATACATAACAAGTACTTTCATTCACTGATTAATTTCTGGAGTAATTCTTCGCTGAGCTTTTCCGCCCAGGCGTAAAACTGCTCTTTTTGTTCGTCGGTTAATTTAGCTTTCGGATGCATTAATACATAGGGTTTTAATGGCATTTCGCCCGATTTAATTTCATCAGCCATTTTACTTAAAGCTCCCATTTGGTCCAGCGGCTCCAAGTCTCCCCATTCCGAAAGATTCAGTTCCGCTTTTCCATCGGTAATATGGTTGTTTATCATCCACGAAACCGGTGCAATGCGGTGGAACCATAAATAAGTGGTTTGATTGGAATGACAGTCGAGGCAGGCATTTTTTAACATGGTTTTCAGTTCATCGTTAACCACACCCTGTTCAAAAATATGAGCTTTGGTCATCTCTCCACGGTTTTTTTCGGGCTGAAAAAACTGAATAATTACAAATACGGCAACTAACAGGACCAACGAAATTTTTATAAACTTTTTCATTCTGAGTGATTTGCAGTTTTCCTATTTTTTAAGCAGGGCATCAATTTCTTTTTTCGACCAGTCGGCTAAAATTTTTGCCTGCTCTTCCGTAAGTTTTTTCTCGGGGAATTTTTCCAGGAACTTTTTGGGGGGCATTTCACCTTTTTCCACCACCTCGGCAATATCTTTCAAAGTTGTAATTTTTCTTACCCTGCCCAGGTCGTCAATGGTTTTAAAGTCGAGCGCTTCGCGGGCTTTTTCATTTTCCGAATCGGCGTTGTGGCATTCAAAACACGATTGGTCAATGATTGATTTTACTTGTTCCGGCAACTCTTTTACACCAGCCACGGGTGCGTTTTTATACGCAGTATTCATTATAAAAGCACCAAAAAAAAAGGTGGCAAAAATAAAAGCAGGCAACATCATTTTTTTCATAGCTATCTCAATTTTAGGTGAATAATTTTTGTTTAATATACGTCAATATTCAAAAAAACACAAATAGAAGCGAAAAGTTGTATAATATGTTGATTGATTAATGGTTTAAAAAGGCGTAAAACAAATTGGTTTTTAATATTACCTTTGGCGAAAAAGTGAAAAATATGCGTGGATCGATTTTTACATTTTTTTTTGTGTTGCTTGTAACTACCTCTGTTTTCGGGCAGATATCGCAGGGAGGTCGTCCGCTGGAGGCGCCTGTTTTAAAAAGTCGCGGCATTCCGGCGGCTATTATGCCAAAAGTCGATAACCACATCCTTCAGCAAAAAACATTAATGGTACGTGAACACGATTTAAAACTAAAACCTTTTCAGTTTGCTCATGGCTTCGATGTAACTATTTCGCCTGAAACAGACGGGCAGTGGTTATACAATATTCTCGGTTTCGATATCTGGCAAATCCGCATTGTCTCTTCGGGAGCCTTTTCGCTGAACCTTATTTTTGAGGAATTTAACCTGCCCGCCGGGGCCAGGTTGTTTTTGTACAACAAAAATAACAATCAATACCTCGGCGCTTTTACTTCATTCAACAATAAATCAACCGGAAAATTTGCGGTTTCGCCCGTAGCAGGCGATGAATTGATTGTGCAGTACGAAGTTCCGGCGGGGTACAACGGGAAAAATGATTTTGTCATTTCACAGGTCAATCACGACTTTGTCGGGATTTTAAAATACAGCGACCGCCGTCCGATGGGAATAACGGCAGGTTCGTGCAATATTGACATTAATTGCGCCGAAGGCGGTGCATGGGCCGATTTGAAAGATGCCGTTTGCCGGATTATTGTAAATGGCAAAGAAATTTGTTCCGGAACATTGATCAATAATACTGAAGAAGACCAGCGGCCTTACATTATTTCGGCGGCACATTGTTACGATATGCTGAAATATGCCGAAACATCGGTTTATACCTTTAATTACGAAAGCCCTTATTGCGCCCCGCTCGACGGCGACCCTTCCAATTCGGTTTCCGGCGCGGTAATGAAGGCATTCTCCGACAGCCTCGATTTTTCGCTGGTGGAACTGAGCCTTGTTCCTCCGCCGGAGTTCCGACCTTATTTTGCCGGCTGGGACAAACGAAGTGTTTTGCCCGATTCATCCACCAGTATTCATCACCCGCAGGGCGATATAAAAAAAATAGCTTACGATGCCGACCCGGCTGTGTATTCCAGTTTTTCTTCGGATTATACGCCAAACGGATTTTTGAAAATTTTGCGCTGGGATGGCGGAGTTACAGAGGCCGGCTCGTCGGGCGGACCTTTATTTAATCCGCAAAAAAGATTAATAGGAACCTTAACCGGTGGTCAGGCAACGTGTAACCGCCCTGTCAACGATTATTTTTCGCGTTTCGATATGGCCTGGGAATACAAAACCGATTCCACTCAACAGTTGAAATACTGGCTCGACCCTGCAGGCACGAATTCAGGTAGTTTTGACGGGAAAAGATTTTACGAAAATGAAAACCTTTGCGCCGCTTTCACTAATCTCGAAGATTTTGATGAACACCAAAATATCATTTTAACCAGCGGCGGTGCCTTTGCCGGATACTGGGGGGGCACAAATAACGTCGGAATAACCGGTTTTGCCGAACGTTTTATTTTAACCGGATCGGAAAAACTTTCAGGAGTTTCTGTGGGAGTCGGAAAAATCGATCTGTCAGGCCCGGGAACGGAAAGTGAAATTCGGGTAAATGTTTACAATGGTTCCGGTTCCCCGGATTTTTTAGTTCATTCCGAAACAGTTAAAATAAACACCCTTGCAGAAGATGCCATGAATTTTATTGGTTTTACCGGGCCGGTTGTACCTGCCGATACCTTTTTTGTGGGATTTGAACTCGCAAATATTCAACCGCAGGATACATTTGTAGTGTATCAATCGTTACGTGATGCCGATAAAATCAACTTTTTCTGGTTTAAACAAAATGGCAACTGGTATGATTTTAAAGCTGAGAATGTTGCCGGTAATTCAATGGTCAATGTGTTTGAACTGGTTGCCTGTAACGTTTCAGGGTTAATCGTTGACACTCCTCTGGTGGTGAAGCCAATGGATGTACTGATTTACCCGAATCCTGCACCCTCTGTTTTTAACTTCGAGGCAGGACAGGAGTTTACTCCTGAGAATATAAGTGTTTATAATCTTATGGGCCAGCAGGTTCAGGCAAAAATGCTCGTGGTGAATTCCAAAAAAATTAAAATTGACTTGTCAGGAAACATTCCGGGTGTTTACTTTGTCCGACTAAAAACAGAAAGAGGGATGGTTTCAGGAAAAGTGTCGTACATGCCCTGGTAAAACAAAAACTATGCACAGGTTTTTTTTCGTTTTCATTTTAATGGTGTTTTTTTCGGGTTGCATTAGCCCTGAAAACAATAAGCGCGCGAATAATTCGAATCATTACGCCCGGGGATTT
>CAZXHP010000008.1:39574-46916 GCA_964639655.1 uncultured Mariniphaga sp.
GGGTATGGTCAAAACCTGAATTTTGAACTCATGGTGAATCAAAAACCTGATGCAGTTTTGGTGTACGGAATTGGCAGCGAAGTGACAAACAGTATTCAGAAACTGGAAGAACTGGGCATTCCGGTAATTCTGGTTGCCGAATACCTTGAAGAAACTCCGTTGGGGAAAGCCGAATGGGTAAAATTTTTTGGCGCGCTTTTTCAAAAGGAAAAAAAAGCACAGGAATATTTTGAAGAGGTAGAGGCAGAATACCAAAGACTGAAAAAAATAGCCGGGCAGGCCACAAAAAAGCCCAAAGTTATGGTGGGATCGCCTTATAAAGATTCGTGGTGGATACCTGGCGGAAACTCTTATCTGGCCAATTTAATTGCCGATTCCGGAGGCGACTATCTCGGCAAAAACAACGCGTCGCACGAGAGTTATGTGATTTCGTTTGAACATGCGCTTGCTATGGCAAACGAAGCCGATGTGTGGATAAATATGTCTAATCTCGCTTCAAAAAAAGAGATTTTAGATACCGATGAACGGTTCAAAAATTTTGCTGTATTTAACAACGGGAAGCTGTTTAACAATATAAAAAGGCTGAGCGAACACGGTGGAAACGATTTTTGGGAAAGCGGAACCGTAAACCCCCATTTGGTTTTGAGTGATTTAATTGCCATTTTTCATCCCGGCCTGGTTCATCACGATTTAGTATATTACCATGAGATAAAATGAATACGCTGCAAACAAATAGGAGCCGCCCTGATGCCTTGTTGTTTATTGGCCTGGGAATTTTGCTGGTCATTTTTTTTATTGCCGATCTGCTTTTCGGTTCCATTATCATTCCGGTGAAACAGGTTTTTTTCGCTTTTTTTCCATCCTCCGCAACCAGCGATTCCTTTCGTACCATCGTTCTCGAGTTCAGGCTCCCAAAAGCGTTGACGGCTGTATTTACCGGTGCTGCCTTGTCGCTGAGCGGACTACAAATGCAAACGGTTTTCAGAAATCCGTTGGCCGGACCGTATGTATTGGGTATCAGTGCGGGAGCTACTTTAGGCGTGGCGCTTTTTGTGCTGGGGTTTTCATCGGCGTTTGCTTTCGGAATTTTTTCATCCACCGGAGCGTGGTCGCTGGCGCTGGTAGCCTGGGCAGGTTCGTTTTTGGTCATGCTGCTTATTCTTTATGTTTCAGCCCGCGTAAACGATATTATGACTTTGCTGATTCTGGGTATTCTTTTCACCAGCGCAGTTACGGCAGTGGTTAGTATTTTGCAGTATTTCAGCAGCGAATCGATGTTAAAGGCGTTTGTAATCTGGACCATGGGAAGCCTCGGAAGTGTTACAAAATCGCAACTGATGGTTTTGGCGCCTGCCATTTTAGCCGGAACTTTTTTGGCCTTTCTGAAAATAAAAGACCTCAATGCGTTTTTGCTGGGAGAAGATTATGCCCGGTCGCTGGGTGTATCCATAAAAATAAGCCGGGTAATTATTTTTCTTAGTACGAGTTTGATGGCGGGAACAATTACTGCTTTTTGCGGCCCGATAGGTTTTATAGGCATTGCCGTTCCGCACATTTGCCGGGTTATTTTTAAAACGGCCAACCACCTGGTTTTGGTTCCGGCAGTTATTCTAACCGGCAGTATCGTTATGCTGTTCAGCGATATTGTTTCCCAATTGCCCGGCATGCAAACCACTTTGCCCATTAATTCGGTTACCGCGCTAATTGGTATTCCGGTAATAATCTGGATGATTGTTAAAAACAGAAAATTCGTTTCGGTTTGAAAAGGGAAAAAATAAATATAGAACTGAAACAGCTTTCGGTTGGTTACGAACAGCCCGGAGAAGCTTCGTTGGAGGTTTTAAAGGACATTAATTTTACAGCCGCTCCGGGCGAAATGGTGGCATTAATCGGGAGTAACGGCATTGGGAAAAGTACTTTGTTGCGTACAATTGCAGCATTCCAGCCCGCACTTTCAGGAGATATCCAAATTAGCGCGAGAAGCCTGAACACGCTTAATCCCAGGGAAATTGCCCGTATTATGAGTTTTGTTTCCACTGAAACAATTCGAATTCCCAACCTTTCGGTTTTCGATCTGGTGGCTTACGGTCGGTTTCCTTATACCAACTGGATTGGAATGCTCGCAGATGAGGATAAAGCGATAGTGTACGAAGCCATCGAAAAAGTGGGTTTAAATGAATTGGCCCGCAAGCCGGTGATGCAAATCAGCGACGGCGAACGGCAACGTGCCATGATTGCCCGGGCACTGGCACAGGATACCCCGGTGATTATTCTGGACGAACCAACAGCCTACCTCGACGTGAGCAACAAATACGAGATTTTTCATTTACTGCAGATTTTGGCCGGTGAAAAAAAGAAAACCATTGTGCTATCCACCCACGATTTGAATATTGCTTTGCGCGAAGTGGACAAACTCTGGATAGTTACCGAAACCGGAAATTACCAGGGGGCTCCCGAAGATGCTGTTTTGCAGGGATGGCTTAATCAAATGTTTAAAAATGAACATATTGGTTTTGATGAAAAAGAAGGAGAGTTTTTTTTCAGGAAAAATTTTAAAGCAAAAGTAAAGGTGGAAGGCGAGGGGCTTCCCCTTATCTGGACCCTGCGGGCACTGAACCGCAAAGGATACCAGATTGTAATGCAGGCCGAACCTGATTTCAGAATCATTGCCCGGGAAAACCGCTGGATACTCATTTCTGCTGAAGAGGAGAATGAATTTCAAACCATTTACCAGCTTCTGACATTTTTGGGGTAAATTTCCCCTAAACTTTAGAACATTTTGTACTTTTAGCCGAAAGAATTCATATTTATGAAAGAGATAGAAATTTTTTGCCACAACACACACTCGAAACACATGTATCCGCTGGGCACTTCGCTTTTGGAAATCAGCCGCGATTTGAACATACGACTCGAAAATACCGTTTGCGGCGCCATTGTGAACAACCAGGTGCGCGAACTCTCTTTTTGCCTGGTAAAGCCGAAACAAATTGAGTTTTTCGACGTGGCACACACCGACGGAATCAGGATGTATATCCGCAGTCTTATTTTTGTAATGTATGCGGCTGTAAAAGAAGTGTTTCCGCATGTTTCGCTTCGGGTGCGAAAAGGGATTTCAAACGGTTATTTTTGCGAGCTTTCGGGTTTTGGACGGGAAATTACCGAACCCGATATTGAGTTAATTCAGCAGGAAATGCAGGAAATAATCGAAAAAAATATACCATTTATTAAAAAAGGAGTGCCAACACAGGATGCAGTGGACCATTTGATGAGGGAAGGTTTGGAAGAAAAAGCACAACTTTTCGAGCAAAAAGGACATTTGTTTACGAGCCTCTATTTTTTAAACGACCTGGGCAACTATTTTTACGGGCATTTGCTGCCCTCAACCGGTTACATTACCAACTTTGGGTTGATGAAATTTTATGATGGCATTTTACTCCAGGTTCCTGACCCTGAAAATTTTAATGAACTGCAGGAGGCGCCCCGGCAAAAAAAGTTGTTTGAAATTTACCAGGAACATAAAAACTGGGCCCGCATTCTGGATGTGGATACGGTGGCCAACCTCAATGAATTTACCCTGAAAAAAAAGGGCGGATATATCATTAAAATTTCGGAAGCGTTACACGAAAAGAAAATTGCGGAAATTGCCAACAAAATTTATGAAAAAAACGGCGATCTCCATGTGGTTTTGGTTGCCGGGCCATCGGCGTCGGGAAAAACGACTTTCAGCAAAAGGTTGGGGGTACAGCTTGCAGTAAATGGTTTGCGACCCTACCAGATTTCGCTCGACGATTATTTTGTGGACCGCGAACACACCCCGCGCGATGAACAGGGAAACTACGACTTTGAAGCGCTGGATGCCATCGATATAGATTTTTTTAACGAACAGCTGATCGATTTGCTGAAAGGAAAGGACGTAAAATTGCCAAAATTTGATTTTTACCGCGGGCAACGATTTATGAACGGTGATCATCTGCGTTTACGCTCTGGTGATATTCTGATAGTGGAAGGAATCCATGGCATGAACCCGCACCTGCTGCCACGGATTGATGATAAAAATACCTTCAAAATATTCATTTCGGCACTTACACAGATTTCAATCGACGAGCAAACTCATATTTCCACATCCGATAACCGGCTGATCCGGCGTATTATCCGCGACAGTAAATACCGCGGCTATCCGGCTGCCGAAACCATAAAACGCTGGCCATCGGTGCGCCGCGGCGAAGAACGGAATATTTTCCCCTACCAGGAAAATGCAGATGTGATGTTCAACTCGGCCACGCTTTATGAGCTTGGCGTGTTAAAAAAATATGCCGATCCGCTGCTAAAACTGGTTTTGGAAAACCAGCCGGAGTACATGGAATCCATGCGGCTGCTTAAATTTTTGTCGTATTTTAAACCAATCGACGATGGGGAAATTCCACCTACATCGTTGCTTCGCGAATTTTTGGGTGGAAGCAGTTTTTTGTATTGATGGTTTGCCTGGTTTTTTCTGAGGCCGGCAAAATAGCCCGGTTTGTATAAATCGAATAAAAACAGATTGGGAGTTTTCCCGGTCAGGTTTTTTTCAATAAAATACCCAAAAAGGTTGCAGAACCGTGAGAACGGAAATTGAGGAATAATTCCGGTGATTTTGTGGGTGAGCAAATGAAAGAAAATCATTCACAAAAACGAAAGGAGGGGCTGAAACCGGCAGCAGAGGAACTGTAGTTGTGAGAGGGTGCTACTGACAAATAAAACAAAGATAAAAAGTATTACAAACATTTTTTATCTTTGAACATAGAGTTTTTTTGGGAAAATTTATGAGTGATAATAAACATCTTCATGTTGTTTCTTTCAATATACCATACCCTGCCGATTATGGCGGGGTAATTGATATATATAACAGAATAAAAGCTCTTAATGAAGCAGGAGTCAATATATATCTGCATTGTTTTAAATACGGACGAATAGAAAATAACCATTTAAATTCGGTTTGTAAAAAAGTATATTATTATAATCGTTCAAAATCGATAGTAAATCAATTTTCAATTTTGCCATTTATTGTTAAATCACGAAAGAATGGTAGATTATTATCTAATCTGCTGAAGGATGATTTTCCTATTCTTTTCGAAGGAATTCATTGTTGTTATTTTTTGAATCATCCCAAACTGAAAAACCGGCTAAAAATTGTCAGAAGTCACAATATTGAACACCAGTATTATTATGAGCTTTCGGTTAAAAGTACTTCTTTTGTTGAGAGGTGCTACTATAAAGTTGAAGCGTTAAGACTTAAATATTTTGAAAAAATTTATAAGCATGCAAATTTTATTGCTGCCATATCTGAAAATGATAAAAAGTATTTTCAACAGAAATATGGCAAAACGTTTTTACTTCTACCCTGTCATCCTGAACAAAAAGTTTTAAGCAAAGTTGGTGCAGGTAATTTTATTTTGTACCATGGAAATTTGAGTGTTGCAGAAAATGAAGAAGCAGCATTATTCGTTGTAAAAGAAATTGCCTCGCATATTGACTTTCAGTTTTATATTGCCGGGAAAAATCCATCAGATTATTTAAAAAAATATATAGATAAAATTGATAATGTTACGCTGATTCAAAATCCATCAAATGCAGAAATGCAGGAATTGATAAATTTTGCTCATATTAATTTACTCCCAACTTTTCAATCCACTGGGTTTAAATTAAAATTATTGAATTCATTATATAATGGTCGATTTTGTTTATGTACACCCCATCTGGTTGATGGAACTAATTTAAAAAACCTTGTCAGAATCGCACACACAAGTGAAGAATTTAAAGTAATAATTAGAAAACTTCTATCAGTCCATTTTACTGAAAGTATGGTCAGGGAAAGAATCAGATGCCTTAAAAAGTATGATAATAAAATTATTATCTCTGAATTAGTCGATAAATTATAATTTTTGGATGAGGCATTTAGGCGATAATTTTAATAGGTTATTGTGTAAAAAAGCATCACAATCATTTTGAAGATGAAATACATTGGAGTTTTATTACTGACACAATTTTTTACAAATGTTTTCAGCCAGGGATTAAATATTGAAGTCAATCTTAACCAGGCTGCCGGCAAAGAGGTTTACCTCGCCAATTATTATCTGGGAAATATTTATGCCAAAGATACCATCCGGCTTGACGAACAGGGGCGGGGAGTGTTTGCTTCCGACTCACTTTTACCGCAGGGGTTGTACAAAATTTTCCTCGACGAAAACAACCATTTCGATTTTCTTTTGGGAAACGACCAGCAATTTATACTGAAAAATGAGTCGTTTAAGGCGTCAACTGCCGAGGTATCCGGATCGGATGAAACTGCAGTTTTTTTCGAATACACAGTATTTCTTGGAAATCTTCAGAAAAGAAGTGCTGACATCAGGGAAGAGATGGAAACGACTTCTGCTGCAGAACGACAGATTTTGCAAACCGAACTGACTGGACTTACTGCGCAGTTGCACAATTACTGGGATAAGTTGGAAAAGGATCTTCCGAATTCATTTCTGGCCAAATTTGTCAAAGCCAACTATGTTCCTGCACTCGATTTTTCAACTTTGCCGGAGGAAGTGCAAAACAACGATTCGCTTTTGCTGCTTGCCCGGTTTTACCATCAGCAAAAGCATTTTTGGGATAATTTTGACTATACCGACGAACGGTTTTTATACACCTCGTTTTTCAAACAAAAACTGGAAACCTGGTTTACCAAAGTGCTCTACCAAAACTACGATTCGGTGAAAAGTCACGTGGTGCAGTTTATTGAAGCAGTGAAACCGAAACCCCGGATTTTTCAATTTGCCACCTCCTTTTTTCTGAACAGTGCCATTAACAGCAACATTATGGGAATGGATGCCCTGTTTGTGGACATTGCCCGGAAATATTACCTGTCGGGCGAAGCATTCTGGGCCTCGGAAGAGTCGCTGGAGAAAATTCGCGAAAATGTGCTTTTTGCTGAAAATAACCTCATTGGAAAAACTGCTCCCGACCTTACATTGGAGAGTTTCGATGGTGAATATGTAAACCTGCATCAGATTGATGCAAAATACACGTTGGTAGTGATTTACGAGCCCAACTGCTCGCACTGCAATGTGTTTGTTCCTCAATTGTATTCCGATGTTTACCAACCTTTTAAAGACAAGGGGTTGGAGGTTTTTGCCATTTATTCCATGGACAATAAAGCGGAGTGGGGCGAATTTCTTACTGAGCATAATCTGTTCGACTGGATTAATGTTTGGGATGAACAGCATGTGTCGCGGTTTAAAATTTTATATGATGCGCGGAAAACGCCGGGAATTTATGTTTTGGATGAAAACAAAAAAATTGTGGCCAAAAAAATGAC
>CAZXHP010000008.1:47016-48196 GCA_964639655.1 uncultured Mariniphaga sp.
CAATCTGACCATGTTAACCGGTATTCTCTACGCAAAGGGATACCTGAAACCATATCTTCCCGGAAAATCGAAAACAGCTATGGGCCTGCATTATTTTAGTTTTGTCTGGCTGCATCTTTCCATGCTTTTGGTGTGTATGCTTCGCGACGGGTTGAGTTTTCTTATTGTATGGGAAATCATGTCCCTGGCCTCTTTTTTTCTGGTTATTTTTGAATCGGAAAAACCATCGACCATCAAATACGGAATTCAGTATTTAATTCAAATGCACATCGGGTTTGCCTTTTTGCTGGTTGCATTTTTAATTTCAGGAATCAGTACCGGCGAACCGATCGGGTTTGAAAGTTTGCAAAAATATTTCAGTACTCGGGCCGTTTTTCCGCTTTTCCTTTTGTTTTTTGCTGGTTTTGGCATTAAAGCCGGGTTTATTCCCCTTCATACCTGGTTGCCACACGCACATCCTGCCGCTCCTTCACACGTTTCCGGAATTATGAGCGGTGTAATGATTAAAATGGGAGTTTACGGGATAATCCGGGTGCTTACTTTTATTCACACCGATTTGCTGGCAATTGGAATTTTTTTGCTGATTATATCATTCATTTCAGGCGTAATTGGTGTAATTCTGGCTATCGTTCAGCACGATATAAAAAAATTACTGGCCTACCACAGTATTGAAAACATTGGAATTATTGGGTTGGGAATTGGAGCGGGTGTAATTGGCATGGCCACTGAAAATTTCACGTTGGCAGCGTTGGCCCTTGCAGGAGGTTTTTTGCATATTCTGAACCACTCATTGTTTAAATCCCTTTTGTTTTATACTGCCGGAAATATTTACCAGCAAACCCATACACGAAATATCGAGAAGCTTGGAGGGCTAATCAAAAAAATGCCCAGAACAGCCTTGTTTTTTTTGCTGGGTTCAGTTGCCATTTCAGGCCTGCCACCCTTTAACGGATTTATTTCCGAATTTCTGATTTACCTCGGGATGTTTAAAGATTTGCACACCGGGGATTTATTGCTGAGTTTACTTTTACTTGGCGGTATAGTTGGTCTGGTGATAATTGGAGGACTGGCAATTTACTGTTTTACAAAGGTTTTTAGTGTGGTATTTTTGGGCAATCCGCGGAGCCTTCAATCTGAAAAAGCCAAAGAACCGGAACGGAGTATGTTCATACCTAAATAC
>CAZXHP010000009.1:0-10060 GCA_964639655.1 uncultured Mariniphaga sp.
ATAGTATGAATTCCGACAGAAGAAAATTTATCAGGAACTCAGCCCTTGCCACAGCCGCCATCAGTGCTTTTCCAACTATAATGAATGCATGTGCTTCTCCGGCGGAGAAAGTGCGTGTAGGACTAATTGGTTGCCGAAGTATGGGTTTCAGCGATTTGCAAAGTTTTTTAAAGGAGGGAAACAATGTGGAGTGTGTGGCCCTTTGCGATGTAGATTCGAATATACTGGAATCGCGCGCAGCCGATGTGGAAAAGCTGACGGAAAAACGACCGGTTTTATATTCCGATTTCAGGAAGGTACTCGATAGTCCGGAAGTGGACGCAGTGATTCTCGGCACGCCCGATCACTGGCATGCGCATCAGATGATTATGGCGCTGGAAGCCGGTAAGCATGTTTATGTGGAGAAACCCATGGGACACAGCATCGAGGAATGCAATGCCATGGTTGACGCTGCCGCAAAATACCCGAATCTGGCCGTTCAGGTGGGTATGTGGCAACGCAGTTCCAAACACTGGTTCGAAGCTTCAGAAATTGTAAATTCCGGTCAGTTGGGCGACGTTCATCTGGTAAAAGCCTGGATTTACAAAGGTTACGATGAGCCTTATCCATATATGCCCGATTCGGAAGCGCCGGCGCATGTTGATTATGATATGTGGTTGGGGCCTGCTCCGCAAAGACCGTTCAATGCCAACCGGTTTCATTACAATTTTCGCTGGTGGTTCGATTATGCCGGCGGTGCCATGACCGATTGGGGCGTGCACCTGCTCGATTTTGCCATGTACGCCATGGATGCCGGAATGCCGCAAAAGATTTCTCCCGGAGGTGGAATTTTTTACCACGAACCCGGTACCATTGAAACACCCGACATTCAGCAGGCGCTGTACAGCTACCCGGAGCATATGATGGTTTGGGAATGTGGACTAAATCCGGGACTTGGTCCGTACGGAAAAGGACATGGGGTAGCGTTTGTTGGTCAGAAAGGAACGCTGGTGCTCGACAGGGGAGGATACCAGTTAATGCCTGACCGGAGCGATGAAAAAAAAGGACCTTTTTTCGAAGGGAAAACACAATCCAATTACGGCGATGGTCTGGATGAGCATGTTCAGAATTTTCTGAAATGTATCCGCGAAGGCGGGACACCAAATGCTTCAGTTGAAATTGGCGCCAAAACAGCCATTGTTTCGGAAATGGGAAATATTGCTTACCGGGTTGGAGAGGTGATCCACTGGGACGATGCCGCTAAAAAATTTAAAGAAGATGCAGCCGACCAACTTACCCGGGTGAATTACAATCCGAAATGGCCTCTGCCGCGGGTATAGCTTTATTTAATATAGTTGAAATTTATTCTGAAAAATCAGTTTGTGAACCGAATACCGGGGGAGCAAACTGATTTTTTTTGTAATTTCAGGGATTGTTTCGAGTGTTTTAATTCGATAAAATAGTTAAAAATGAAACCGAACCGAAGGACATTTATCAAAAACTCAGTCGTGGCAACGGCTGCTCTGGGTACTTTCCCAACCATTCTTCATGCCGGATTTTCAGCCAATGAAAAGGTGGTGGTGGGTTTGGTGGGCTGTCTTGGAATGGGATTCAGCAACCTGAAGGCTTTTTTGGCGCAGCCTGATGTGGAGTGTGCTGCCCTGTGCGACGTGGACCGGAATGTGCTGGAAGAACGCGCTGCCGAAGTGGAAAAGATTCAGGGTAAAAAACCAGTGTTGTACACCGATTACCGCAAACTGCTCGAAAACAAAGACATTGATGTGGTGATTAACGCCACACCCGATCACTGGCATGCGCTGATTGCCATTCATGCCATGGAAGCCGGAAAAGATTTGTACACCGAAAAGCCGTTGGCTAATTCCATTGAAGAGTGCAACCTGATGGTCAAAGCGCAAAAACGCTACAACAGGGTCGTGCAGGTGGGACAGTGGCAACGCAGCGATCCGCACTGGAAAGCCGCCGTGGATTACCTACACGAAGGAAAAATCGGCCGGATTCGCTCAGTGCGGTCGTGGTCGTATGTGGGGTGGAAAGGTTCCATTCCGGTTGTCCCCGATTCGGAAGTGCCGAAAGGAGTGGATTACGATTTCTGGCTGGGACCGGCGCCCAAACGTCCGTTTAACAAAAACCGGTTTCATTTTACCTTCCGCTGGTACTGGGATTATGCCGGTGGTTTAATGGCCGACTGGGGTGTTCACCTGCTCGATTATGCACTGTTTGGTATGAATCAGTATGTACCCAAATCGGTAATGTCAACCGGTGGCAAGTATGCTTTTCCCGGCGATGCCATGGAAACACCCGATACCATGATGGCGGTTTATGATTTTGGCGATTTCGGTCTGTTGTGGGATCACACCATCGGCATTTACGGCGCCAATTTTGGCAAACGGGGTCACGGAGTGGCGTTTGTGGGTGAATGGGGCACACTGGTGGTTGACCGCAACGGCTGGGAAGTAATTCCCGAAACCAACAGCAACAGCGCTCAAAAAGGTTATGAAGGTGTTCCGCTGCAAAAAGGCACGGGCAAAGGACTGGAACTGCATGTGCAGAATTTCCTGGAGTGTATAAAAACCCGTGAAAAACCCAGCTGCGACGTTGAAATTGGTGCGCACATCGCCCGGTTTGCCCATCTGGGAAACATTTCGTACAGGCTGGGCCGCAAAGTTTTCTGGGATCATAAGAAACAGGAATTTATTGGCGATACCGAAGCCAACGAAATGGTGAAAGCGCATTACCGTTTGCCGTGGAAATTGCCCATAGTTTGATTGGTTTGTCTTTTAAGTCATCTGATGACTTTGCCGTTAAATTAGACAAACGAAGGAACAAGGTAGTCATCTGATGACTAATACTTGTAATCGTAAATTCGTAATTTTTTATTTTTATTTTGATTTCCCGATTCCAAAATTTTTAAATTTGCAAACGCAAAAGCGGGAGTGTCCGTCAAAAGCCGGACAGGGCTCAGTGGTAGTCCCGAGCACTCGGGATCTCAAGCTGAGGGATAACAATAAAAAGTAAAAAGCGGGAGTAGCTCAGTGGCAGAGCATCAGCTTCCCAAGCTGAGGGTCGCGGGTTCGATCCCCGTTTCCCGCTCAACAGAAAGCCGGATTTTCCGGCTTTTTTTATTGAAAGCTCAGTGGTAGTCCCGAGTGATCAGGATCCCAAGCTTGAGGGGCGCGGAATCTGCCGAAGGCATCGCTATGTGGGATCCCCGTTTCCCACTCTGAAAATCAAAGACTTGCAAAAGTGGAATTGCCGGTCTTTTTTATTTGCACCAAAATTTGCACACTTTTTATTTTCCATTTTTTAATATCACCTTTGGTATATCATGGAAATTTAATTGCTTAATTTTTAAAGATTTGGCTATCTGATATATTTAAAAGTGATATAAATGTCTTAATAGACAATAAAGTATATTTATATATTTTTATTTCTTATTTGAAAATAAATGCCTTAACTTGTATTGGTAATATAATTTTGAGAAATATTGAAATGATTTATTTACAGATGGTTGTAACCCAATCAAATTTAAATTATCTCATTTGAAGAAGTGGAAATATAAAATACAAAAGGTTGATATTATACCTGTCATAGAATATTGTTTGGATATGGAATACATTCAACATAGTGACAGTAATATAAAAATCATAAATCACCAAATTAACTATGAATGTAAAAAAGACCATTAGAAAAAAGCTGATTATTATAACAGGGATTGTACTATTTGTCGTCCCGGTTTTTAGCCAGGCCCCACCCGGAGAAACTGAAGATAGTGAGGATACCCGAATAAGTGCGGCAGAGGGAGATGAGCTACCAGCGCTCTCTGAACTTGACGATGGCTGGAACACGCTGCATCCCGGTGGAGAGACCACCTGCGCACTTGGGGACGACTTCCACTTCTGGGTTCGGATTGCCGATCCTACCCGGCTGGTAATATTTCTCAACGGCGGAGGCGGGTGTTGGAATGCCGAAACATGTGATCCCGATCGGGAAACTTTTACTTACTCCTCTGCGGTTGAACCACACCGGGACCCAGGCCGGTTGAGTGGGATCTTCGACCTGGATCATCCGGAAAACCCGGTGGCGGGGTACTCCATGGTGGTGGTGCCGGTATGCACCGGAGATGCGTACCTCGGAGACCGCGACGTGACATATACGCTGGAGACAAAATCAGGTGAAACACGGCAGTTCACGATCCATCACCGCGGCCAGACGAACACCATGGCCGTCATGAACTGGGTTTTTGACAACTTCGAGGCACCCCAGGAAATCTTCGTGGCCGGCTCGAGTGCGGGCGCCGTGGGAACACCGTTCTACGCCAGCCTGCTGGCGCTGCATTACCCGCCGGCTCGTGTAGTCGGTCTTGGCGATGACGCTGGCAGTTGGGGGATTGCCGCTACCAGTGGGGGCGATCCCGGCCAGTGGGGAATTCCTGATGTGCTCCACGGCCACCCGGGATGGGAGGAGTTCCATGACTCACTGAGAGTGGAACACCTATATATTACCGCTTCCCGTAGCGCGCCCAACCTGAAACTGTACCAGTTCGATCATGCGCACGACGACATTCAGCGCTTCTACCTGGAGCTTACCGGAGCCGGGGATACTGACGTTCTCCGAAATCTTCGTGCCAACCGACAAATTATTCGCAAACAAGTGCCGGATTTCCGGTCCTTTATGGCGGGTGGGTTCTCGCACACAATCCTGCGCGATGAACTCTTCTATTACTACCAGACTGACGGTAACCGGCTCCGCGATTGGGTAGCTGCGGTTGTAGCGGGAGAGCCGGTGGCCTCCATCGATTGCAGCGATGACTGCAATCGACCCGGGCTGATTTATACCGAACAGGATTTGCGAATTATCGGGAACACGATCGGGTTGCTCTCCATCCCCGGCGCCTGGAACCCACAGGATGCTCCGGGCAGATGCCCTGCCCAGGCTAATCAATACAGTCTTCGGTGTGCTTTGGGTCAAGTTGCAATGCAGGTAACCGGGCAGGCTCCCGTGGGCATACGCAACGTTCCGCCAGCCCTTTGGGATGTCATTTATACGGTTATGGAACGAATTGGAGAGCGGCGGGTACAGAATCCGCTCGGGGTGTACAACAACCATCCGGACACGACAGCCGAGGACATGATCGCGGTGCTGGAGGACGTGAGGGACCGAATCGAAACGAGCCTGGACGCGAATCGCTGAATAGTTACTATGAAACAAAGCTTATTCTTAAAGAAGGATTAATAAAAAGGTATGAATCAACGAATATATTTGCCCATTATGCTGATGCTACTGTTAATTGCAAATAGTAGTGGTCAGTCAACCGAAAGAATTTTTTATTCATCATTCAGTCCGCAGGACTGGGATATTCATATTTCCAGAGATGAGGGAAAAAGCTTTGCCAAATTTACCAATCATCTCTCATTGGACTATGATGCTGTTATCAGTCCTGATGGAAAGTGGGTGGTTTTTACCTCTGAAAGAACCGGAATGCCACAGCTTTATGTGAAAGCCATTGAGGAGAATCGGCCAGCTATCCCATTGATTAAAAGCGACTCATTTCAGGATCAGGCAGCTTTTTCTCCTGATGGCAGTCAATTGGCTTTCGTAGCCTCGCATGAAGGAAACGCGGAAATTTACCTGATACCTTTTCTGCCCGATAGTATTCAGGATATTTCATTAGCCATTAACCTTACCAACCACCCGGGGGGAGATTTCAGACCGGCTTTTTCACCTGATGGAAAACTGCTGGCCTTTAGCAGTGACCGGGGGCATACAATTGTTCCACATCCCCGGTTTAAATTTGCACGTCAGCGAACAGGAGATATTTTTTCAGTGGATATTGATGGCAAGAATTCGAAAAGGCTCACCGATAATAAATCCTGGGACGGTAGTCCCATTTGGTCGGGTGATGGGTCAAAGATCATTTTCTACAGCGAGCGCAAAGGGAAGAAATCGATTTTTGAAATGAACGTTGATGGTTCAGACCAAAATCAGCTTTTTGATTTTCCAGGACAAGCTGTTTCACCAAAGTGGATTTCGAATCAGCAGATTGCATTCACAACCTGGAATAGTGAACAGGATTTTAAAATCTTGCAATTTGATCAGCACACGAACAAGATAAAACCCTTGACTGAAGATGGTCCAGATTTAATGTTCAATGTTGATGTTCATCCCAATGGTATAATCGTTTTTCATGGAGGAAAATATGCGCCAAATAAAGGGGTGCCGGGTAATTTTGGTTTTGATGGTGATGTATTGGTAAAATTACCTGATTCGCTTATTTTGGCTGATAAACAAGTAAATATTTATGGAGTCCGCCGGGCATTTGTGGCTCCTCCGCAGATAGGTAACACATTACTTTTTTATGATGCATCTGATATACGAAGCATTTTTGATTTTCTGAAACCAATGGGCTATAGCGTTCTCTGGCTGCCATTGCTTATAGTCATTCTTTTTATATCCGGCATTGTTTTCGGGATAATTTACAGAAAGATAATCTCATTTTGGAGATACCTGCTTTTCAGTATTCTTTCAGTTGTTTTTGGAATAATAACAGGGGGTATTTTCCTGTATATTGATGCTATCAATCCACTGTCTGTTTTTATCATCCGGCTGGTAATGGGATTGCTGACAATAGTGTTGATAGGTTTAGGTTGGTGGCAGTATAAACGAAAAACTCGGCAAAAACAAGATGGAACAGATATCCATCGTCTCTCGAAGTCATACAGTACACTTTTTTATGGTCTGGCCGTATTTACTCTTCTCTGTGCAGTTTTCATTAATCATTTTGTGAACTCAACCCTGCATTTTTATCAGGTAAATTATGTTACGGGAGAAAAATCACTGCTTTTTACATTTGAAAAAGAGCCCAATACCAATCCCGCCAATTTTACTGTTTTGGACAGTAAAGTTACAACTGATGGAAAAGCTTTTGTTTTTACTACGGGAAGTTTTAGAGCCAGGGCAAAATCCCAGGGAGATATTTGGAAATATAATTTTGCAACAAAAAATGTTTCAAAACTTTCTGATTCACCTTACAATGATGGCTTTGCAGATCTGTCTGAAGATGGTAAAATGGTTTTTCGCAGCGGAAGAAGCGGCCACTTTGATATCTTTTTGAAAAATGAAAATAACTTAATCAATCTTACTCAGGATATTCACAGGGATAATTTTCCTGCAATTTCCAAACAGGGAGATAAAATTGTATTTGCCTCCGACCGGTTGAGAAGTGAAAATGAATACAAGACCATGGATATTTTCCTGATGAAATTAAATCCGGATGACAGTTGGTCGGAACCTGAAAAAATTTCAGCAGGAAAAGGTCAAAATGCGCATCCACATTTTTCGCCGGATGGTGAATGGGTAATATATACTACCGAAGGATATGGCATAAACGATGAGCAGGCACTTATTCAGCCTGTCATTTTTTCACCCCAGATGTATGGTGAAATTGTGGCCTATCATATCAACACAAAAGAACGTTTACGACTCACGCATAACAAATGGGAAGATGGAACACCACTTTGGGTTGAATAAAAAGAAAGGGAGTATATGAGTTATATTCCGCCATCTGGTGAATCCCATGCTGAGGATCGCGGGTTCTGCCAGAGGCATCACTAAGTGGAATCCCCGTTTCCCGCTAAAAAAATCAAAGACTTGCAAAACTAAATTTGCAGGTTTTTTCAGTTTGCGCTAAAATGCAAGGTGATTTACCCGATATTAATGCGAAATTTCAGAATACTCCCCGAGCCGATTCTATTTGGGATGTAGCGAGTGGTAGCCAAAAATCAAAAATAATGGACAAAGAAACTGTGGAGACAACCATTGAGTCCCTTTTCAGATAGAAAGCAAATTTTTCAACAAAAAAAAGGCAGTTCGTTGCCGAACCGCCTTTATAACTTGTAGTTATGGAAAATTTCTGATAAACTGATGTTTACGCCAGGTCGAAACGGTCGAGGTTCATTACTTTGTTCCAAACGGTAACAAAATCCTGAACGAATTTTTCCTTTCCGTCGGCTGAGCCGTACACTTCGGCCAGGGCCCGCAGTTCCGAGTTCGAACCGAAAAGGAGATCGGCACGGGTGCCGGTCCATTTCAGGTCGCCGGTTTTGCGATCGCGACCTTCATACAATTCATTCTCTTCTGAAACAGGTTTCCAGGCGGTACGCATATCCAGCAGGTTCACAAAAAAATCGTTGGTTAACGTTCCCGGTTTGTCGGTAAATACGCCGTGGTTCGAACCGTCGAAATTGGTGTTTAATACACGCATTCCGCCAACCAGTACTGTCATTTCCGGCGGGGTGAGCGTGAGCAGTTGGGCGCGATCAACCAGCATTTCCTCGGCTGAATCCATGTATTTTGTTTTCAGATAATTGCGGAAACCGTCTGCCAGAGGTTCGAGGTAATTAAAGTTCTCCACATCGGTTTGCTCCTGCGATGCGTCGGCGCGACCCGGTGTAAAGGGTACTGTGACATCGATTCCGGCATCTTTTGCTGCTTTTTCAACCGCAGCACATCCGCCCAAAACAATTAGGTCGGCCAGCGAAACCTGTTTTTCGCCTCCGGCATCGTTAAACTCTTTCTGAATACCTTCCAGCGTTTTCAGCACTTTGGCCAGTTGTTTCGGGTTGTTTACCTCCCAGTCTTTTTGAGGAGCCAGGCGAATGCGGGCGCCGTTTGCGCCGCCCCGTTTGTCGGAATCGCGGTAAGTGGAAGCCGACGCCCAGGCCGCAGAAACCAGTTCGGAAACACTCAGTCCTGAATCCAGTATTTTATCTTTCAGGTCGGCCACATCGTTTTCGTCGATCAGTTTGTGTGTTACTTCGGGAATCGGGTCCTGCCACAGCAGGTCTTCTGCGGGAACTTCCGGTCCGAGGTAGCGTGTTTTCGGGCCCATATCCCGGTGTGTCAGTTTAAACCAGGCACGTGCGAACGCGTCTTCAAACTCTGCCGGGTTTTCGAGAAACCGCCGCGAAATTTTTTCGTAATCGGGGTCGAACCGCAGTGAGAGGTCAGTGGTAAGCATAAACGGCTGGTTTAGTTTTCCGGGAATGTGGGCATCGGGCACACTGCCGGCACCGGCCTGTCCGCGGGGTTTCCACTGCCATGCGCCAGCAGGGCTTTTGGTCAGTTCCCATTCGTAGTCGAACAGATTTTCCAGGAAGTTGATGCTCCACTTTGTTGGCGTTTTTGTCCAGGTTCCTTCCAGGCCGCTGGTAATGGTATCTTCGGCATTTCCTTTTCCAAATTTGTTTTTCCAGCCGAGGCCCATTTCTTCAAGGGGTGCAGATTCGGGGTCGGGACCGAGGTTGGAATCGGGCGCAGCGCCATGCACTTTTCCAAACGAGTGTCCGCCGGCAATAAGTGCCACAGTTTCCTCGTCGTTCATAGCCATCAGACCAAACGACTGCCTGATGTAGTGTGCAGCCTTTTTCGGATCGGGATCGCCGTTGGGACCTTCCGGATTTACATAAATCAATCCCATATGATCGGCAGCCAGCGGGCCTTCCAGTTCGCCTTTTTCGTCGTGGCGCTGGTCTTCCAGCCACTTACCTTCCGAGCCCCAGTAAATGTCTTCTTCGGGCTCCCAAATGTCTTCGCGTCCACCGGCAAAACCGAATGTTTTAAAGCCCATGGATTCGAGGGCCACATTTCCGGCCAGGATCATCAGATCGGCCCACGAAAGTTTTTTGCCGTATTTCTGTTTGACGGGCCAAAGCAACCGGCGGGCTTTGTCGAGGCTCACGTTGTCGGGCCAGCTGTTCAGCGGAGCAAAACGCTGGTTTCCCGTACCACCGCCGCCCCGCCCGTCAGTAACACGGTAAGTTCCCGCGCTGTGCCATGCCATACGGATAAACAGCGGACCGTAATGTCCCCAGTCGGCCGGCCACCAGTCCTGCGAGTCGGTCATCAAATCAGCGAGGTCTTTTTTCACTGCAGCCAGATCGAGGCTTTTGAATGCCTCAGCGTAGTTGAAGTCTTTTCCCATGGGATTCGACTTTGAAGAGTGCTGGCGGAGAATGTTCAGATTCAGTTTGTCGGGCCACCAGTCGCGGATTTGTGTTCCACC
>CAZXHP010000009.1:10160-43508 GCA_964639655.1 uncultured Mariniphaga sp.
TTGAAACAAACCAAAGTGACACAGCCGGCTATTTTTCTGCATTCGGTGCTGCTGGCCAAAACAGTGGAGGATTTTTCACCCGATATGGTTGCCGGTCACTCGCTGGGCGAATTTTCTGCATTGGTTGCAGCCGGCGCATTAACATTTAAAGATGGGTTGGTTCTGGTTTCGAAACGCGCCATGGCCATGCAAAAAGCCTGCGAGGCAGAACCTTCAACCATGGCTGCCATTGTTGGCCTCGATGATGAAGTTGTTGAAGAGGTATGCAATTCCATAGATGAAGTTGTTGTTGCAGCCAATTACAACTGCCCGGGCCAGCTGGTAATTTCGGGTTCGGTTTCCGGTGTGGACAAAGCCTGCGAACTGCTTACTGAAAAAGGCGCAAAACGTGCGTTGAAACTTCCTGTTGGCGGAGCGTTCCACTCTCCATTAATGGAACCGGCTCGCGAAGAACTGGCTGCTGCCATTGAATCTACGTCATTCAACACTCCTGTATGTCCGGTTTATCAGAATGTAAATGCCCTTCCCGTTACCGACCCGGTGGAAATCAAACAAAACCTGATTGCCCAGTTGACAGCTCCGGTGAGGTGGACACAAACTGTAAAAAATATGATTGCCGACGGCGCTACTTCGTTCACCGAAATTGGCCCTGGTAAAGTGTTGCAGGGACTGGTGAAAAAAGTGGAACGGAACATGGAAACCAGCGGAATCGACCGATTGGAAAATTAGTGTTGCACCGCTTCCTGCAGCAGTTTGGTTTTCCATTTTACATCTTCAGTAATGGCATAAACCGAAACGGTAGCTCCGGATATGGCATCGATGTTTTTGCCCACTTCCAGTGAACTTTTTCCCGCAAAACCTTCAAATTGTTTCAACCAGCCGCGGGCCGAAATTTCGTGGCCGTAGCTGGCCTGATAGTTGTAAACTTTTACGGTTTCAACGCTAAAGTCGGAATTGTACAGGATAAAATAATCGAAGTATTCGCTGTCAAATTCTTCGGTGGCAGTGGCCGAATTTTCCGATAGCGAGCAACCTCCTGCCCGGCAGGTCTTCACCCGCCCAATGTGGAGATATCCTTTAACACCGTGCTGACCGGGCGATTTAACACTGTAAAATTTTTCCCCTGCATTTGCCTGTTTAGTCAAACTTTTGTCAATCAATTTAAATTCATTTTTGCCATATTGATTGTTTAGTTCTCTTAAAACCGGACGGGGCAGGTCATCCGGAATGCCCTGCCCAACCGTTATCAGGAAAGTGAATAAAAATCCTATGAACAATGATTTTCTCATATTTTCAGAACATGATGCCAACCCCGGCATTAAATGTTTTTATAAATTCATCCTGATTGGCTGATTTCACAAATTGCATGTCGGCTTTCAGTAAAGCACCCCTGGCCATTTCCCATTCCAATCCGGTTACAATGGCTTTTTTATCGTAGGCCGGATTTAAAGTAAAATCCTGTGCAACGGTATTTTGGGTGTTCCATTTTTCATAACGGATAAACGGAGTTAATTCCGAATGTACATTTTTCAGCGATCTGAACACGTTATAAGCCGCTTCAACGTAAAAACCGGTGAGCGAACTTCCCAAATCGTTTGGCGTGCCGTCGGCTTTGGCCGTAAATCGGTTGTATTGTCCGGTATTCGAAATTCCGGCATAATAATACTGACCTTTCAGTTGAAGTCCTTTTACCGAGTAACGTGCATCGAGGCCAAGCATGGTAAGTCCAACTACCGACGAGTCGGCAATTGCAAGCGCTGCATCGTCGCTTTTGTTCACACCGTTGTAAAGCGTACTTTGGGTCTTCCCCGCGTAAACCGAAGCGCCCACATTTAATCCGCGAATACCGAAATATTCCACTTTCCCGGCAAAATTAGGCGAGCTGAAAAAACTTTCCGCACCTTTCTGTCTGCCGCTTCTCAGTCCGTTTCCGTTCAGTTTGGCGCTTCCGTCGTAGCCATTGAACCCGTTCATCAGGTAAGCCTGGTATTTTAATGAGGCCGGCAGAATGTACCCCATAAATCCAGCACCGATTTCGCGCCAGGTGGTGGGCGAAATATAGTTGTCGATAAGCGGACGTTCGACGCCTCTGAAAAGGTTCGGTTCGTGGTATTCGTTGGTGATGCCCATTGGCGTGAGCATCAATCCTGCCCTGAAATTGATGAAATTGTTGATTTTATGTTGCAAAAATGCCTGTTCGATATAAACTTCTTTTACATGTTCAAATTCGATTTCAGAAATAAACTGCGTGTTGTTGCTGAAACTGTATCCAAGCAACATAATAAACCGGTGCACATCCATTTTGCCGTTTTGCCTGATTTCAGCATCCACCGGCTGGTTGTAATGCACCCCGCCGTATCCGCCAATTTTCAGGTTGCCGTCGGTGTGCAAAAGCCGCTCGGCAATATTAAAATAGAGGTTACCCGGCACGCTGTCGGAAACTTGTGCGTTTGTTAATCCGGAAAATATGATAAGAAGCGTAAAAATTAAATTTCGTTTCATCCTGTTTTATTTAGAATCTTTATTTATTAAAATGTCGGGACAAAACTACATGAACGAAATGGGGCAGGAAATCCCAAGATGTTGGGATTTTTTCAGATAAGGTCTTCGGGATTGATGGTTTCGGTGTCGATGAGGTTGTTCAAAATGGCGTAAACCGTTAAACCTGAGATAGATTTAATTCCGGTTTTTTCTGTGATGTTTTTCCGGTGGGAAATGACCGTGTGAATGCTGATGAACAATTTTTCGGCAATCACTTTATTGGAATGGCCCAGTGCAACCAGCTTGAGCACATCTTTTTCGCGGGCTGTAAGTTCTTCGCTGTCGTTTGTTTTGGCCTGTTTGCGGGTTTTGTCCCAACACCGCGAAACCATTTTCTGCAGTTGAGGCGCCGGGGTTTTCGGGGTAATGTAAAATTTACATAAGGGGAGCGGTTCCGAAGGTTCTTCGTGCTCATTCAGGAAAGCAATCCACCGCACCCTGTTTTTTTGCTGTATTTGCTGAAAATTGAGGGAACTCCGGTCATCCAGGTATTCATAAACAATTACAATATCCTGCCCGGTTAATTCGCAGAAGCTTTTCAACTCTTCTCTTTTTTCGAGTAAAATAATTTCCGTATTGAAATAACTGCGTAAAATGGCATTTAAGCCTTTACGTATGATTTCGGAGGAGTGAATGATAAAAATTTTTTTATTCATGGTTCATCTCCCCAATTTATTTTCAATCTCGATGGTCATCGGCATCATAATTTTATCTTCGATGCGCGCATGGTCTTCCAGATCTTTTTCGAACAGAGAAAGGGTGATTAAAAAGTCGTTGCAGATATTTTCATCATAATCGGGTGAAATGTATTTAATAATCAGATTTTTTAAGTCGTTCAGTTTTTCATCCACGTCGGAATGTTCCTGTTCAAAAGAACGGATAGTGTATTTGGGATCCAGTTTGTGGTTTTTTACCAGATTTATCACGTAGGGGAAAACCCGTTCTTCTTCGTAATCAATGTGTTGGGTAAGTTCTTTTTTGTACTTTTTATAGAACACATTAACCATTTGCAGCCCTTTAAAATCGGGGTGACTGCTTGCTGTCAGTTTTTCAAGCAAGTCATCGATTTTGGGCACAACGTATTGAAAATAATACTGGTGGGTTTTGCGCAGGTAGCGAATAATTTCGAGCGGAGAAAATGAAAGCAGTTCCTCTCTCGGGAAATACTCCTCGTTATGATAGGTGTTTACAATAGCCAGAAAAAATCCCGGACTGATTTTTCGCTCCCTGCAAATGTCTTCCACCGTTTTGTCTTTAATTCCCAGTTTTATTCCAAAACGGTTCAGTACCGGAAGCAGATGGTAGTTCCGGTGTATCAGGTAAGACAGTTTGTCGCTTTTTTTGAAAATTTCCATATAATGTCCTTTTTTTGTCAGCAATCGGTAGCGCAGTTTTGCTGCAGGTTTTTGTTTTCAATCTGAAAAGTGGTGTGCCCGATGTTGAATTTGTTTTTTAATTCGTTTTGAAGGGTAGTGATAAAGCGGTCGTCGTTGCCACCGGGCATCACCAGGTGGGCTGTGAGTGCGATTTGTGTGGTGCTCATCGCCCAAATGTGCAGGTCGTGAAGGTTTTCCACCCCGCTTTTTGCTTCAATAAAATCGCGCACTTTTTCTACATCGATATTTTTCGGAACGGCATCCAGCGCCAGGTTAACCGAATCGGAGAACAAACGCCAGGTTCCCCAAAGAATTACGGCAATAATGATGAAGCTCATCACGGGATCAATCCAGTTTTTGCCGGTAAGCAGAATAAGTAACCCCGAAATTACTACACCCAGCGAAACCGCGGCGTCGGCAGCCATGTGCAGAAATGCTCCGCGGATGTTTAAATCGTGCTTTTGTCCTTTTATAAACAGCAACGCAGTAAACGTGTTGATAACCACGCCAATGCCGGCAACGAGCATGACCTGTTTTCCGCCGACAGGTTGCGGGTTTTGCAGTTTACCCAAGGCGTCCCAGCCAATGGCTGCCACTGCGCCAAAGAGCAGGATAGCATTCAGAATAGAAACCAGGATAGTTGTTTTCCGCAGGCCGTAGGTATATTTCCCTTTCGGTTCGATGGTGGACAGCCAGGCGGCAGTCCACGCAAAGGCCAACCCCAAAACATCGCTGGCATTGTGCCCGGCATCAGCCAAAAGTGCCGACGAGTTGGCCAAAAGACCGTAAAAAATTTCCACGGCAACAAAAACCAGGTTCAGACCAATGCCAATAACAAAGGCCTTTCCGTGGGGGACTGCGCGATTATGTTCGTGCGAATGTGCCAAATCCTTTTATTTTTATTCAGTCTGAATTAAAAGCAAAATAAATACTTTTTTAACAGGTTTCGGCAAAAACCAACCGAATATGTTGGCGTTAAAAAACCAATATTTAACTTTTTGATGCCAGAGAATTGAGCGCACCCGAAATTTTTTCCGATTTTTACAGTTCTATAAAGAAAAACAGATTGATACCGGAAACCAAAAAGCGAATAATTGTTTCGGTTACCAGCGATCTGGTTTCCGACAACCGGGTGCATAAAACCTGCACTACACTGGCTGAAATGGGATTCGATGTGTTGCTTGTGGGAAGGAAACTGCCCGAAAGTCCGTCGCTTTCACCGCGTTCTTATCCTGCCAAAAGATTAAAACTGCTTTTTCGGAAAGGGCCGTTATTTTACGCCTGTTTCAATTTCCGGCTTTTTTGTTTACTGCTTTTTTCAAAATTCGATGTGCTGCTGGCAAACGATCTCGATACACTCCCGGCAAATTTTCTGGTTTCGAAACTGAAAAACAAACCGCTGGTTTACGACAGTCACGAGTTTTTTACGGAAGTGCCGGAATTAGTCCACCGGCCTCGTGTGAAAAAAATATGGGAAGCGCTTGAACGAATAATGGTTCCCGGGCTGAAATACGCTTATACGGTTTGCAGGTCCATTGCTGAAATTTATACCCAAAAATACAAAGTTTCTTTCCGGGTGGTGCGGAATGTTCCCATGGCTATAAATTCAATCGGAAAAACAGATACGGTTTCCGGGAATGCCGAAAAAATAATTTTGTACCAGGGAGCCGTGAATGTAGGCAGAGGTTTGGAGCAGGCCATCAGGGCAATGAAAAATGTGGATGGCGCCCGGCTGGTTATTGCCGGCGATGGCGATATTAAACAGAATCTGGAACAGTTGGCTGAAAGCGAAGGGCTTGCAGATAAAGTGCAGTTTTTGGGGCGATTATCCATCGAAGATTTAACAAAGCTGACTCCACAGGCTGTCGTTGGGCTTTCCGTTGAAGAAGATATGGGATTAAACTACCGTTATGCTTTACCCAACAAGCTGTTCGATTACATTCAGGCGCATGTTCCCGTGCTGGTTTCCAATTTGCCGGAAATGGCGGCAGTTGTTAAAAAATATGGGATTGGTGTGATTACAGATTCCCTGGAACCGGAGGTTCTGGCAGAGATTTTTTCTGAGATGCTGACTGATGCGGCCAGACGGAAAATCTGGAAACAAAATCTTGAAAAAGCTGCCGGCCAACTCACCTGGGAAAATGAAAAAATAGTGTTACAGGAAATTTTTCGTCCTTTTTGCAGCTAAAATCCCAACAGACTTTCGAAGTCGAGCAAAACGTTTTCTTTAGCCGAATCGGAAATAAATCCGTTGGCGCAAACCAGTGTACGTGCCGGTTTGCTGGCAATAGCCGCAAAATCGTGAGTCGCCATCATAATGGTTTTACCTTCTTTGTTCAGTTCCAGAAAAAGATTCAAAATTTCTGAAGAAGTTTCGGGATCGAGGTTTCCGGTAGGTTCGTCGGCCAAAATAACAGGCGGATCATTTAACAGGGCACGGGCAATTACCACACGTTGCTGCTCGCCTCCACTCAGCTGGTGGGGCATTTTTTGTTTTTTTGCAGTCATTCCCACCCGTTTCAGCACCCGCTCTATTCGCTCCAAAATATCGAGTTTGTTTTTCCAGCCGGTGGCCTTCAACACAAACTCCAGGTTTTGAAAAACATTTCGGTCGGGCAACAGTCTGAAGTCCTGAAAAACCACTCCCAACTTGCGGCGCAATAAAGAAATTTGCCGGTGCCTGATATCAACAAGACTGAATCCGGCAACCTCGCCTGAACCTTTATGCAAAGGAAGTTCCGCAATCAGCACTTTTATGAGGCTCGACTTCCCCGTTCCCACTTTCCCGGTAATGTAAACAAACTCGCCGGCATTTACTTCAAGGTTAACATCTGAAAGTACCAGTGACTCACGCTGGTAAATGTCTGCACCTATGAGCTCTATTACTTTTGTTGCTGTCATTTTTTTCGAATTCGTTTCGAATATATGCCTATTTTTTTTACCTGTTCAGATAATAAAGAAAAGAAATAAACAGTTTCATGTTAAGAAATGAAACAAAATTAATTTATATCAATAGCTGAGAATACCTATTTTAGAACCGTGGTTCAGTTTAACAAATGTATCTTTGGCATGGTTTTTATCGAAAGCGATAATGCCGTTGAAAAAGTAACGAAACAACAGAAACATGAAAAAAATACAGACCTTTCCTCTGATTGTCATATTCCTTTTGGTTTTTTATTCTGGATATTCCCAGCAAACGGCCTTTTTCGGCGATGTAACCAAAGATGTGCAAATAGCGCGCGAACTTTATCATCAGGGGAAATATAACGCTGCTTTCCGGCAGTATGAAAAGGTGCAGGAACAGGTTGATCCGATATCTGAACTTTATTCGGAAGCGCTCTATTTTAAGGCGGTTTCTGCTACAAAAGCCGGGCATACTTCAGGGTATCGGATGCTGGAAAGGTTTATCGGTGATTACCCTGACAGCCCTTACCTGAATAACGCTTTGGTAAATTTGGGCGATTCTCAGTTTGAACGCAAACACTATGCTGCGGTGCTCAGGACCTATGCCGAAGTTGACCGTTCGTCATTAAAAGAGAATGAACTTATTCGGCTGAAATACCAGAACGGCTATTCCAGCCTGATGACGGAGAATATTGACCAGGCGTTAACAGAGTTCACTGAAATTAAAGACCGGAATAACTTTTACAGCCGCCCGGCAACCTATTACTGGGCGCACATTATGTATCTTCAGGAAAACTTCCAGTCGGCACTCGACGGATTCCGGCAGCTCGAATCCGATCCGGCATACTCGCGTGTTATTCCGCTTTATGTAAGTCAAATTTATTACAAACAAGAACGGTATAGTGAAGTCGTAGATTATACGATTTCCATTATCGACGATGTGGAAGAGGAACACAAAAGCGAATTGTCGAAAATTGTGGGCGATTCCTATTTTCACCTTCGGGAATACGACAAAGCCATTCCTTATCTCGAATCGTATTACCAAACTTCGGGACCAAAAACCCGCGAAGACAATTATTTACTGGGCTATTGCTACTACAACACAGCGCAATATGAAAAAGCGGTGCCGTTGCTGGAAAACGCTTCGAAAGGCAGAGATGAAATGGCCCAGAATGCTTATTATCACCTGGCCGACAGTTACATAAAGACAGACGAAAAGGAGAAAGCACGCGTGGCTTTTGAGGCTGCTTCGGAATTCGATTTTAATGAACGCATTAAAGAAGATGCGCTTTTCAGTTATGCAAAACTGACTTATGAGCTCTCTTATTCGCCGTTTAATGAGACCATAAAAGCATTCGACAGGTATATTACCTTATATCCGAATTCTCAAAGAAATTCGGAAGCTTACCGCTATTTAACCGAAGTATTTATGGTAACACGCAATTACAGCGACGCCATAAGTTCAATAGAAAAAATAGAAAACAAAACATCGGAAATATTAAGGGCTTACCAGCGCGTGACGTTTTTCCGGGGGTTGGAGTTGTTCAACAATCTGGCTTATAACCAGGCTGTCGATCATTTCAACCTGTCGCTTGAAAACGGCAGCCATGACCGGGAACTGAATGCCCGGGCACTTTACTGGAAGGCCGAGGCGCTTTACCGCGTGGGCGAGTATCCCGCTTCTGCCGAAACCTATTCACAGTTTTTACGCACGGCCGGAGCTTTTTCGCTTCCTGAATTTAAAGACACTGAATACAACCTGGCGTATGCGTATTTTAAACAGGAGAATTTTAATCAGGCTTCATCACATTTCCGGAATTACATTAACAGCCAGCAGGGGCAGCAGTCGGAAAAACTGGCTGATGCCTACAACCGGTTGGGCGATTATTATTTTTCGAATGCTGAATATTCACTGGCCCGCCAGAATTACCAAAAGGCGTTCGATATGAAAACTTTCGACACTGATTATTCACTTTATCAAATTGCCTTTTGCCAGGGATTGCAGCACGATCAGCAGGGAAAAATCAATTCGTTGCAACGGTTGCAGGAGGGATTCCCGGATTCGGAATATGTAGATGATGCTTTGTATGAATTGGGGAGGGCGTATGAGCGACTCGGGCAAAGTTCAGAAGCTACACGCAATTACCGGCTTATTGTGGATAATTACGCCGAAAGTGCTTATTTCCCGAGGGCTTTGCTGCAATTGGGCCTGATTAACTACAACAGTGGGGATTTTAATCAGGCACTTACTTATTACAAGCAGGTGGCCGAAAAATTTGCCGGTACGCCCGAAGCACAGGCTGCATTGCAGGGCATTAAAAACAGCTATGTGGAAATGAATAACGTGGATGGCTATTTTGCTTATACCCGTTCGCTGGGCGGAGGAATAAATGTTACAGCCACGGAACAGGATTCGCTTACCTACATGGCTGCCGAACGACTTTATATGTCGGGTGACGGACAGGCTTCGTCGCAGTTGCAACGCTATTTACAGCAGTTTCCGAACGGAAGTTTTGCCACAAATGCTCATTTTTACCTGGCTGAAATATTGTATAAGGAGGGAAGCTTCTCTGAAGCGAACGAACACTATACCTATGTGGCCCGCCAACCCAGCAATATTTTCAGCGAGCAGGCACTGTCGCGGGCTTCGGAATTAACATTTAACGCCGGAAGTTACGAAGAGGCGCTGGAGTTTTTTAACCGGCTGGAAAAAGTGGCCGGCAGCAAGTGGAACCAGTTGAAAGCTTATACCGGTCAGATGCGTTGTAACTTCCAGTTGAAAAGATACAATGAAGCCATTGCGGCCGCCGAAAAAGTAAAAAAATCGGATGTAGCCAACGACGCCTGGATTCGCGAAGCCAACTTTGTTTTGGGAAAATCGAATTACGTGAACGGAAACCGAAACGCTGCTCTTGAACCGCTGAAACTGGTAGCTGCCGACACTAAAACGGAACAGGGCGCCGAAGCCAAATACCTCGTTGCTGAAATTTTATATCAGCAAAACCAAAAACAACAAGCTGAAGAGGAGATTATGGATTTTATTTCCAAAGGCACGCCGTTTCAGTTTTGGCTGGGAAAAACTTTTTTACTGCTTGCCGATATTTATCTCGACCGCGGAGATAGTTTTCAGGCGAAACATACGCTAAGAAGTGTGGTGGAAAATTACGGAGCCGACAACGACGGGGTAAAAGCCGAAGCAAAGAGAAAACTGGCCGAAATTGAAGCAAAGGAGCAAACCGAACAGCAACAGGCCATCGACAGTTCTTTTCAACTAAGAATCAATGAAAATTAAATAGAATAACTATGTTTTTGAAAACAACAAAATACATTCTTTTTACTGCACTGGCAGCTATAACCGGAACCGCTTTGGCACAACGCGACACAAGCCTTACCCAGGAAGTGGAAGTGGTAAAAGCATATAAACCCACAATTTCAGACGCCAATAAAATAAGCAGTATGCCGCGTATTGAAGATGCCGAACACGAAAAACCAAGTTTTAATTACAGCATTTTCAGTCAGCCCATCTACAACACATTTTCTGTAAATACGCTGAAGGCTGCAACCTTTGAATCTTCACCAAAAGAAGATACTGGTTTTGGCCTGGTTCGCGCAGGTGTCGGAAATTACAATAAACCTTACGCTGAAATTTTTTTCAACAACCAAAGTTCGCGAAATACGTTGTTTGGACTGCATGGAAAGCACCTTTCTTCCCATGGAAAGCTGACTCTTGAAGGGGAGGATGACCCGGTGAATGCACCGTTTGCCGAAAATGAAGCTGAAATTTTTCTGAAACACCTTTTCTCCAGGGCGGTGTTGTCCATCAATCTCGGATTTGAGCACGATGGTTTTAACTACTACGGTTATCCGCATTCTCCAATTCCAGAAGCGTTTAAAGAAGAGGATCAGCAGTTTAATTACCTGGGCAGCCGGCAAACTTTTTCGAAGGGAAGTTTTAACATTAATCTTGAAAATACCGCTGCCGGTAAAAACGACTTAACATTCGATTTTAATTTTTTGTACCACTATTTTGGAACAAAAACCGGGCAGCGCGAACATTTTGGCCAGTTGGTAGCCGATGTGAAAAAACCGTATTATAACGGTACCGGTTTCCTGGAAGCGGGAATTACGTATGCAGAGGTCAGCGAAGTTTCAGAACAGTACCTGACGACATTTGGCCGAAATCAGATCACGCCGGGGAAAAACACACAAACCTGGATAATGGCAAAACCCTCTTATTTAATCGGGGGCGATGTTGCCAATCTTCAATTAGGTGTAAATTCATGGATTGTGATTGACAGCAGCACCGATATGATGGTGCGATTAGCGCCCAATATCAGGGCGAACCTGGTTCCGGCAGAAGAAATTATTAAAATTTTTGCCGGGATCGACGGAAATTTGATCCAGAACAATTATTCGAAGATCGCCTACGAAAATCCGTTTGTCGATCCTGAACACCTCGTAAAAAATACATTTGAACGTTTTCGGTTTTTTGGGGGTTTTGATGGAAAACTGGCCCCAAAGACCAACTTCAAATTGTCGGTCGATTATTCCATGATAAAAGACCAACCGCTGTATTACCTTTTCAGGTACGGAGATTTTACAGAAACCAACCTGGAGTCTTCTTTTGTGGACAACGACTTTGATGTGTTATACGATAATCTCGACAGGTTAAAATTTAACCTGGAAATTTTCCATGCTGCGTTTGACAGGGTGAATTTGTTGCTTTCGGGTAACTACTACGTGTATAAGATGGAAACCATGGATGAAGCCTGGAACTTACCCGACTGGGATGCCAAATTCTCGCTGGCTTATCAGGTCTCCGATCAGTTGAGCCTGTCGTCGGACATGTTTTTTACCGGCCGGCGGAAGGCGTTAATAATGGGAATACCCGGAAACGATTCACGTCCTTTTACCAACGCCGAATTGTTGCAGCATGCAAGCCTGCAAACAGAATCGTATAATCTTTCTACTGTTTTCGACCTTAATTTTAATGCCAGCTATAAAATAACCAGTCAGTTTTCGGTATTTGCTCAACTTCATAACTTTGGGTTTCAAAAATACCAAAAGTGGTTAGGTTATCCGGTTCAAAGCTTTAACATTTTGGGCGGTTTAAGTTATGCTTTTTAACCCTGTTTCGAAGGAATTTCAAACCAAAGTGAAAAATACTTTCTGTAGGGCAAAGCCGCAAGGTTTTTATGCTCATTTTCAGGTTTATAACTTGTTAAAAAAAAGGTCTTAAAAACCCTTAAAATCCCCGGCTTCTTCGGTTAATTTTGTTATATTTGCGCGACACTTCCCGGGAAGACATAAATACCGTTTAAGTGTTTGTTTTTCAGGTTGTTTTGATGTTGGACGAAATGCTTTTTCTTCCCAAAAAACAATCGCATTTTTTTATAAATCAGGCAGAGCGAAAATTTAGGAAAATATGAGTGAGATTGAAAAAAAAGTGATTCCATCCGAAGGAAACGGAAATTATTCTGCACAAAGTATTCAAGTGCTGGAGGGGCTCGAAGCCGTGCGGAAAAGACCTTCGATGTATATTGGCGATACCAACGAAAAAGGATTGCATCATTTGGTTTACGAAGTAGTCGATAATTCAATCGACGAAGCACTTGCAGGATATTGCAGCAACATTGACGTTGTTATTCACGATGATAATTCGATTACAGTAAGAGACGACGGACGTGGTATTCCTACCGAAAATCATACAAAGGAAAACAAATCTGCCCTCGAAGTGGTGATGACGGTTTTGCACGCGGGCGGAAAATTTGACAAAGATTCGTATAAAGTTTCAGGTGGTTTGCACGGTGTGGGGGTTTCCTGTGTAAACGCACTCTCTTCGTACCTCAAAGCTGAAGTTCATCGCGAAGGGAAAATCTGGGTACAGGAATATTCCATCGGGAAACCCAAAGAAAACGTAAAAATTGTTGGCGAAACCGATAAAACCGGCACCTATGTCACGTTTAAACCCGACGAAACGATTTTTCAAACAACCGTTTACAAGTATGAAACACTGGTTGCCCGCTTGCGTGAACTCGCTTTTTTAAATGCCGGAATCCGTCTTTCCATAGTCGATGAACGGCAAAAAGATGAAGAAGAGAATTTCAAATCGGAAGAGTTTTATTCGGAAGAAGGGCTAAAAGAATTTGTTGATTACCTTGATGATACCCGGGTGAAACTTACCCCTGAAATTATACATATCGTTACTGAAAAGAATGATATTCCGGTGGAAATTGCCATGCAATACAACTCCACCTTTTCAGAGAATATTCATTCTTACGTCAACAATATTAATACAATAGAAGGCGGAACACATTTGACGGGTTTTAGGCGCGGTTTAACCCGAACGCTGAAAAATTATGCGGAAAACTCCGGAATGTTGTCGAAACTTAAATTCGACATCAGCGGCGACGATTTCCGCGAAGGGTTAACTTCTGTTATCTCCGTAAAAGTGGCTGAACCCCAGTTCGAAGGCCAGACAAAAACCAAACTGGGAAATTCCGAAGTGAGTCTGGCAGTGGACCAGGCAGTAAGCGAAGCGCTTTCGATATACCTTGAAGAAAATCCAAAATCGGCCAGAACCATCGTAAATAAAGTTGTTTTGGCAGCGCAGGCACGCCATGCAGCCCGGAAAGCCCGCGAAATGGTTCAGCGGAAAAGTGCGCTTTCGGGAGGTGGGTTGCCCGGAAAACTGAGCGACTGTTCGGAAAAAGATCCTTCGTTAACCGAAGTTTTTCTGGTCGAGGGCGATTCTGCCGGTGGTACAGCCAAACAGGGACGCGACAGAAAATTTCAGGCTATCCTTCCGCTTCGGGGTAAAATTTTGAACGTTGAAAAAGCTATGCAACACAAAGTTTTTGAAAGCGATGAAATCAAAAATATTTTTACCGCACTGGGCGTAACCATTGGTACCGAAGATGATTCGAAAGCATTAAACATGGAAAAATTAAGGTACCATAAAATTATTATTATGACCGATGCCGATGTGGACGGAAGCCACATCGCAACATTAATTATGACGTTCTTTTTCAGGTACATGCAAGACCTCATCAAAGCAGGGTATTTGTACATTGCAACTCCGCCGCTCTATTTGCTTCGGAAGGGCAAAAAAGAGACTTATGCCTGGACAGAACAGCAGCGCAGGCAGGTTATCGACGAATGGGCCGATGGTGTAGAAAGTAATTTGCATACGCAGCGTTACAAAGGTTTAGGTGAAATGAATGCCGAACAGTTGTGGGAAACGACCATGAATCCTGAGAAACGTACACTTCAGCAGGTGACCATCGAAAATGCGGCCGAAGCCGATCATATTTTTTCCATGCTTATGGGCGACGATGTACCTCCGCGGCGGAAATTTATTGAAGATCATGCTACCTATGCAAATATTGATGCGTAACTGATATTATGAATATTTGTGTTTTTTCTTCTTCCAGCAATGCGATTTCGAAAATTTATTTTGAAGAGGCCCGAAAACTGGGAACGCTGATTGGCAGCAACGGACACACGCTGGTAAACGGTGGGGCAAATGTGGGATTAATGGAGGCAGTGACTGTTGCAGCATCGGAAGCGGGGGCAAAAACCATTGGTATAATTCCGGAAAGGCTTGTAGAACGGTCGTTGGCGTCTGCCAATTCCCATGAGGTTATCAGCACCAAAAATATGCAGGAGAGAAAAGCACGGATGCGCGAAATTTCTGATGCTTTCGTTGCACTCCCAGGCGGTTTTGGTACTCTGGAAGAAATTTTGGAGGTTTTGACACTGCGTCAACTCTCTTACCATCACAAGCCCATCGTTTTTATCAACACCAATCGGTTTTTTCGAAATCTTTTTAACCAGTTCGAACTTGCTTTTACTGAAAAATTTGCGAAGGAAATCTACCGCGACCTTTATTTTTCAGCCGAAAACGCTGAAGCGGCCATGGAATATATTGCAGCGTACCAACCGGTAGAACTGGATTCAAAATGGTTTGATGTTCCCAATAAGGAAATTGAAAATTAAAGCTGACATTATTGCAGGTAGCTGAGCAGTTCGAATTTCTAATTTTTAACAAAATGGACTTTTGGTTGTTAAAATTTGCAAAATGCAGAGGGCAGAAGTCCTGATTAAAGAACACTGGCAAATTATTTGCGTTATATTCAACACTTTGAAAAATTTTTAATTTTTAAACCATGAAGAATACCAGGAAATATACGCTATTTTTTTTACTGGCGGTGGCCAGTGCTTTTTTGGCTGTATGGATTTACAGTTCGTTTTTTAATCAACCGCAGGTAATTACTGTTTCGGAGCAGCGCCCGGTGAGTTTTGTCAACTTGCCTGCAAACAGCCAGCAACAGCTTCCCGACTTAACTTTTGCTGCCGAAAATTCGGTGCATGCAGTCGTGCACATTGCAACCCGTTCAGTCCGTGGCGGAGGTTGGTCGAGCGGCAACCCTTTTTTCGATGAGTTTTTCGGTCTGCGGCCACAGCAGCCTCAAATTGCAACCGGATTTGGTTCGGGCGTAATTCTTTCGGAAGATGGATATATTGTAACCAACAACCATGTTATAGAACGGGCTCAGGAAATTAAGGTGATTTTAAACAACAAGCAGGAGTTCGACGCCCGGCTGGTGGGAACCGATCCTTCTACTGATCTGGCTCTGTTAAAGATAGATGCAGAAAATCTGCCCTATTTAACGTATGGAAATTCGGATGCGCTGAAACTTGGTGAATGGGTATTGGCTGTGGGAAATCCATTTAATCTGACTTCAACAGTAACTGCCGGAATAGTAAGTGCCAGGGCAAGAAATCTGGGAATAAATGCCGATCAGTATTCCATCGAATCATTTATACAAACCGACGCCGCAGTGAACCCCGGAAATAGCGGAGGCGCCCTGGTTAATCAGCAGGGAAATTTGGTAGGGATTAATACGGCGATTGCTTCGAGAACAGGTTCGTATGCCGGATATTCTTTCGCTGTTCCTGTTTCTATTGTGCAAAAGGTTGTGGAAGATATCAGAGAATTCGGGGAAGTACAGCGCGCCCTGCTTGGCGTAAATATTACGGATGTAACCGGCTCTCTGGCGCTGGATAAAGGTCTGGACAAAGTGGAAGGTGTTTTTGTTGCCGGTATATCTGAAAACGGCGCGGCCAAAGAAGCCGGGATTAAAGAGGGCGATGTAATTATGAGTGTGGCAGGCGATCCTGTTAATTCCTCTGCAGAACTGCAGGAGAAGGTGAGCCGGTTCCGTCCGGGCGACGATGTAAAAATTGTGGTGAAAAGAAACGGAGACAGGAAACAATTTACGGTAACCTTGCGTAATAAACATGGTGATACGCAAATTGTGCGCGATAACATGACGGTTTTAGGCGCCAATTTTGGAACACTCGGAAATAATGAAAAACAAAAATTGAATGTTGAATACGGAATAAAAATAGTTGATTTACAGAAGGGTAAACTGAAAGACGCCGGTTTAAGTAAAGGATTTGTTATTACTCATGTGAACAAAAAACCCATTTATGAGGTAAATGATTTTAAAAGAGAAATAGGAAATGCGAAGGGAGGAGTTTTGGTAGAAGGCGTTTACCCGAATGGAGAACTGGCCTATTTTGTTTTTGGTGTGGATCAGTAATTGTAAAAAATACCTTTAACAAACTATTAATATTTATTTTTAGGGTAGTTTGCTCCTCTTTCGCTAATGATTAATGTTCTATATTTGCACGTTTTTTTAAGGAGAGTTTATGAGACAGCTAAAGATCACAAAATCTATCACAAATCGTGAAAGTGCTTCACTGGATAAGTATTTGCAGGAAATTGGCAAAGAAGAACTTATTACAGTTGAAGAAGAAGTTGAATTGGCCCAGCGTATTAAAAAGGGTGATCAGGCTGCTTTGGAGAAATTAACAAGAGCAAACCTCAGGTTTGTGGTTTCGGTGGCAAAGCAGTATCAAAACCAGGGACTCAGTCTTCCGGATTTAATTAACGAAGGGAACCTTGGACTTATTAAAGCCGCTGAAAAATTTGATGAAACACGGGGATTTAAATTTATTTCCTACGCCGTTTGGTGGATCAGGCAATCTATCCTGCAGGCGCTTGCTGAACAGTCGCGGATTGTCCGGCTTCCGTTAAACCAGGTAGGGTCGCTCAATAAAATAAATAAGGCATTTTCAAAATTTGAACAGGAACACGAAAGGAAACCGTCACCTGAAGAACTGGCGGATTCACTGGAATTACCTGCCGATAAGGTTGCCGATACGTTGAGAGTTTCGGGAAGACATGTTTCTGTCGATGCTCCGTTCGTTGACGGAGAAGACAACAGCTTGCTGGATGTGCTGGTGAACAACGATTCACCCAATGCCGACCGTACACTTATTCAGGAGTCGCTTGCGCGCGAAATTCACCGTGCTTTGGCAACACTTACCGAAAGGGAAGCAGATATTATTCGTTTGTTTTTCGGTATCGGATGCCAGGAAATGACACTTGAAGAGATTGGCGAACGGTTTGGGCTTACCCGCGAACGGGTGCGCCAGATTAAAGAGAAAGCGATTCGGCGGCTGAGGCATACTTCACGAAGTAAACTTCTTAAAACTTATCTCGGATAATTCGAACAAAAAAAGATAGAAGAAAAACGGTGGCTGGTTTCGGTCACCGTTTTTTGTTGCTGTTAGTTTTGAGCTGAGTTTTTTATAATTGTCTTTTTTCCAAAAGCACAACATTCTCCACATGATGCGTGTGCGGAAACATATCGACAGGCTGGATTTTAGTAGTTTTGTAGTGGGCGTTGAGCAATGCAATATCGCGGGCCTGTGTAGCCGGATTACAGCTCACATAAACAATCTTTTCCGGTAAAATGGCGATTATACTTTTTATCACATCAGCATGCATTCCGGCCCGGGGCGGGTCTGTTATTATCACATCAGGTGCTCCGTGTTGCGTGCAAAAATTTTCGTTTAACAGGTCTTTAATGTCGCCCGCATAAAAGATGGTATTGTCAATTCGATTAATCGCCGAATTTTCTTTGGCGTCTTCAATGGCCTCCGGAATATATTCCAGTCCAATTACTTTTTGGGCCTGTTTTGCAACAAAGTTGGCAATGGTACCGGTTCCTGTGTACAAATCGTAAACAATTTCATTTCCGGTGAGTCCGGCAAATTCCCTCGCAATTTTATACAGTTCATAAGCTTGTTCCGGGTTGGTTTGGTAAAAGCTTTTTGGGCCAATTTTAAATTTCAGACCTTCCATCTTCTCAAAAATATGGTCGCGGCCATAAAAACAATTAATTTCCTGATCGTTAATGGTATCGTTTCCTTTGGAATTTACTACATACATAATCGATGTTGTTTCAGGAAATTGTTTTTTCACTGCATCGAGAATCCGGTGAATTTTTGATTTTTCATTTTGAAAAAACGACAAAATGATCATGGTTTCACCGATGGAGCTTGTGCGAATGATTAGTGTCCGCAGTAATCCTTTTTTTTGTTTGATATCAAAAAAGCTGTAGCCGTTTTCGAGCGCATAGTTATAAATAAAATTGCGCATTTTATTCGATGGTTCAGGTTGCAGCCAGCATTGTTCAATATTTATAACTTTATCAAACATTCCCGGAACATGAAATCCTAAAGCGTTAAAGTTGGTTATTTCATTACCCGATTCTATTTCTTCCGGAGACAGCCACCTCTTGTTGGAAAAGGTAAATTCAAGTTTGTTGCGGTAAAAAGTGTCTTTTTTTGAACCGAGGATTGGTGAAATTTCCGGAAGATCAATTTTCCCGATTCTTTTCAACTGGTCTTCTACTTGTTTTTGTTTGTATAGCAGTTGTTTGGCATAAGGCAAAAACTGCCATTTGCAGCCACCGCAAACCCCGAAATGGCTGCAAAATGCATCGACACGGTCTTTTGAATAATCGTGAATTTTGGTAACAATAGCTTCCTGGTACTTTTTTCTTTTTTTTACAACCTGCAGGTCAACAACATCGCCGGGAACTGCAAGTTTCGTAAAAACTACCATGTCACCGACCCGGGCGAGCGCTTTTCCCTCCGCTCCGATGTCTTCTATTCGAACATTTTCGTAAAATGGCTTTTTTTTGTTTCTGCCCATTTTTTTCTGCAAATATAGTGTTTATAGGGGATTACGGGATATTGAACAACTATTTTCAGTTCCCGGAAAAAAACTTACTTTCCCATTCTGGGAAAAACAATGTGATTTTTTCGAATAATGAACTTTTTGTCAAGTATTTACTTTCACATTCGGAACTTTTTTAATTATATTTGTTACGATTTAATGGTTGGTTTTATTTTCAGAAATAGAACAAAAAAGGGGAAAGCATCTTCTGTATTTATGATTGGTTTTGTGTTTAGGGGTTTGTAAATCATCAATCATCTTCAAAAAGCGTCCATAGCTTTCCCCTTCCTTTTTTACCCGGAAGGGTATTTTTTTTGCCCTGAATTTTCACTGTCCCGTTAAGCTATAATCGTTATCTTTGGCCGCGGTTTTTTTTTGAAAAAATGATAGCATTAGATAAAGTACAAATAAGCTTTGGCGGCTTTGATTTGTTGAAGGAAGCCAGTTTTCTTATTCGGCAGGAGGACAGGATCGGATTAATCGGGAAAAATGGTGCGGGAAAAACAACGCTTCTGAAGTTAATCTCCGGAATACTGCAGCCCACGTCGGGCGAAGTAAACATTCCCAAAGCAACTACAATTGGTTACCTTCCGCAGGAAATGAAACTAAAAGATGTAAATACGCTCCTGGAAGAAACCATGCTTGCGTTTGATGAATTGCTTGCTATTGAACAACAAATTTCCGGACTTAACCACGAAATTCCCAACGCCACTGATTTTCATTCTGATGAATACCTGAAAAAACTGAACCTGCTTACTGATTTAAATGAGCGATATACAATCCTGGGAGGAGATTCTTACCGTGCTTCGCTCGAGCAAACTCTTTTGGGACTGGGATTTGAACGGAGTGACTTTGATCGCCCTACTGCCGAATTTAGCGGCGGCTGGAGAATGCGGGTTGAACTGGCAAAATTACTGTTGAAAAAACCGCATGTTATTTTACTCGATGAACCGACCAATCATCTTGATATCGAATCGATTCAATGGCTCGAAAATTTTCTGAAAAACTATAAAGGTGCTGTTGTGCTGGTATCGCATGACAAAGCGTTTCTCGACGCGGTATGCAACCGGACGATCGAAATTTCGCTGGGAAAAATTACAGATAAACGCATGAACTATTCTGCTTTTGTGCAATGGAAAAAAGAGCAGCGGGAAGTTCAAACGGCCGCATACCGCAATCAGCAAAAAATGATTGAAGACACGGAAAAGTTCATCGAGCGTTTCAGGTACAAAGCAACAAAGGCAGTTCAGGTTCAGTCGCGTATAAAACAGTTGGAAAAAATTGACCGGATTGAAATCGAGGAGGAAGACAATGCCAGCCTGAAAATCAAATTTCCGCCGGCGCCAAGGTCCGGCAGGGTGGTGGTAGATGCAAAAAATATCAGCAAAAAATACGACGACCTATTGGTTTTGAACGCGATTGACCTGAAAGTGGAAAATGGCGAAAAAGTGGCATTTGTCGGCCGAAATGGCGAAGGCAAAACTACCTTGGTAAAAATTATTCTTCGGCAAATAAGTTTTTCGGGCGTGGTTGATGTGGGGCACAATGTTAAAATTGGCTATTTTGCCCAAAATCAGGCGCAGTTGCTCAATGGAGAACTTACTGTTTTTGAGACGATTGACGAAATTGCTGTTGGCGAAGTGCGCACAAAAATCCGCGATATTCTCGGTGCATTTTTGTTTTCGGGCGAAGATGTCGATAAAAAAGTGAAAGTGTTGAGCGGCGGCGAAAAATCGAGGCTGGCTATGATACGTTTGATGCTCGAACCAGTTAATTTTTTGGTGTTGGATGAACCAACCAATCACCTCGATATGCAATCGAAAGAAATTTTGAAGGAGGCGCTTACCCATTTTACCGGTACTGTGATTGTGGTTTCGCACGACCGCGATTTTCTCGATGGCCTGGTGGACTGTGTTTACGAATTTCGGAACAAAAAAATAAAACAACACCTGGGCGGCATCTATGAATTTCTTCAGAAAAAGAAAATGGAGTCGTTGAAAGAGCTTGAGGTTCCAACCGGAAATGCAGGTTCATCCGTTAACAGCAAGTTAAAACCGGGAGAAAACCTGCACGGCCCCACTTTTGAACAGCGTAAAGACATAAACCGTACGATATCGAGGTTGGAAAAGTCTGTTGCGGAAATTGAAGCCTCCATCGAGTCGTTTGAAAACGAGATTTCCAGGATGGATGAAATTCTTTCGCGCCCCGAAACGTTGGAAGATGAGGAAGTTTACAGCCGCTACGAAATGTTGAAAACAGAATTGGCAACTACCATGGAAAAATGGGAAAATGCCCATGAAGAACTGGAAATGTGGAAGGCAAAAAAAACCTGGTAATGAATAAGGAAGATTTTATTTTTGGGACCCGAACCGTTATCGAGGCGATAAAAAACGGGCGGAATATTGAAAAAGTGCTTCTGCGAAAAGGAATTGACAATGTTTTGTTTGCCGAACTTTTTCAGTTGATTAAAGCGAATAATATTCCGTTTCAGTTTGTCCCGGTTGAAAAGATTAACCGGATTACGCGTAAAAATCATCAGGGAGTTGTGGCATTTGTCGGAGCTGTTGAATTTGCTGATTTGGAAACGCTCGTGCCCGGATTGTTTGAAACGGGAGTAGATCCGCTTGTTCTTATTCTCGATCAGTTAACCGATGTCCGAAATTTTGGTGCAATTGTGCGAACGGCCGAATGTGCCGGGGTTCATGCCGTGGTAATTCCTGAAAAAGGAATGGCACGGATTGGCGCCGATGCGGTAAAAACATCGGCAGGAGCTTTACATTCTGTTCCGGTTTGTAAAGTGAAAAGTTTGCAGGCCGCAGTCCGGTTTCTGAAAAATTCCGGTATAAAAACTGTTGCAGCCACCGAGAAGGCAACCTCACTCTACACGCAGGCTGAAATGAATGTTCCTCTTGCCATTGTTGTAGGTGCAGAAGATACAGGAATTTCGCCACAGGTGCTGAAGATTGCCGACGAACAGGTAAAAATTCCACTTTTCGGAAAAATAGAATCGCTTAACGTTTCGGTTGCTGCCGCGCTTTTGGTTTACGAAGCTGTCAGGCAAAGGAATTAGCTATTTACAGGAATGGTTCGTTTGAATGTTTGTTCCAGCGAAATAAAAGTTTCGGTGCTGGCTATTCCCTGAATTTTCTGAATCTGGTGGCTCAGTATTTTTTTAAGATGTTCGTTGTCTTTGGCATACACTTTCACAAAAATGGCGTATTGTCCGGTTGTGTAATGGCATTCCACTATTTCCGGAATCAGTTTTAACTTTTCAACCACTTCTGAAAAAAGTCCTCCTTTTTCCAGGAAAACGCCAATGTAGCTGCAGGTTTTAAAATCAACTTTATTGGGATTGATGTGGTAACCCGAACCAATAATTACTTCCAGTTCAATCATTCTGTTTACACGCTGGTGCACTGCTGCCCTGGAAATTCCCACTTCTTTGGCTACATCTTTAAACGGAATGCGCGCATTTTGCGTAATGATATCCAAAATTTTTAAGTCAATATCGTCCAAGCTGTTTTTTAAGGTCATCACTCACTAGATTTTCAATCAAAAATAGGAAAAAACAAATAAAAAACAGGATCAATCAACGAAGTAGTGGCGTTAATATCAGGATTGAGCTTAACTTATTTTTTTGCATTCGCATTTTTCCTATAACAAATTGTTGTTGTTTTCCTTTTGTTTTTATAATATTGATATTATTTTCTGTTTTATATATCAAAATGGTATATTTGTATTCGAAATAATATCAATAAGATAGTTCAAGACTAAAAAGCAAAGTTATGAAAAGTACAAAAAAATGGTGGGTCATTCTGGGATTACTCGTTCTGGCAGGTTTAGTGGGGATTATTCTTCCATCAGGAACTACAGAACAGGATTATTCCGGACTTGTTGCCGGCGATACCGCCTGGATGCTAACAGCTACAGCCCTTGTTTTACTGATGACGCCCGGTCTGGCTTTTTTTTACGGCGGAATGATTCAGCCCAGGCACATTATTTCAACCATGCTGCAAAGTTTTATTGCCATGGGTATCGTTAGTGTTTTGTGGGTTGTAATCGGATTTAGCATTGCTTTTGGCGAAAGTATTGGAGGTGAAGGTACCGGTGTTTTCGGAAACCCGTTAACTTTTTTTATGTTTCGGGGTGTGGGTGGCGGAACGCATCCTGATTTTTCACCCACCTTTCCGCTGGCGGTTTTTGCCATGTTTCAGTTAAAATTTGCAATAATTACGCCTGCGCTCATAACCGGTTCTTTTGCCGGAAGAGTGCGTTTCAGGGCATATATGTTGTTTATTTGTTTGTTTCTGATTTTTATTTATTCACCTCTGGCTCACTGGACGTGGCACCCGAATGGCTTTTTAAGAAACTGGGGGGTTCTCGATTTTGCCGGAGGAACAGTGGTGCACATGTCGGCAGGTTTTGCTGCGTTGGCCGGCGCAATTTTTTTGGGCAGAAGGAAAGATGCCATGAAAAAATTCAAACCGGCAAATATTCCTTACATTCTTCTCGGGGCAGGGATGCTCTGGTTTGGCTGGTTCGGGTTCAATGCCGGTTCTGCTCTGGCTGCCGATTCGGTTGCCGCACGCGCTTTGGTAAATACAAATACAGCATCGGCTGCAGCTATGCTGACCTGGATTTTTTACGATGCTGCCAAGGGAGTTAAGCCTTCGGCTGTAGGCGCTTCCATCGGACTGGTGGTTGGCCTTGTTGCCATCACTCCTGCTGCCGGTTTTGTTGATGTTGGCGCAAGTGTTTTTATAGGGGTTATAGCTGCAATTATTAGCAACTATGCCATTACATTAAGAACTAAATCGATGCTCGACGATACCCTCGATGTTTTTCCGGCACACGGGATGGGTGGAATTACGGGCATGCTGGGGACTGCCATTTTTGCCAATGACGTTGGACTTATTCATGGCGAAATAAGAACATTTCTTTTTCATCTTTTGGCACTTGCAGTTGTTGGTTTGTTCACCTTTGGCGGTTCTTTGCTGATGTATAAAATTACCGACTTGATTGTTCCCATGCGAATTTCACCACAAGGCGAGAAAACCGGACTGGATATTAGCCAGCACGATGAATCGTATGATTTCTTGTACCGGGAAAAACAGCACGTATAAAAAAAAGTCGGCTAAAACCGGCTTTTTTTATTGAATCGGTACTTGCCGTTTAAAATCCATTTCGAGCGACATAAAGGTCTCGGTTCTGGCTATTCCTTCAATTTCCTGAAGTTTGTCGTCAATAATTTTTTTCAGATGTTTGTTGGTTTTTGTTTGAATTTTTATAAAAATGGCGTACTGCCCGGTGGTGTAGTGACATTCGATAATTTCAGGGATTTCACGCATTGCCGCAACAACCTGACGGTGAAACTTTGCTTTTTCGAGGTAAATGCCCATATATGCGCAAGTATTGTAACCTAATTTTTGCGGATTTACGATAAATTCGCTACCGGTAATTACACCAATATTTAAAAGCCGCTGAACACGCTGGTGGATGGCAGCACCCGATACTCCACACTCCCTCGCTACCTCCAAAAACGGTATGCGCGCATTTTTGGTAATCAGTTTCAGGATTTTTTCATCAAGCTCGTCAATATCTGCTGCTTGTTCGAGGTAATCCGATTTATTCATGGTTCTTATTTCCGTATGAGTTTCAAATTATAAAGCAAAAGTAGGAAAAATTTACAATTATAAATCAGTAATGCTTTATAACATTCTATTTAGAATTGTTTTTGAAAATTAGTCCTCAACCGACTTTTGTTCGAAATGCTTTAATTTATAGAGATTTGACAATCCCTGTTTAATGTCGGCTCCTGAAGGTTCCTGAAAAACCCGTAAGTCAAATTCAGGAATTACGGCAAGAATATGGTCGAATATGTCAGCCTGAACAGATTCGTAGCGTGCCCAGGCTTTGTCTTTGCAAAATACATAAATCTCAACAGGCAAGCCTTTTTCGGTGGGTTGCAGGTGACGCACAAGGAACGTCATACTGTCGTTAACCATAGGATGTTGATGCAGGTAAACCTCTAAATATTTTCTGAAAATACCAATATTGGTTTGCCTTCTGCCACTTACGATATCTTCATCTGAAATATTTTTTTGTTGGTTGTAATCTTTTATTTCTTTCTCTTTTTCCCTCACGTAATCTCGAATCAGCAGGAACTTTTCCAGCCGGCTCATCAGCTCGCTGTTGCATAGTTTAATGCTGGTCATATCGATATTAATCGAACGTTTAATTCTTCTTCCGCCCGATTCTTCCATTCCTTTCCAGTTGATAAACGATTCGCTGACCATGGAGTAAGTGGGGATAGTTGAAATAGTCCGGTCCCAGTTTTGTACTTTAACCGTGTTTAGGGTAATGTCAATTACAGTACCGTCGGCGCCCCGGCTGCGCATCTCCACCCAGTCGCCAATTTTTACCATGTTGTTTCCCGAAAGTTGGATGGACGCCACAAATCCTAAAATCGAATCTTTGAAAATCAAAAGCAAAACTGCTCCCATTGCCCCCAATCCTGCCAGCAATACGGTTGGGTCTCGCTCCAATAAAACAGCAATGATTAGAATGCCGGATAGGGAAAAAATCAGAATTTTAAAAAGCTGGAGATAGCCTTTGATGGGCCGGCGGGTGGCATAAGGCGTAGAATTGTATATATCGAGAACAGCATTGAGGAATGAATTTAAAACGAAAATGAAAATAAAAACGAAATAGACTTGTGCTGTTTTTGTTAAAAATCCGGCCAGGGAAAAGTAATAATCTCTGGAGAGCATATTTAGCGTTGCCTCACTTAGCTCGCTAAGCTCCTGATGGATTATGGGATAAGAAAAGTTGGCTGCGTTGTAAAGAATAAATGCCGGAACCAGGTGGGCCAGGTTCCTGAAAAATTTTTGGTTGACCAGGAAATCATCCCATTTGGTTTTTGACCGGAGGGCTATGCGATGAACAATCCGCAAAATAATCAGTCGGGTTAAAAAATGTCCCAGCCAGGCTACTACGAAAATAAGAATTAACGTGACGATTGCTGCTCCTGGTTTGGCAATCATTTCCAACTGGTCAACTGAACGAATAGTCTCAAGGAGAAATTTGTAAACAGATCTCATTATTATAGCCGATATTTTTAATTTTAGCCAAAAATAGTAAATGCAAATTATTATGGCACGAAAGTTACTTGTTATTCTTTTTCTTTTCCCTCTGTTAACCTTTGGGCAAGACAACTTTTCGAATTATTTTCAGAAAAAATCTTTGAGATTCGATTTTTTACTGGGGGGAAATGCCAAAGAGGTGAAGGTTTATCCGCAACAAATGAAGCAGGAGCCCTACTGGGCGGGTTCGTTAATTAATCTGGTTGATACTTTTAATTATGGAACCTACCGTTTTCTGATATATGACAGTGAAACCGGAAAACTAATATTTTCAAAAGGTTTCAGTACCCTTTTTCAGGAATGGCAAACCACCGCCGAAGCAAAAAAAACGGACAGAACTTTCTACCAGGCGGCCATTTTTCCCTATCCCAAAAAAAAGGTTCGCCTAAGTATTGAAGCGCGGCAGTGGGAAGGAGAATTTAAATCAATTTATGATACAGAAATCGACCCGGCTAACTATTTTATTTTGAAGGAAAAACCATATCCTCATAAATCAGTTGGCATTGTAAACAGCGGAAAACCGGAGGAAAAAGTGGATGTAGTGATTTTAGCCGAAGGTTACACTGCCGGCGAAATGGATAAGTTTGTGGATGATGCCAATAGGGTTAGCGGTTATTTGTTCGAAGAAGAACCATTTAAATCGAACCGGGAAAAGTTTAATGTAACAGCATTGTTAACTCCATCGGTTGCTTCCGGTACCGATATTCCGGGCGAAAATATTTATAAAAATACCGCCTTCAACGCAACTTTTTATACGTTCGATCTCGACCGTTACCTCACTACCAGCGACATGAAAACAATTTACGACGCAGCTGCCTGTGTGCCGTATGATCATATTTATGTTTTGGTAAACAGCGAACGTTACGGTGGTGGAGGTTTTTACAACTTTTTAACGGTGTGTACTTCCGACAATCAGTTAACGAAAGAAGTTTTTGTGCACGAGTTTGGGCATGGATTGGCCGGGTTGGGAGATGAATACTACAATTCTTCAGTGGCTTACGAAGATTTTTATAATCTGGAAACTGAACCCTGGGAGCCTAATCTGACAACACTGGTTGACTTTGAAAAAAAATGGAAATCGATGATTGATTCTTCCACACCGGTTCCAACGCCACGCGAAGCAAAATATTCAGGTACAGTTGGTGTTTTCGAGGGTGGAGGCTATATGGCTAAAGGAATTTACAGTCCGGCGTTGGATTGCCGCATGAAAAGCAATGCAGCAAAAAGTTTTTGCCCGGTATGCAGTCTTGCCATTCAACGCGTTATCGATTTTCATTGTGAATAAAAAAACGGACCTGGGTTTCCAAATCCGTTTTCTTTTTGCTGCGAAAAATGTTATTCCTTTTTCTCAAATTTGGCAGTTACAAAATGTGCAACGATTAAACCCACTCCACCGAAGAAGAAAATCATGGTGAAGAAGGCAACCACTTCGTGTACGACATTGGACAAAGCAAAACCTGTAATTACGCCAATGGCCAGGCCAATAAGAAAAATTCCCCATTTGAGCAGGGCATATTTCGATGGCCCGGTTTTAAAAATACGGGCATCTGCCCCTTTTTCAATTAACGCCAGCCGCTCTTTGGTGCGCGTAGTCCAGTAAACGTAGAGAACGGCAAAAATGGCCAGAAAAAGTCCGATTGGTACAAAAATTCCTTCCATGATATTTAATTTTAAATGGTTATTTTTTGTTTTCTGACCTTTTGACGCCGGCTTTTTCTTCCGGTTACACATTCTTTGAATAATTCTTTTAAATAAATTTGTAACCGTTATAAAATTATTTCGTCAAAGCAACAGATGGAAAACAAAGACGATAATTATTACATCGGGAAAGTTTTGGAGGGGCAAACCAATTACTTTTCGTATATCGTTGAAAGATACCAGAATATCGTTTTTTCCATTGCGCTAAAAGTTCTTAGAAATCGTGAAGATGCCGAAGAAATGGCTCAGGAGAGTTTTGTAAAAGCTTATAAATCGCTTCATACGTTTCAGGGGAAAGCAAAATTTTCAACCTGGTTGTACCGGATTACCTACAACACCTGTATTTCGGAAACCCGGAAGAAAAAACAGCATTTTGCCTCGACCGATGAAGTGCAGATTAGCGATGAAGCTGAGGAAATGAACCTCGACGGCATTCCGGAAGAAAATCGGGAAAAGGTTGTAAAAGCAGCTTTGGAGAAACTTCCGGAGGATGAATATACACTGATTGTGCTTTACTATTTCGAAGATCAGTCGGTAGAAGAAATAAGTAAGGTTACCGGATTAACCGAAAGTAATACCAAGGTTAAACTGCACCGGGCCCGGAAAAAGCTCTATACGATTTTAAATGAAATGTTGAAAGAAGATTTATATACCATATTATGAAAACGTTTGAAGAAGATAAGGAACTGAGGCAACTGCTGAAAAGCGTAAAACCTGAATCGCCGGGACCCGGTTTTTCGGCCCGGGTGATGAACCGGATTTTCGCGGAACAACCGGCGCTGGAGCAGGTGAAACAATCGCCGGTGCTGGGAAAAGGTTTTTGGATTATTCTGGCACTTTTTGCGGTTTTGTTTGCAGCCGTAGCTTTGGTTTCGGGCGGAGGTTCTGCTTCTGAACAAACACCTGCGTTACTTCAGCAGGTAAACACCGACGCTGTACTTACCGGTTATCGTGCGTTTTTCGAAAAAATTGCCAATCTCCCCGCAGGAATTGCCGGGATTTTTATGGGAGCTTCACTGCTTGTTTTACTTGAAAAATTTTTGTCTTCAGGAAAGCATGCAATTTCCTAAATCGAATTACGTTTTGCGAAATAACATAGTCCTGGCTTTTTGCCGGGATTTTTTGTGGTTAAAAACAAGCTTCTTTTACCAGGTACTTCTCCACATAGGTTTCAATTCCTCCTTCGAGTTCCGTAAACGGTTTGGTGTACCCTATTTTTCGAAGTTTTTCAGTTTCAGCTTCGGTAAAATACTGATACCGGCCCCGCAGTTCAACAGGAGTATCGATAAACGAAATTTCAGGACTCATTTTCAGACTTTTAAAAACTGCCTGTGTTAAGTCGAGGAATGAGCGGGCTTCCCCGGTTCCAACATTGTAAATCCCTGGATTTTCCCGGTGATGCAAAAAATAGAGCATCACGTCGGCAATATCGTCCACATAAACAAAATCGCGGCTTTGCTCACCATCTCTGTAATCTTTGTGGTGCGACTTAAAAAGTTTCATTTTCCCGGTTCTGTTTATGGTATTAAACGCATGCAAAACCACCGAGGCCATTCTTCCCTTGTGGTATTCGTTTGGTCCATAAACGTTGAAAAATTTTAATCCTGCCCAGAATGGGGGAGTGCGCGTTTGTTTTAGCGCCCAAACATCGAAGTTGTGTTTCGACCAACCGTATAAATTTAAGGGACGCAGGTTCGACAAATTAATATGCGAATCGGAAAAACCCAGTTCTCCATTCCCGTAAGTAGCTGCTGACGACGCGTAAACCAGTGGCACCTGAATCTCGGAACAAATGTTCCAGAGTCGCTGTGAATAAATCAGATTGAGCTGCTGATAAAGCTCGGGCTCAAGCCCAACCGTGTCAGTGCGCGCACCCATGTGAAAAATGAAATCCACATCGTTCGAATGTTTTATCAGCCATTTAAAAAATTTATCCCTGTCAATAAATTTCCTGTATTTTTTTTTGAAAAGGTTGATATCCTTCGAAGGATCATCGAAGCGATCAACCAAAATCAGGTCGTTATAACCCGACTGATTTAGCTTTCCTGCTAAATAGCTACCTATGAACCCGGCGGCTCCTGTAATTACTATCATTCTTTCAAAGCGGTTTAATTTTGGCAAAGTAAATTCGAGCTGTTACTCGTCAAATGTGGTCATTTGTTATAACTCTTATTCATTTATATTATTGTATGCCAAACAAAAAAATCATTAATTTCTTTCCCAATCCCCACTGCCTCTGCAAGGGCTGCGATTAAGATGTTTGAAAAGACCGAAAGGTTGCGTTTCATTCAGTTCGTTTTTTTATAAATTAATATGTTTTTCAAAACAATCAGTACAATCTGCCCGATTTTCTGAAAAAAAGCTAATCTTTGCAATTGAATTAATAGAATGGTAAATATGTGTGATTCAGGGATAAATAACTCAAATGTGTACGAGCGCATCGATGTTTACGATGAGAATATTACCAGCGAACTTTCGCGTAACTACAAAAATATTCTGAAGATAATCGGTGAAGATATTTCGCGTGAAGGATTGGATAAAACACCTGAAAGAGTGGCAAAGGCGATGCAGTTTTTATTGCAGGGCTACAAAACCGATCCGGTCGAAATTTTACGTTCGGCAATGTTCAGGGAAGATTACCGGCAAATGGTTATTGTAAAAGACATTGAAATCTATTCGATGTGCGAACACCACCTGCTTCCTTTTTTCGGGAAGGCACATGTTGCTTACATTCCCAACGGTACCATAACAGGTTTGAGCAAGATAGCCCGTGTAGTTGACGTTTTTGCCCGCCGGCTGCAGGTGCAGGAAAGACTCACTTCACAAATTAAAGAATGCATTCAAAATACTTTAAGTCCGCTGGGAGTTGCAGTAGTAATTGAAGCCCAGCACCTGTGCATGCAAATGAGGGGAATTCAGAAACAGCATTCCATTACCACTACTTCAGATTTTACCGGGGCGTTTCAGAAAAATGCCACCCGCGACGAGTTTATCAAACTTATAAGTACAAAGTTTAGCTGATTGTTTTACAGGAATTCGAGGCAAACCGGCGCCGGAATTTTTAATTCTTTCCCCGTAAATTCAGGGATTCCGGTTTCTGAATTAATTTTGAAAACCACAATATTTCCGCTGTGTTGATTTGCCACGAGTAAAAACCTGCCGCCGGCAGTAAGCGTAAAATTTCTTGGCCATTCGCCGCGCGAGGATACGGTGGTCAGAAATTCCAGCTTTTTCGAAACAGGATCGGTTTTGAAAACGGCAATCGAATTATGACCTCTGTTCGAACCGTAAACAAATCTTCCGTCGGCCGAAACATGAATATCGGCACAATAGCTCGTTCCATCGAAATTTTCGGGTAAAGCAGAAACAGTTTGAATCACCTTACGGTCACGGCCATTCCCGTCGATAACGCTAATAGTGGAATTCAATTCATTAATAACGTAAATTACTTCAGCTTCCGGATGAAAATCAAAATGCCGGGGTCCCGAACCGGGCGGAAGTTTTACAAACGGTTGTTTAGCCGGTGTTAATTCACCCTTTTTCAGGTCGAAAATATTCAGTTGATCGGTACCCAAATCGGCGCTAAAAACCTGTTTCCCGTTTCGGGAAAATTTGATGGAGTGCGCATGCGGGGCCGTTTGTCTCGAAGTTGGCCCCGAGCCGACGTTTACAATGATGGACACAGCCGGGCTGATTCCACCGTTTTTGTTCACCGGGTACAGCGAAGTTGTACCGCCTCCATAAGTGGCAATGGCTGCGAATTTTCCGTCAGGTGAAACATCTACATGGCACGGATCTGCTCCGTGGGAAACCGCTTTATTGATAAACTGTAAACCGCCTTTGTTTCCTATTTTGTAAGCCTGAATGTAACCGCCCGATTTTTCAATAGCTGCGGAAGGTCGTGTAACCGCATAAAGGAACTGCTTATCCGGTGAAATCTTTAAAAATGATGGATTATCGATTCCCTTAAAGGTTTCGACCAGGGAAATTTCACCCGATGTTCGGTTAAATTCGCAGAGGTAAATACCTTCTGCGCCTTCACTGGTAAAGGTTCCCACATAAAATTTTTCATTTTCAGAATCTTGTCCGCCTGCTGAAAAAAACACGGACAGGTAAATCAATCCAAAAAAAATTTTGTACATGATATTCGTTTTAGTAAAAGAATTTTACACCAAATTGAACATTTTTTTGCAATAACTACTTTTTTATGGTAACTTTTTATCCAAAATTTTAAAACGAATATATTATGAAAACATTACTATGGGGTTTGCTTTTGGTTTTTATTTCGGGTTTGGGTGCGGTAAAAGCACAGAAACTTGAAAAAGTGTGGGAAACTACCGCCGCGTTGAAAACACCGGAATCCGTTCTTTTTGATGAGGAAAATGAAATAATGTATGTTGCCAACATTAATGGTGATCCAACAGCCAAAGACGGCAACGGTTTTATCAGTATTTTGAATGCCGATGGCAGTGAAAAGAATCTGGAATGGGTGGCAGGACTCGACGCGCCCAAGGGCATGGCACTTTTTGAAGGTAAATTGTATGTGTCTGATATTGATCGTCTTGTGGAAATCGATGTTAAGTCGGGAAAAATAACCAGCAGGTACCATGCTGCCAATGCCGTTTTTTTGAACGATGTGGCTGCCTGCAGTAACGGAATGATTCTGGTTTCGGATACCCGAACCGCAAAAATTCATGCACTTGTTAACGGATCGCTTTCTGTTTGGTTTGAAGGTGAGCCACTTGAAAATCCCAACGGTTTATTTACCGAAATGGGAAAATTGTATGTTGGCGATCAGAATATTTACGAAGTGGACATCAAAACCAAAGCGGTAAAACAAATTATTGGCGATGCCGGCGGTGTTGACGGGCTGGAAAAAAATAACGAGGGCGAATTTGTTTTCTCCAATTGGCCGGGCAGGGTTTTCATACACCGGAATGGTAAAAATGTTAAACTGCTCGACACCACTGCCGAAAAAATTAACACTGCCGATTTGGATTTTGCGCTGAAATTGGATTTGGTGCTGGTTCCTACTTTTTTTGACAATAAGGTTGTGGCATACAAAATTGTTGACTAATTTAGAGGCAAACAGAATTTAAAAAATAAAACCGAATGGAAAAACTGAAAATTGCAGCAAAATTTCCGAAAATGGTTTCACTCGAACCAGGTACATATTTTTGGTGTGCGTGCGGACGAAGCAATAATCAGCCCTTTTGCGACGGGTCGCATAAAACAACTGGATTTACGCCGGTTTCCTTTGAAATAGAAGAGAAAAAAGAGGTTTGGCTGTGCCAGTGCAAACGATCGAAAAACAAACCGTTTTGCGATGGTACACATAAAACGTTGTAAAAAAAAACAGCCGGGCAGTACCGGCTGTTTTTTATTTAGTTTCTTTTGAAATACTCCTTGGATGCATTACAAATGGGGCATTTGTAGTCGTCGGGAAGATCTTCGAACGGTGTACCGGGAGGAATACCCGCGGTGGGATCTCCTTCTTCGGGGTCGTACCGGAAACCGCATATGGTGCAAGTAAATGTGTCCATACTTTTCCCTTCTTCCTTTTCTTTTTCTTGAGACTTTTCTTGAGACT
>CAZXHP010000009.1:43608-46994 GCA_964639655.1 uncultured Mariniphaga sp.
TTTTCTTGAGACTTTTCTTGAGACTCAGATACTTGTTTTTTTTCCGGTTCTTTTTCGCTTTCCAGTTTTTCCCGTTCAATGTAAGTTGGTGAGTTTTTGGGAGAAAGCATTTTGTATTTTTCCCTGTAGTAGGCGTAAGTAAGCGGTTCTTCATCAGACAATACTTCGCTGTCCAAAACTTCGCCAATAATCAGAATATGCGAACCGACATCCTGAGTGGCAACCACTTTGCAGTCGAACCAGGCAACAGAAGAGTCCATTACAATTGGAGCTCCCGTTTTTGCAGTTTTGGTTTCCACGTTTCTGAATTTGTCGATATCAGAACCTGACATAAATCCAAATTCACCGATAAGCGATGTACTTGCATTTTTTCCCAGTACCGAAATGGAAAAAATCTTACTTTGAAGAATTTTTTCCAGCGATGCATTGTTTTTGTGACAACTAATTGCGATTTGCGAAGGTTCCGATGTCACCTGAAAAACTGTATTCCCGATATAACCTGCCTTTTCGTTATTTAACGTGGTTGTTATAATGTAAAGTCCGTAAGACAATTTATGAAAAGCTTTGTACTTCATTTTTATACCTTTTTTATACTTTTATAAAAATAATCATTCATTGTAAATTCAACCCATTATTTAAATGCTAAATGGAAACTGATAACAGTAAAAATAAAGGAACCATGAAGAATTATACCATTTTGACACTTTTTTTTGCAATAATCTTTTCAACAGGTTTTTCTCAGAATCCGGAATTGCCGGAACAAAATTTTAAACAATTACAGAAGCAGAATGAGAATCTGAATCACAGACTGGATGTACTCGAAAAAAAGATTGACGATGTATTGTGGTATCAAAAAGTTGGTGATATTGCATTTATCGACAAGCTTTATATTTACGGTCCTCCCAAATGGAAAGAAGAGAATCCGGCAGCAAAAGGCGCCGGAAATCCGGTGAAATTCTGGACGTATGTATTTATTCCCAACGATATCGATGTTTCGAAAAAATATCCGTTAATTGTTTTACCGCATGGCGGAGTTCATGCCGATTTTACTACATATTACACCCACATTGTGCGGGAGTTTATTGCACAGGGATACGTAATTGTGGCCCCGGAATACCGGGGAAGCACAGGCTATGGAAAATCCCACTATGAAAAAATTGATTACGGGGGTCTGGAAACAGAAGATGTTTTTTACAGCCGGAATTTTATGCTTGAAAATTATGACTTTATAGACAAAGACCGGGTTGGAATTGTAGGGTGGAGTCATGGAGGATTGATTGCACTTATGAATATTTTTGATCATCCGGACGATTACCATGTGGCGTTTGCCGGAGTTCCGGTGAGCGATTTAATCGCCCGAATGGGCTACCACACGCAAAGTTACCGCGATTTGTTTGAAGCGGATTACCATATTGGTCAGAATGCAAACGATAATGTTGCAGAATACCGCCGGCGTTCTCCTGCCTGGAATACCCACAAATACAAAGGTACACCGCTTCTTGTTCATACCAATACCAACGACGACGACGTAAATGTGCTGGAAGTGGAACATTTAATTAAGTCGCTTAAAGCGGAGGGAAAACCATTTGAGTACGAAATTTTTGAATCGGTTCCGGGCGGGCATTCTTTCGACCGGATGGATACCAAAACTGCTAAAGAAATCAGGTTGAAAATTCATAAACATCTGGCAAGATATTTGAATCCAATACGTCCGTTTTCGAATTTAGCCGATTTGCAAAAGGCTGGTTATAAATTTTGATTGTTGTTTTTGTGGTTCCCAAAAATTAATTTTTGTTTCAAATAGGGAAAATATTGAAAAATTATTCCTATTTTGGCACTTTCTTTTGTGGGAAGTGGACGTTTTGATAAAAAACTAAAAAAGATGGCCAACCAAAAAAACAACATCAGGTACAAAATCTTCATCGTTGAAGATAACAAACTTTATGCACAGGTATTAAAAAAACAACTGGTCGATCAGCAATACCAGGTAAGGGTTTTTTATAACGGGAGAGACTGCATCTCAAGCCTTGACGAACAACCCGATGTAATAACACTGGATTATACTTTGCCCGATATGACGGGGCAGGAGGTGTTAAAAGAAATTCAGAAAAAAGCGCCCAATACGCATGTTATCATTATTTCGGCCCAGGAAAGTATTAACACTGCCATAGAGTTGATGAAAAACGGCGCGTATGATTATATCATGAAGGCTGCCGACACCCGGGAAAAAATTACAAATGTTATCAAAAACATTTACCAGTCCGACCAGTTGAAACAGGAAAATACGCGATTAAAAGATGCAATAAAAGACCATTATAATTTTCGAAAGCTGATAAAAGGCAACAGCAGGGAAATTGAACATGTGTTTGGTTTAATGGAGAAGGCCGTTCAAACCAATATTTCTGTTTCAATTTACGGAGAAACCGGTACCGGGAAAGAGTTGGTGGCAAAAGGAGTTCACTACAATTCTCCACGAAGCAATAAACCGTTTGTTGCCGTTAATGTTTCAGCAATTCCCGAAGGACTTATTGAAAGCGAATTGTTCGGGCATGAAAAAGGGGCCTTTACCGGTGCTGATTTCAGAAAAATCGGAAAATTTGAACTTGCCAATTCAGGCACGTTGTTTTTGGATGAAATCGCCGATTTGGACATGAATGTTCAGGCCAAACTGTTAAGGGTGATTCAGGAGCGGGAACTTGTTCGTTTGGGAGGTACGGAAACCATCCCGCTCGATGTGCGAATTTTAACCGCGACCCACAAAAACCTTTCTACGCTGGTTGCTGAAGGGAAATTCAGGCAAGACCTTTATTACCGTTTGCTGGGGTTGCCCATCGAACTGCCGCCTTTAAGACAAAGAGGCAATGATATTATTTTGCTGGCTAAACATTTTGTCAATGAATTTTGCAGGGAAAACAGCATGAGTCCGAAAAATATTACAGACGAGACCAAACAAATGTTGCGAACCTATCATTATCCCGGAAATATCCGCGAACTGAAAGCTGTTATGGAACTTGCCTGTGTAATGACAAACAGCGATTCGATTAAACCTGCACATTTGAACATGAGTGTGGACGACAATGTGCAAAATTTACTTTCCAGTGAAAAATCGCTGGAAGAATATAATTACGATATCGTGAAACATTTTTTAAACAAGTATAACCAGAATGTAAGACTGGTAGCGAAAAAGCTTGGAATTGGCAAATCAACCATTTACCGAATGTTGCAGAAAAAAGAGTTCGCAATGAATTAGGTTTTCCCCCTTTTTTTATTTTTTCAGTTGAAATTTTCCGTTGATCTTTTTGTGTGCAGAATATAATTTTTACATTTGTAGTGCAATACGTTCTGTATTGCTTGTGTGTTTGGGGGTTAACATTTGAGGGCAGCTG
>CAZXHP010000010.1:0-12451 GCA_964639655.1 uncultured Mariniphaga sp.
ATTTGAAGAAAGCAAAAGCAATACCTGGAATTTTAAACTGAACAACAACCTGAAATTACCGTCAAATGCAGAAATTCAGGTTACTGCCGTTTATTATGCGCCGGATATCATTCCGCAGGGCACGGTTGACAGTCGGTTTTCGCTGGATTTCGGACTCAAGAAAAGCATTCTGGAAGGAAAAGCCGATATCGTATTTTCGGCCACCGATTTGCTGAATACCTTTGCTTTAAAGCAAACCATTAACGGCGACGGGTTCAAGCTCCGTTCAGAAAATTACTATGAGACGCAGGTGGTTACAGTGGGGATTAAATACAAGTTTTAGACGTTTTCTTTTACTGAAAGCAGGCATAAAATTGATTTAGATTGAAAGTGAAACCCCGGTAATCTTAGAAAATTAAACCTGGGAAGGGATTTAAAAAGCATAAGTAGAATTGTCAGCGGTCAGTTAAGTTGATTAGAACTGAAAGTTTACGGCAGCGGACTTCCCACCGGAATGTCGCACCGGTGCCAGGGTTGCCCGTGGGCCGGATTGAGCCGCGGTTTTGTTCCTGTATTGTTGTTTGTCTGTGTAGTGCTTCGTGTTTGACCGGAATTCAAACGATTGGCATTTTCGAGGGTTGGCGCCGTGGGATTGTTGGCCAGGCTGGGTGCGTTGTTTGCATTTTGCGGCGCTGAAGTTGAAGCTGCGTTGCTTATGGTTTGTTGTGCCGTATTTGCCGGAGGTGAGTTCAGCGGTGCGCCGACCGGAATATCGCAGCGGTGATAAGGTTCTCCGTGCGGAGGATTTAACATGACTTCACCGCTTTTTTCTGTTGAAGATTGTTGTTCTTGTTCTGTTGTTTCATCTGTTGCAGGTTGTTCGGGCTCAGGGTTTACCACCGGAGCCTGTTCCTGGTTTTGCGGAAGAACCGGAGCCTGCTGGTTTGTTTCCGACTTTTGACCGGACTGGTTACAGGACAACAGAATGGTAAAAGAAAATGCCGTTATAAGAAGTAGAACTGATTTCGATTGCGAATAAAATTTCAATTGTCTCATAATAATTTGTTTAAAAAAGCCTTTATGACTTAGTTTTAACGCTCCTTATCAAAACATTTTTTACTCAACTTGGTTCAAAAAAAAATACCTTTTCATGTTCTGATTTAAATAGCGGTGCGAGGAGAAGTTTTTTTTTGCAAAACTGCTTTTTTATTTCTGAAGAATACCGGAAAAAAGGTTTTTGGCCAGATTCCAGTTTTCCTGGTTAATGCAGTATTTAATTTTTGGCGCTTCAATTTCACCCTGAATGAGTCCGGCATTTTTTAATTCTTTCAGGTGTTGCGAAAGGGTGGATTTGGCAATGGGAAGGTCCTCGGAAAGATCGCCGCTGTAACAACACGATTGTGTCGAAAGCAGTTCCATAATATAAACCCGTACCGGGTGCCCGAGTGCTTTGGCAAACCGGGCCATTTGTTTTTGTTGTGGTGAAATTACTTCCATTTTTATATTCCTGATATCGATTGCAAAGATAGCATATTTTATTGTTGTTTTATTTCAGGTTTATTCCCACTTTTGCACGTTCGGAATTGAAATATTGAAATGGAGAAATTTATTGAGCTGTTAAAAAAGTTGATTTCGACGCCCTCATTTAGCAAGGAAGAAGAGAAAGCCGCCGAAATAATGCGGGAGTTTTTACACCGTGAAAATATTCCGTTTAAAGTAAAAAAGAACAATACCTGGGCATATAACAAACATTTTAAAAAAGGTAAACCGGTTATTTTGCTGAATTCACATATCGATACGGTTCGCCCGGCCAAAGGCTATGTACTTGACCCGTTTTCGCCCGTTGAAGACGGCGACAAACTGTACGGATTGGGCAGTAACGATGCCGGAGGTGCGCTGGTTGCGCTGCTGGCTGTTTTTCTTCATTTTTACCACAGGGAAGACCTGCCATACAACCTGATTTTCGCCGCCACTGCCGAAGAAGAAATTTCAGGCAGGCAGGGCCTCGAAATTGTTCTGCCCGAAATAACCCCGGTAGCTTTTGCCATTGTGGGCGAGCCTACCCGAATGGAACTTGCTGTTGCCGAAAAAGGATTGCTGGTACTGGATTGTTATGCGCACGGTAAGTCGGGTCACGCCGCTCGCTGTGAAGGTGAAAATGCGCTTTACAAAGCGCTGGACGACATTCAGGTACTCCGGAGTTATAAATTTGAAAACGTTTCTGAAATGCTGGGCGAAGTGAAAATAACGGTTACCCAGATCGAAGCCGGCACGCAGCACAATGTGATTCCCGATATTTGCCATTTTGTAGTGGATGTGCGCACCAACGAACATTACCCCAACAAAGAAGCGGCAAAAACCATAGCGGAACTCATCCAGTCTGAAGTAAAACCGCGATCATTCCGGCTGAATTCTTCGGGAGTCAGCGTTGATCACCCGTTTGCACGGAAAGCTGCCGAAATGGGAATAAAAGTTTACGGTTCGCCAACCACATCCGACCAGGCCATTATTTCTTTTCCGTCGGTAAAAATGGGCCCGGGCGATTCGGCACGTTCCCATTCTGCAGATGAGTACATCTTCAAAAGTGAAATTATTGCAGGTGTTCAGCGGTTTATCGATTTGCTGGAAGGACTTCGGATTTGAAACAGGCTGTTGCTGTTTTCAGTCTCAGTTTTTAGTATTTCAAACAGTTTCACAATTTCACAGTTTTATCCATGCAACCAAATAATCCGTTACACGGCAAAACCCTTGAAGCCATTGTTGTTTATCTGGTAAGCTATTATGGTTGGGAAGAACTGGGAGAATGTATCCGGATAAATTGTTTTCGCAAAGATCCCAGTATAAAATCGAGCCTGAAGTTTTTACGGCGTACTCCCTGGGCAAGGAAAAAAGTGGAGGATTTGTATTTGTCCACAATTAAAAATTCTTAAATAGTAAACTTCCTTTGGTTTCTTGTTAATCTGTTGGCATACAATTTGATAAGCTATTTTTTGTAAAAAATAAAAAACAAACGCAACGCATTGAAGTGAAAATTTGTCTGAATAATGATGAAGTTTTTGGCATTTAAAATTTCAGGGAGGATTCAGTCATGAGAAAAACAGGTACCCGATTACAGCTGCATTTGTTGGTTTTATTGTTGTTCATTCCTGCATTCGGTTATTCGCAGTATTTTGGCAGGAACAAACCAGGGTATAAAACGTTTAAGTACGATGCATTGCATACCCCCAATTTTGAGATTTACCACTATTTGAAAAATGATACATTTATCACTCGATTTGCCGAGTGGGCCGAGGAGTGGTACGCCATGCACCAGAATGTTTTTAAAGACACCATCAGCAACAGAAATCCTTTAATTTTATATACGAACCACTCCGATTTTCAGCAAACAACAGCCATTAGCGGAATGATTGGTACTACCACAGGTGGCGTAACAGAAGCGTTGAAAAACCGGGTGGTGATGCCGGTCGCTCCTACGTTAGCCCAAACCGACCATGTTCTGGGGCACGAACTGGTTCATGCCTTTCAGTTTAACCGTTTGCTTCATTCCGATTCTATCAGCGGTTCGTCGCTAAATAATATTCCACTGTGGATGATTGAAGGAATGGCCGAATATTTTTCTATTGGCAGCGTGGACCCCAATACGGCCATGTGGATGCGCGATGCGCTGGTGAACGATGATTTTCCAACACTGAAACAACTATCTACCGAAGCAAAATATTTTCCGTACCGCTACGGTCATGCGTTTTGGGCCATGATTGGCAAAACCTGGGGCGATTCGCTCATTATTCCCATTTTTACTCAAACTGCCCGTTACGGGCTTGACAAAGCGCTGGATTCTCTGCTGGGGTTCAAATCGGAAACGCTTTCGGGGCTGTGGAAAAACGCCGTGGAAACCTACTACAACAAATTTATTGACGATTCGGCCACTTACATTGCCGGAAGAAAAATTATTTCTGAAAAGAATTCCGGACGAATGAACCTGTCGCCCTCGCTGAGCCCGGACGGAAAGTTCCTGGCGTTTTTCTCGGAAAAGGATATTTTTACCCTCGATTTGTACCTGGCCGATGCAGAAACCGGAAAAGTCATTAAAAAACTTTCGAGCATTACCCGAAACCACGAAATTGACGATTTTAGTTTTAACGAATCGGCCGGCACCTGGTCGCCCGACAGCAAAAAATTTGCTTTCGTAATCTTCCGGAAGGGAAAGAACAAGCTGGCTATCGTGGACGTAAAACGGGCAAAAATTACCGACGAAATCGAGTTTGACAATATTCCATCCTTTTCCAACCCGGAATGGTCGCCCGACGGCAGGTACATTGTTTTTTCAGGTTTGGTGGAAGGTGTTGGCGATTTGTTCAGGTACGATTTCAGAACCGGAAATATTAAAAAACTCACCGATGGTTTTTCTTCCAAAATTCATCCTTCATGGTCGCCCGATGGCAATCTGATTGTTTACGTTGACGAAGTGGTTAATACCGGCAGAAAAGCCAAAAAGTTCAGTACCGACTTAAAGATTATCGATATCCGCACAAATGAAATTAAAAATTTGAATGTATTTCCGGGAGCCGACAACCTGAATCCCCGGTTTTCACACGATGGAAAAAACATCTATTTTCTGTCCAATTCCGATGGTTTCAGAAATTTGTTTGCCTACGAAATGGAATCTGAAAAAGTGTTGAGACTCACCCGTTTTAAAACCGGAATCAGCGGGTTAACTCCTTTTTCACCGGCCATGAGCGCCGCTCTCGATAAAGATTTGGTCGCTTATACTTACTACAATAAAAACAGTTACGAAATATATACAGCTACTTCGCCCGATTTCAGGTATGAAGAAGTGGAGAAATTGAAGGTTGATTTTGAGCCGGGTACCTTGCCGCCACTAAACCATAACTACAGCAATATTGTGGATGCAGCCCTTTATAAAAGATGGTCGAAAGATTTGACTTTACATCCTGATTCGGTTCAGGAAGTACCTTACCGGCCGCAGTTTAAACTCGATTATATTTCGAATACCGCAGGAATTGGAATTTCTACTGGAGGGCGTTATAACAACAACAACATGGCGGGCAGTGTAAGTATGATTTTCAGCGATATGGTGGGTAACAACCAGTTGTATTCTGTTTTGGCGCTGAATGGCGAAATTTACGATTTTGGCGGGCAGGTGGCTTATGTGAATCAATCCCGGAAGTTCAACTGGGGATTAACTGCTTCGCATATCCCGTACCGTGCCGGCGATATGTTTTTCAGGCGCGATACCCTCAGATTTCGTTCAAAAGAAGACGATGAAGTTTACGAAGTTCCGGTTACCGATTTGGTGCTGGATTACATCCGGATGTTCGAAGACAATATTTCGTTTTTCACCTACCATGCCCTTTCGCAAACGCGACGGATTGAAGCCGGCCTTTCCACTGCCTGGTATTATTACCGCATCGACCGGTATCACAATTACTACGACGATTTTGGGTTTCCTGTGGCCTACAGCAAAGAAAAAATGCCGGCGCCCGACGGAAACAACTATCAGAAAATCGATTTGGCCTATGTTACCGACAACTCCTATTTTGGCATGACAGCACCCATGCGGGGCCAGCGCGCCCGTTACCAGGTTGAAAAGTACTTTGGAGCAGTTAATTTTTTTACGGGCCTGCTCGATTACCGTCAGTATTTTTTTATTAATCCGGCTACTTTTGCTTTTCGGTTTTACCATTACGGAAGGTATGGAAGCGGCTCTGAAACTGACCTTGTTTCGCCCATTTACCTTGGATATCCCTGGTTAATCAGAGGTTATGAGAATTTATCGTTTTATGGAAACTGGGGCGACAATACCGTTGGATTTACCTCGCTTAACTATTCACATTTAAGTGGCAGCCGGATAGCGGTGGCCAATGCAGAGTTTCGCCTGCCTCTGACCGGCCCCAAACGATTGGCTCTAATCGGTTCGAAGTATTTTTTAACCGATTTAAATTTGTTTTTCGACGGCGGTTTGGCCTGGAGTAAAGGCGATAAACCAAAAATCACCTGGGCCGAAGCTGCATTTAATCAGCGGGTCCCGGTATTCAGCGCAGGTGCATCTCTCCGGGTCAATGTTCTGGGCTACATGATTTTGGAACCCTATTTTGCCATTCCGTTCCAAAACGGAGGATGGCAGAACAGGAATTTCGGGTTGAACTTTGTTCCGGGTTGGTAGAATACTACAAAGCGAGATTTACAATGGTAATACCGGCGCCCCCAAAATCGACATGCTCGTCTTTAAAACTGCGTACCATGGGTTCTGAGCGCAGGAAATTACGAATGGTTTCCTTTAGAATACCGTGCCCTTTGCCGTGAAGAATTCGCAGTTCCGCCACTTCAAACATAATGGCTTCGTCGATGAACTCCTGAATTTTCGGAAGAGCTTCTTCGGCACGTTGTCCGCGCACATCTATTTCAGGTTTGAAAGTGAGCCTGCGTTCGGAAAAGTTGCTTAACAACCTTGTGCCGGTACCTGACCTGATGTTTTTTTCTTCTTTTTTAGCTTCGTTGTTGCTCAGTCGCTCCACCTGCTTGCGGGGAAGGGTAGTAATAAGTTGTCCGAATGCCACCACTGCATTTTTTTCATTCAGTTCAATAAGGTCGCCAATGGTTTGCTGCCCTGTGATACGCACTTTGTCGCCTGGTTTCAGTTCAACGCGTTTCTCCGGTTTCTTTTTACTGATTTCCTTTTTCGATTCTGCCGGTCGTTTTTGGTTGCGTTTCTCTTCGCGTTGCCTTAGTTTTTTTATTTTGGCGGAAATGCGTTCGTCGTTGTCCGAAGCGTTTTCCTCTACCTCAATTTTCAGCCTTTCCAGTTTTTTTCGCGCCAGTTTGGTTTTTTCTTTTTCCGCCTGCGCCTGTTTTATTTCCAGAATGGTATTTTCGATACGTTTATTAACCCCGGCCAGCAATGCTTCAGCATCTTCGCGGGCTTTTTTCAGAATTTCCTTGCGTTGCTTCTGTGTTTCCAGAAGTTCGGTTTCGTAATTGGAAGCCATGTTGTCGAGAATCTTTTCCACCTTCCTGATTTTGTCGCGTTTAATTTCCCAGTACCGTTTATCGCGGTTGATTTTGCGCAGGTTGCGGTCGAAATCGATGTGTTTTTTTCCCACTTTTTCGGTGGCTTTCTCCAGGATTTCTTCCGGGAGGCCTATTTTACGGGCAATCTCAAAAGCAAAGGAACTGCCGGGTTTACCAATTTCGAGCTGAAAAAGCGGGTTCATATTTTGAGAATCGTACAGCATAGCGCAGTTTACAATACCTTCGGCCGACGAAGCAAAATGTTTCAGGTTGGTGTAATGGGTGGTAAGTACACCGAATGCCCGCAACCGGTTCAGTTCGTCGAGAATGGCTTCGGCAATGGCACCGCCAAGCATGGGCTCGGTGCCGGTGCCGAACTCGTCGATGAGTACCAGCGTGTTTTCATTGCTGTATTTTACGAAATGTTTCATGTTCATCAGGTGCGAACTGTAGGTGCTCAGGTCGTTTTCCAGCGATTGTTCGTCGCCAATATCGATAAAAAGCTGCCGGAAAATCCCGGTTTTACTGGATTCATTTACCGGAATAAGCAGTCCGCACTGCAGCATGTATTGCAGCAGGCCAACCGTTTTCAGGCAAACTGATTTGCCGCCGGCATTGGGTCCGGAAATCAGCAGGATGTGGTTTTTTTCGTCGAGGTGAATGTTTAACGGAACGATTTTGCGGTTTTCTCTTTTCAGCGCTTGCTGCAAAAGCGGATGAACGGCCTGGTGCCACTGAATCAGCGGGTTTTTCTCCATTTCAGGTCTGATGGCGTTAAATTCTACTGCCAGCAGTGCTTTCGACCGGATAAAATCGATTTCACCCAAAAAATCGTACGCGTACAATAAATCATGTAAATAAGGCCTGATATCGTTGGAGAATTCGGTGAGGATGCGCACAATTTCGCGGCGTTCGGCATATTCCAGCTCGCGGATTTCGTTGTTCATCTCCACAATCTCGTTGGGCTCCACATACGAGGTTTTTCCTGTAGCCGACTCGTCGTAAACAATGCCTTTTATTTTGCGTTTGTTGGAAGCCGAGACGGGAATAACAGCCCGTCCGTCGCGGATGGAAACCGAAGCATCCTCGTCAACCAATCCGTCTTTTTGCGCCTGTTTTAAAATAGCATGAAGTCGTTTCGACATATTTGAATTCAGCGACAAAATACTTTTTCGGATTTGTGCCAGTTCGGGCGATGCATTGTCGCGTATTTTTCCGAATTTGTTCAAAATGGCATCGATGCGTTCGTAAATGTACGGAAACACCTGTACCTTTTCGGTTTTCTTTTTCAGTAACGGAAAAACATGTTCTTCCTGTTTTTTGAAAAACTGCACGATGGCCCGCACCGCTTCCAGCGATCGTTTCAGGTCGAACAACTCTTCGGCTTCAAGAAAACGGCCTTCAATTTTAATTTTTTGCAAGGCATTGCGTAAATCATAAAAATGGCCGGACGGGAAATTTTCCACCTCGCGGATAATACGGCAAAATTCATTCACTTCGCCCAATTGCTGCGAAACGGTTTCAAAATTATCCTGAAAATGCATGGCATCTACCCACTCTTTGCCCATAGTACTCAGGCATTTGTTGTGCAGCATTGCCCTGATGCGGTCGAATCCTACTTTTTCTTCAAAATGTTGCGGATAAATGTTTTGCATTTTTTTTGTTTTATTTGCCGCTGCAAAAGTAGGGAAAGAAGTTTAAAGTTACGGGTTTAAATTTCAAGGTTTTTCCATAGGAATGCCCGGGGCAAAAGTTTCCGTTCGGATTTGGGTTCAAGGTGTGCAGGCCTAAATGTGATTGGTATATGCAGCGCCTGGTGGAGTTGACCGTTTCTTTTTGTTAATGGCAACTACATCCCGACTCACAACCTGCTTTATTCCGCTTTTTCTTTTTCATAAAAAATTTCTTCACCAGAAAAAACAATGCTGCTATTACGATAATATAGACCAGTATGTTTTGTATTTCCCACATGTTTTTTGTTCCAATTTTTATTTTAACAACTGATATGCGATCAGTGAAACAACGTAAGCAAATCCTGTCATAAAAAAGAGTTGAATCATCGGCCATTTCCAACTGTTGGTTTCCCGTTTTACTATAGCCAATGTGCTCATGCACTGCATGGCAAAGGCATAGAAAAGCAACAGTGAAATTCCGCTTGCAAAGTTGAACGCTTTTTTGCCTGTAGTGACATTTATTTCGCCGGCCAACCGGTTTTTTATGGTCTCTTCATCGTCGGTGCCTACACTGTAAATAGTAGCAATTGAGCCCACAAAAACTTCGCGTGCAGCAAACGAAGTCAGCAGGGCAATTCCTATTTTCCAATCGTAGCCCAATGGTTGAATAGCAGGCTCGATAGCATGTCCCAACGTGCCAATGTACGAGTGGCGAAGTTTGTAAGATGCGATTTCAGTTTTTAGCTCTTCGCCCTCGATTTGGCTGTTTTCATGTTGAGCACGCACAATTTCCTCAGCATTTTTAAACTGTTCCGACGACCCGTGTGAAGCCAGAAACCACAGCACAATAGAAATGGCCAGAATGATTTTCCCGGCATTTACCACAAAATCTTTGGTTTTGTCGTAAACTATCAGGCCAATATTTTTGGCCATGGGGAGTTTGTACCCGGGCATTTCGGCTATAAAAAACGAACGGCTTTTAATTTTCAGGATTTTATTGAGAATGTAAGCTGAAAAAACCGCCACAGCAAAACCAAGAAAATACAGTGCCATGAGTGTTAGTCCCTGCACATTCATTCCCAGAAAAGTTTTATCGGGTATCACCAGGGCGATGATAATCAGATAGACCGGCAAACGGGCCGAGCAGGTAATAAATGGCGTGACCAGTATGGTTATCAGGCGTTCTTTCCAGTTTTCGATGGTACGCGTAGCCATCACCGCCGGAATGGCACAGGCAGTACCTGAAATGAGCGGAACGACACTTTTCCCGTTCAGCCCGAACCGGCGCATAAGGCGGTCCATAATAAAAACAACCCGGCTCATGTAACCGCTTTCTTCCAAAATGGAGATGAACAGGAAAAGAAAGGCGATTTGCGGAATAAAAATCACAATTCCGCCAATTCCGGGAATGATACCTTCGGAAACCAAATCGGTTAAAGCGCCTTGCGGCACATTGTTGCTTACCCACTGCGCCATCGACGCAAACAGGCCGTCGATAAAATCCATTGGGTAACTGCTCCAGTTGTAAATGGACTGAAACACCAGCAGCATAATGAGGAAAAATGAAACGTATCCGAAAACGCGGTGCGTTAAAATGCGGTCGAGCCGGCTGCGAAAATCTTTGGCGGCCTTTATGTCCTGTTTGTAGCTTTCTTTCAGTATTTTATTGATGAAAAGATACCGTTGAATGGTTTCTTTTTGCTGCAGTCTTTTCAGTTCCGGTTTACTTTTCCGAATGGATTCATCGACGTTTTCCGGTTCTTTAATTTTCGACGCCTTAAAACTGAAATCCTGTGTGACAGTGAGCCAGCGTTTGTAAACACTTTCCCCGGGAAAAGCATTTTTCAGTGTGTCAAAATATTCGGGATCAATGGCTGAAATATCTACAACAGGATCGGTTGGCAGGTTCCGGTAATTGCTTATCAGCTTTTTCAGGTAATCGATTCCTGTTCCTTTACGGGCGCTTATTAAAGCCACTTTTGTGTGTAACTCTTTTTCCAGCAGGCTCACATCGAGAGAAATACCTTTTCGTTCCATTATATCGGCCATGTTGACGGCCAAAATTACAGGAATGTTCAGGTCTTTTATTTGTGTAAAAAGAAGCAGGTTGCGCTTTAAACTTTCGATGTCGGCCACCACAACAGCCACATCAGGAAAATTATCTGCTTTTTCATTCAGCAGTTGTTCTACCACCAGTTGCTCGTCGAGCGATGTGGCGTTCAGACTATAAGTTCCCGGTAAATCAGTAACATGCGCTTTTTCTTTTTCTGAAAGTTTACAAACGCCTTCCTTTTTTTCAACAGTAATGCCCGGGTAGTTTCCCACCTTTTGGTTTAAGCCTGTAAGCTGATTGAAAACAGAGGTTTTGCCCGTATTGGGATTTCCGATGAGTGCAACATGAAGCGATTTTGCCATACTTAACCTACTTTCGCAATTTCGATGAGGGCAGCTGTTTCCTTGCGTATGGCGAAAAAGCTGCCGTTAATATTCAGATACAACAGGTCTTTAAAAGGAGAAAGCTGAATGAGCTGAACTTCATTTCCCGGCAGGCATCCCAGTTCCTGAAGTTTTACCGGAATGAGGTCGGTGGAATAACTCCCGATAATTCCTTTTTCCCCTTTTTTTAAATGTATAATTGTTTCTTTCATAACTCAAAATAACATTAATCTGTGCAGAAGGTTTTCAGATGATTTTGTCTGAAAAAAATTTCAAAGAGCAAGAATAGACGTTATTTTGTTGCGAAACAATCCCAACTTATAGGGATTTTGCACTATTTTTCGCCGAAAGAAAATGTACTAATCAGACTGTTTCTTTCGTTTCCGGTCCGTTCGAAAATAAAAATGAGTTTCAGGCTCAGGGAAGAACTTTACGATTCGGTTTTCGTTGTGTAAGCGAATCGGAATGAATGAATGGGGAAAGTGCTTCCTTTTTTAAATGTACGCCATCGTAAAAATCGGAAGAAGTTAGTTTCAGGGCCGAAGGATTGGTGGCGCCAACGAGGCGGAAGGTATATTTTTCAGCAAGGTTTTGCAAATAGTTGTCAACGTTAAAAATACCGGCATGTTTTTCGGATTGATGCAATAACTGCCAGGTTAACGGATGATAGGGAGGAATAAACAGGGTAAGCTTACAGTCTTTTTTTTGCAGATAGCTGATAAGATTTTCAAACAAAAGGCATTGTAACGGGTCGGGTTGGGTAAACATTTCATCGCCGCTGGAATAAAAATACGCTTTTGCCTTTTCGTTAACTTCGTCCGGATCAGCTTCAGTTATTTGCAAAGGCAACAGTCGCGACCCATCGGGCAACAACATCGATTTTTCGGGATGAACAGTGTCCCGGATTTCAAATTTTTCCGGTTTCCCAAACTGTTTAAGCGAACGCAGAAAATACCTGACAGAAAAAAGTTCTTTGATCCACTCCTTTTGCAGTTCCCATTTTTTTGGAAAATTTCCGGGAGAAATTTTACCGGATTTTTGGAGGATGCGGAGAAAATTTTTGCGGTTATAAAGCCAGCGTTTCTCCCGGAAGGAATTACCGAAAAGCCACTGGTCGCAGCAAACGATTATTTCATCCGGAAACCCGTTTTGTTTCTTTTCTACTAAATCTGCAAATGCATACATATCCTGAAATGTACAATTGGAGACCGAAGCATTGAAAAAAGACTTTCCTGCAAACAAATCTTGTGTTACGCCCATCGTCCGGCTCGAACCTAATACAAGAACTTCCGGATGGTGTTCCAGTTGTTTTATCCATTCCCTTTTAAGCAGCC
>CAZXHP010000010.1:12551-14365 GCA_964639655.1 uncultured Mariniphaga sp.
AAATATTTTCGGCCCTGAAGAATACAAAAGCGATGGTAACCAGCATAAATGTACCCGCGATGGAAAACCACTGACGAGCCCGGATTTTATCGCTCTGTGTTTTTCCTGAAAATGGCCGGGTAAGGAGGTAAAACAGTCCGTGGATGGCTCCCCAGACGATAAAAGTCCAGTTGGCCCCGTGCCACAAACCGCTGATAATAAAAGTTACCATAACATTCAGCGAACGCCTGAAACTGGAACACCGGTTTCCGCCCAGCGGAATGTAAACGTAGTCGCGGAACCATGTGGAAAGGCTGATGTGCCATCGCGACCAGAATTCGCGGATGTTACGCGAAAAATAGGGATTGTTGAAATTCTGCATGAGGTCGAAACCCAGCAGGGCTGCCAACCCGATGGCAATGTTGGAATAGCCGGCAAAATCGCCAAATATCTGGATGGAAAAAAGAACCGCACCCAGCGCCAGTGTCGCGGCGGAGGCTGTTTCATCATGCAAAAAAATCGTATCGACGATCGGAGCCACAGAATCGGCTACGGCAATTTTGGCAAAAAAACCCCACAGCACCTGCCGGAACCCGTTGGCGGCCCGGTTGTAATCGAACGTTTTTAACGTATTAAACTGGGGCAGCAGATTTTTTGCCCGTTCGATGGGGCCGGCAACAAGCTGCGGAAAAAACCCTACGAATGTAAAAAATGCCAGCCGGTCGTCGGTGGGTTTTAGCCTGTCACGGTAAATGTCGATGGTATAGCTGAGGGTTTGAAAAGTGTAGAAACTAATCCCGACAGGCAAAATAACATTTAACGAAACCGGGTGAAGGGAATAACCCCATGAATTGAACAAAACAATCAATTCATCGGCGAAAAAACCGAAATATTTAAAAAAGAAGAGGACGCCCAGGTTTACGGTTAAACTGAGAATCAGAAAGTGGCGCTTCCGGTTTTTCGTTTGGGCCTGAAAAATCTTTTTCCCGCACCAAAAATCAACCACAGAGCTTAAAAGAATTAATCCCAGAAACCGGTAGTCCCACCAGCCGTAAAAAATGTAGCTGGTTGTCAGCAGGAATGCATTCCTCAGGTTAACCGATTTTCGGTTAAAAAACTGCCAATACAAAAGCAGGACGGCGGGGAAAAAAAGGACAAATTCGATTGAATTAAAAAGCATGGATCAGGGATTAAACATTTGAGTTGAAATTGACGCGAAATCTTTGAGCGATTTCCGAATCAGATGAACATGATGTTAAATTTAACAACAGCACAACGGAAACGGAGGCATGAATTTTTATAATTCCTGAGGTTTTATACAGCATAACCAAATAATATTTAACCCAGGATTTTCTGAAACAGGATTTCATCTTTCCAGCCCGACACGGTTTTCAGCCACTCTTTTTTTATGCCAACCCGAATGAATCCCGCTTTGTCGAAAAGCCGGATGCTTTGAAGGTTATCGGCGGCAATGTTGGCATAAATCTGTTTTAACCCGAGTGCATGAACCGCGTATTCCGCCATTGCTGTCAGCGCATCGGTAGCATACCCTTGGTTACGGTCTTCGGTGTTGTGAATTAAAATGCCCACACCTGCTCTTTGGTGATAGGGATCGAAATCGAACAAATCAATCGCACCCACGGGGTGTCTTTCCCAGTTTTCAATAATGAGGCGCAATTGTTTGGTTTCGTAAATGTCTTTTACCGAATTTTTAATGTACTCGGCCAGTACATATTTACTGAATGGCGTATGGGTGTTACTCAGTTCCCATATTTCCATGTTGTTTTCCCACCGGTAGAGCAGGTCAATATCGTCGGGCTCCAATGGGCGGAGAA
>CAZXHP010000010.1:14465-18646 GCA_964639655.1 uncultured Mariniphaga sp.
CAAACATGTCGGCAGGGGAGAGGATTCCCGGTTTGATGTCCGGCAATTCCGAATGGCTTTCGGTTGATTCGGCATAACCTACCCACGATTTTTTTCCGGAAAGCACCTGCCACGTATTTTTCAAAAAACGGCCTTTTTTACTGAAAGCCCAAATGAGTACCGGACTTACTATTAAAGCCATCAGCGCGGTGGAAAAATCGAAAAGCCGCTTTCTTCTCCGATTGCCCGGGTTGGTAATGGCGTTGATGTGTACCACGTACAAATCGCCGGCGGTGTGGATGGAGTTGCTGCCAATGATGCTGATACTCTCAGGCGGGGCAATTTTAAAATCGATATCGAGGGAAGTGAGTTCGAGCATGGCCCGGATGATTTCCGCCGAACTGATATTTTCGGCACAAAAAATAATTTCGTCGATGCGGTTGATGCGCACAATTTCGTTTAGTTGATTAATTGAACCGATGTATTGTTCGCCCCGGTCCGATTCGTCGATGGAAATAAATCCTGAGAATTCAGATTTAATGCGGGTTTGCTGCAAAATTTCCCGTACCCGCATAGCTTCCTCAGGATGCCCGGCAATGGCAATTTTTTTGGAACGTTTAATGTCGGGGCCGAATGCCTTCCACTTCAGTTTGTGAAATATTAACCGGGAAATAATAAGCATGATTACTGCCCAAACCGAGCCAAGTAAAATTAAAGCACGGGAAAACCGGTATTCTTCGTCAACCAGCGAATAAACCAGCAAAATGGCCACTGTTCCCCACAAAATTCCACGGGCCACATGAAGCAGGTTTACCGGTTTTTTATACCCTCCTGAAAAGAAAATGGCCGCCAGCCAAAAAAGGATGTAAACGGGAACAACCCACTGCAAAAAATCAGGCGGATAGTAACCCGGCTCATACCGAACCTTTTCCCAAAAAGGTGTTAACAGTAAAAAGCCGATATAAATGAATACTGCGTCGAGAAGTGGTAAAAAAACCCGTTCCGTTATTCGTTTTAAAACCGATAAAAAAGCCCGAAACCAAATGGCCAGGTTCAGTAAAAATGAAAAAGTATTGGCTTTTCCGCCCGAAAAATGTTTCTGAGCAAAAATAATCATCGCCTTATAAAACACTTTCACGTAGTTGAGCGATCCTTTTTTGGTGCTTTCACCTTTATAATGAATAATAGTGGTTTCGGGGAAATAGTAGTTTTTATAACCGCCCTGCGTAATCCGGTACGAAAGGTCGATGTCTTCTCCATACATAAAAAAGGTCTCGTCAAGCAGACCGACTTTATCCAGTGTTTCCTTTCGCATAAGCATAAACGCGCCGGCCAGTACTTCTACTTCGTGAATTTTATTTTCATCGAGGTAGGAGAGATGGTACTTCCCGAACTTTTTCGATTTGGGAAACAGTTTCGACAACCCGAACATTTTGTAGAAAGCCACCCAGGGTGTGGGCAGTCCGCGTTTTGACTCGGGCAGGAAATTGCCTTTCCCGTCAATCATTTTTACGCCCAGTCCTCCGGCATCGGGATGCTCTTCCATAAAACGGATGACTTTTATAAATGTGTCTTCCTCAACTACGGTGTCGGGATTCAGCAGCAGAATGTATTTGCCTTTTGCCAACCGGACAGCCTGGTTGTTGGCTTTTGAAAACCCGACATTTTCCTTGTTCTCGATGAGGTGAACCTGTGGAAATTTTTCTTTTACAAGCTGCGTGGAACCGTCCACCGAATTGTTGTCCACCACAAAAATTTCGGCTAAAACCGTTTTGGAGGCTTTCAGCACCGAGTGCAGGCACTGCTCCAAAAAGTGTTTCACGTTGTAGTTGACAATAATTACCGAAAGTTCCATTTATTCAGCCTGGCTTTAAAGGTTCAAATGTAGCATTTACACTGGATAACGAAAAATCTCATAATTTCTGATTTTCCATTTCGGTTATTTTCCGAGCGAATTTTCGTACAATACCCGGTTTACCAGCGAACGCCCCAGCGTAATTTCGTCGGTGTATTCCAGGTCGTCGCCCACAGCCACACCGCGTGCCAGCGTGGTAACCCGCACCGGCTTGTCTTTCAATTTGCGGAAAATGTAAAAGTTGGTGGTGTCGCCCTCCATCGTTGTAGGCAGTGCCAGAATAATTTCCACCACATCCGGTTTTCCGGCCCTATCGATGAGTGAGTTGATTTCCAGTTCGTTGGGGCCGATTCCGTCCATCGGTGAAATGATGCCGCCCAGCACATGATAAAGCCCGTTGTATTGCTGGGTGTTTTCCACCAGCATCACATCGCGAATATTTTCCACCACGCAGATGACCGAGTTGTTTCGGGCCGGGCTGGCGCAAATCGGACAGATTTCCGTATCGGAAATGTTGTGGCAAACCTTACAGTGTTTGATTTCGTTACGCAACTGAATCAGGCTTTGCCCGAATGCCGTTACCGATTCCTTGTCCTGCCTGAGTAAGTGTAAAACCATACGCAGGGCGCTTTTCCGGCCAATGCCCGGCAGTTTTGAAAATTCATTCACCGCATTTTCCAGCAGTTTCGACGGATATTTCTCCATGTTCATGTTTTCGTTTTTCGGCTTTCAAAAATAATTTTAAAAATCTGAATAGGAAAAAAGTACCGGCTTTTCAATTTTTATGAATAATTTTACGGTTGACTGAACTAAACCGGCAGAAAAAATTATTAACCAGTAAAATTCATATCATGAAGAAAAATTCCGATTCGACATTCTCCAGGCGAAATTTTATAGGAACCACAGCCACTGCGCTTGCAGGTTTCAGTATTATTCCAAGTCGTGCAGTGGCTGGTTTGGGGCACACGCCTCCCAGCGACAAGCTGAATATTGCAGGCATTGGCATTGGCGGAAAAGGAAATACAAACCTTCGGAACATGCCGGGCCAGAACATTGTCGCCCTGTGCGATGTGGACTGGGATTATGCCAAACGGGTTTTCGGTACCTATCCGAAAGCCAGAAAGTGGAAAGATTTCAGGGAAATGTTTGACAAACAGAAAGACATCGATGCTGTGGTAATTGCCACACCCGACCACACGCATGCGCTGCCTGCTGCCGCTGCCATGGAACTGGGGCAGCACGTTTATTTGCAGAAACCGTTAACCCATTCGGTTTGGGAATCGAGGTATTTAACCGAACTGGCTGAAAGAACAGGAGTGGTTACCCAAATGGGAAACGAAGGCCATTCCGGCGATACGGTTTATGAAGTAGCTGAAGTGGTGCACAGTGGCTGTCTTGGCGATATCAGGGAAGCGCATGTGTGGACCAACCGGCCCATTTGGCGGCAGGGAATGCCCAAACCTTTAAAAGAAGTGGAAGTTCCAAACACACTGGATTGGGACTTGTTTATCGGACCGGCTGAAAAGCGGCCGTACAATCCGGAATATCATCCGTGGATTTGGCGCGGCTGGTGGGATTACGGAACCGGTGCTTTGGGCGATATGGGTTGCCACCTGCTCGATGTTCCGTATTATGCCTTACAACTTGGGGCGCCAACTGCTTTTCAGGCCAGCTCTTCGCTTGTAAATACCGAAAGTGCGCCGGTCTCAGCTCAGGTAACTTACCTTTTCCCGGCACGGAAAAATTTGCCCTACTGTGCTTTGCCCGAGTTGAAATTAACCTGGTACGACGGCGGTTTAATGCCCCCGCGTCCTTTCGATTTGCCGAACAATGCCCCCATGAATCCGGGTGGCGGATTTATGTTTATCGGCTCAAAAGCAACGCTTATTGCGGAAAGTTATGGCGCAAAATGGAAAGTATATAAAAACGGCCAGGAGATTGTTCCCGAAACGAAGGTGAAAATTGATCGGATTCCGGATGATCCCGCCGGCGGAGGACGTCACGAAATGCACTTCGTCAATTGTTGCAAAAACGGTGGCAAACCCGCTTCCAGTTTTGAATATGCCGGCCCATTTAACGAAATGGTGGTAATGGGCAATCTGGCCGTGCGGATGCAGTCGTTGCAAAAAACACTGCTTTGGGACAGTGAAAATATGAAAGTAACCAATATTTCGCCCGACGAAACGTTGGTTACTACCAAACTGTTGCCTTTCTCTTCCGATGTTGTTACAAAGAAAGTGGAAGGAGAATCGAAACAAACTGTAAAATGGAATGCCCAGGAAATGTGTGCAGAATGGATAAAACATACCTATAAAAACGGTTGGAGTTTGTGAATGAAAAATTTCTA
>CAZXHP010000010.1:18746-22090 GCA_964639655.1 uncultured Mariniphaga sp.
ATGATTTCACGCACTGAACTGTCACGCTGCAAAATGTGTATCGGCTTTTTCATACCCATCAAAACAGGGCCGATGGCTTCTGCTGCACCTAACGATTGTAATACTTTGTAGGTAATATTTCCCGAACTCAGGTTCGGAAATATCAGCGTGTTGGCATCCTGATCGCCCAGTTTGTTGAACGGGTAACGTTTGTAGCGCAGTTTTCCGTTTAAGGCATAATTGGCCTGCATTTCTCCATCCACAATTAAATCAGGGTATTTTTCGTGTAGAATGGCAACTGCATCTTTTACCCTCACCGGACTTCCCAAACCTTTGAATGCACCGAAGCTGGAGTAGGAAAGTAATGCAATGCGAGGTTCAATGTTAAAGCGCTTTACCTCGCTGGCGGTTAAAATGGTGGTGTCCGCCAGGGTTTGGGGCGAAGGATTCATGTTTACGGTTGTATCGGCCAAAAAGATGGGACCACGCTTGGTAATCATAATATACATGCCCGCAATGTGATTAAAATCTTCCTTCACGCCAATCACCTGCAAGGTGGGTCGGATGGTATCTGCATATTTCCGGGAAAATCCTGAAATAAAGGCATCGGCTTCACCGGTTTCAACCATCAACGCTCCGAAATAATCGCGGTTGTGTGTTTTTTCTACTGCTTCATCGTAGGTCATTCCTTTGCGTTTTCGCTTCTCATAAAGAATTTTTGCCAGTTTGTGCCTTTTTTCATCGGGTACTGAATTGTAGGTATCGATGATGGGAATGTGTTCGAGTTCAAGCTGATTTTCTTTGATAAGCGCCCTGATTTTTTCTTCATTTCCCAGGAGAATCGGATGTGCAATTTTTTCACGCAAAACAAACTGTACAGCTTTCAGTACTTTAAAATCGTTTCCTTCTGCAAAAACAACCCGCTTGGGATTTTGGCGTGCCTTATTGCGAATGCCCATTACCAGTTGATTGCTGTCACCCATTCTTGCAGTGAGTTCATTTTTGTAAGCAGTCCGGTTTTTTAAAGGCTTACGGGCAACCCCGGTTTCCATTGCCGCTTTGGCCACTGCCGTTGAAACGGTTGTAATAAGGCGGGGGTCCAGTGGTTTGGGGATAATATAATCTTTGCCAAAAACAATATTTTGTTTGTTGTATGCCCGGGCTACTATTTCAGGAACATATTCTTTGGCCAGACCTGCCAGTGCTTTGGCTGCGGCAATTTTCATTTCTTCGTTGATGTGAGTTGCCCGAACATCGAGTGCACCTCTGAAAATAAACGGGAACCCGAGCACATTATTTATCTGGTTGGGATAATCGCTCCGCCCGGTGGCCATAATGATGTCTTCGCGGGCGGAAGTAGCATCTTCGTAAGTAATTTCCGGGTTAGGATTAGCCATGGCAAATACAATGGGGTCCTTAGCCATCGATTTTATCATTTTTTTTGTGACTTGTCCTCCCACCGAGAGTCCGAGGAAAACATCGGCTCCTGTTATGGCTTCTTCCAGCGTATTTATTTTTCGTTTGGTGACAAATTCCTGCTTGTATTTGTTCAAGTCGGTACGCGATTCGTTTATAACGCCATTGCTGTCGCACATCACCACATTTTCGGGGTTTACTCCCAAACTGATGTAAAGTTTTGTGCACGATATGGAAGCAGCGCCGGCGCCGCTTACCACCACTTTAATGTCTTCTATCTTCTTTCCGTTCAATTCCAGTGCATTCAATAAACCTGCTGATGAAATGATAGCTGTTCCATGCTGGTCGTCGTGAAAAACGGGAATTTCCAGTTCTTTTTTCAGGGCCTCTTCAATTTCGAAACACTCGGGCGCTTTTATGTCTTCGAGATTAATTCCGCCAAATGTGGGCGCAATGGCTTTTACCACTTCGATGAATTTTTTCGGATCTTTTTCATTCACTTCAATGTCGAAGACATCTACATCGGCAAAAATTTTGAAAAGCAGTCCTTTACCTTCCATCACAGGTTTGCCGGCTTCGGGGCCAATATCGCCAAGTCCTAAAACTGCCGTGCCGTTTGAAATAACGGCTACCAGGTTACCTTTTGCGGTGTATTTGTACACATTTTCGGAATTTTTTTCAATCTCTATACACGGTTGTGCTACTCCCGGTGTGTAGGCCAGCGACAAATCGTATTGTGTATTGTGCGGTTTGGTTGGAACCACTTCAATTTTTCCCGGGCGGTTTTTCTCGTGATAATGCAGTGCATCTAATCGACTGATTTTTGGCATAACGAATGTATTTTACTGGTTTTGCATAAAAGTAAAAAAAATGGGATAGGAATCTTTGTGTTTTGGTTGGAAAAATTCAAAAAAATGAATTTTTTCAGATGTAAAAAAAGAAAGTTGGCTATTTGTAAAATGAATGTATAAATACACTATTATTGCGCAATTTTTTTTGCGATAATTTTTATTTGAAGTGAACTATGAAATCGCTCTACACCATTCTTTTGCTGGTGTTGTCGAACACCTTTATGACGTTTGCCTGGTATGGCCATTTGAAGTTTAAGGAAATCAAGTGGTTTGAGGCATTGCCGCTGGTGGCGGTTGTTTTGATTAGCTGGGGCATTGCCTTGTTCGAGTACTTTTTTCAGGTGCCGGCCAACCGAATTGGTTTCAGGGAAAACGGCGGACCTTTTTCGCTGGTGGAACTGAAAGTGATACAGGAAGTAACAACCCTGGTGGTTTTTATGGGTTTTTCATTGCTGTTCTTTAAAAATGAAACCTTCCGTCTGAATCATCTTATCGGATTTTTGTTTTTAATTCTGGCTGTCTATTTCATTTTTAAGAAATAGCCCTTCAGAATTTATTTTTTAACTCGATATCTTTCGAAAAAAGCATGGCGGTTTCAATAAGTGCCAAATGTGAATAGGCCTGAGGAAAATTACCTAAAAGCCGCTTGGATTCGAAGTCGATGTCTTCGCTGAAAAGTCCTACGTGGTTGCTGTACTTGAGTAGTTGATCGAAAAGTTCGCGGGCCTGATTTCTTTCGCCAATTTTGTTAAGTGCCTGAATAAGCCAGAATGTACAGATAGTAAACGAAGAGGTGGGTAATCCAAAATCGTCGCGGTTTTTATAACGGTACATTAATCCGTTACGACTCAGTTCCTTCTGAGTGGCTTTTACCGTGTTGACATAGCGGTTATCTTTCGCGTCAATAAAACCATACTCTTCCATAAGCAGGGTAGAGGCATCGAGGTCTTTCGAGCCATAAGTCTGGGTAAAAGCCTGCACTTCCTCGTTCCAGCCTTTTTTCATGATGTCTTTGGAGATGGTATCCCGCAATTTTATCCATTTCTCCACATAGTGGTAATTTTTAATAAGTTCTGCTACTTTAACAGCACGGTCGAT
>CAZXHP010000010.1:22190-27505 GCA_964639655.1 uncultured Mariniphaga sp.
GGTGCGCTGTTTTCGTACCCTGCAAAATGGGTGAGAATACGCTCCCGTAAATTTTTTTCCTTATTGATGCCATACATAATCTGAATTTTTTCATCCTTGTCGGAAACGATATCGATGATGAAATTCAGAAAACGCTGCGCGCTTTTCCAGTGACCTATCTTGGTCATAATTTTTATAACCATAGAAGCATCTCTCAGCCAGCAGAACCGGTAATCCCAGTTTCTGATTTCGCCAATGGTTTCAGGTAATGAGGTAGTGGCTGCCGCCAAAACAGCTCCTGTTTTGTCGAAACTTAAAAGTTTTAATACCAGTGCACTGCGTATTATTTCATCGTTGTAGTCATTGAACCGGTGGGTGTCTTCCGACCAGTTGAGCCAGTAAACCTTGGTGCGTTGTAATTTCAGGTAAGACCTGTCAAGCGATTGTTTCAGTAATTTTTGATTGTAACTTATCAGAAAATAAACATCGTTTTCCAGTTCTACCTCCCGGCCGTCAACAACTTTTTCCATTTCAATGTTGGTGTAAAGGTACAGCGAATCGTATGCGCCGGTGCGGGTGAAACTTTTTACATATTCTTTGCGAACTTCGGTAATGGTTTTTCGTTCGGCATACTCAAGTCGCGGATCGTAATGAATCCGGAATTTCGGTTTTCCCGATTTTAGTTTAATATAGCGAATAATATCGGGCGGTGTATAAATTTGTTGCCGGCCATTGTGATAGTGGTACCTCGGCATAAAATCAATTACTTCGAAAGTGTCGGTACCGTTGGAATATCTTGTAACTAAAATGTTTGTTTTTGGAATGTATTTTTGGGTAGAAGTATAGTCTTCAGTAACAATAAACTCAAAACTTCCTCCCTTTTCTCTATCCAGGATTTTTGCAAATACAGACGCCGAATCAAAAACCGGGAGGCACAGCCATTCCAATGCCCCTGATTTGGAAATAAGTGCTGCACTTTTGCCATTTCCTATTATTCCGTAATCGAGATTTGTCATTATTTTTTCTGCTTCTTTTTGTTTAACTTTGACAAATACGTGAATTGACAAGTATTTAATGGCGAACAAATATAGAAAAACTATGAGTCGATTTCTAATTATTTCGAACCGATTGCCGGTTCAGATTAATATTTCAGGTGAGAAAGTTGAAGTAACACCCAGTGTTGGCGGCCTGGCTACCGGGATGATATCGGTAAGTCAGTCGTTCGAAAGTTTATGGATCGGCTGGTCGGGCGTCAATAAAAACACTTTATCGGAAAAACAGGTAAAAAAAGTTAACCAGGCCCTTAAAAAGGAGGAGTGTGTAGATGTAAACCTTACGGAAGAAGAGGTAGAACTTTATTACGAAGGTTTCAGCAATAAAACCATTTGGCCGTTGTTTCACTATTTTACCCAGTTTGTGGAATATGAAGAAGAACAATGGCAGGCCTACAAAAGGGTGAACCAAAAGTTTGCCGACGTTATTGCTGAAAATATGGATGGAGTGGATAAAATCTGGGTGCACGATTATCACCTGCTGCTGCTTCCGCAAATGATTAAAGAAAAATTCCCGGATGTTACCATCGGATTCTTTTTGCACATTCCCTTTCCTTCTTACGAACTGTTCCGGATTCTCCCGTGGCGGAATGAAATCATAAAAGGGATGTTGGGCGCCGATTTGCTCGGTTTTCACACTTTCGATTACGAACGCCATTTTATGAGTTCGGTGCGCCGCCTTTTGGGGTACGATATTAATATTAACGAAATTAATATGCCCAGGCGGATTGTAAAAGTGGATAACTTCCCGATGGGAATCGACTACGACAAATTTCACAATTCCGCTTTGGAATCGCAAAAACGATCGGTGCGCGATAAATCGGAAGTTCGTAAAGAACTCGAACGTTATTATTTGCTTTATCCCGAGACTAAATTTATTCTCTCCATCGACCGGCTCGATTATACCAAAGGATTAATTAACCGGCTGCAGGCCTTCGAATATTTTTTGCAGGAATACCCGGAATACCGCGATAAAGTGACTTTGGTGCTGCTGGCTGTTCCGTCGCGGATTGGAGTGGAGCAATACCAGCAAATGAAAAGTGAAGTAGATGAAGTTGTTGGCCGGATAAACGGAGAGTACTCCACCATTAACCGCACGCCCATCTGGTATTTCTACCGTTCCATGCCATTCGAAAATCTGGTTGATTTGTACAATTATTGCGAAATAGCTTTGATTACTCCCATCCGCGATGGAATGAACCTGGTGGCCAAAGAGTTTATAGCCTCCAAAACCGATGGCCGCGGCGTTTTGATTTTGAGTGAAATGGCGGGCGCTTCAAAAGAGATGAGCGAAGCATTGATCATTAATCCGAACGATAAAGCCCAGATTGCCGCTGCCATTAAAAAAGCTATTGAGATGCCTTTGGACGAGCAAATTGAGCGGAATACCGTGTTGCAACAGCGGTTAAAACGCTACAACGTGGAAAAATGGGCTACCGATTTTCTGAACGCGTTGGATAAAGTGCGGCAAAATGAGCAAAGATACCTGGCTAAAAAACTTACGGGCGCATCGAAAAATAAAATTGTTAATGAGCTCTGTAAGTCCGATAACCGTATTTTCTTTCTCGATTACGATGGCACCCTTACCGGTTTTGAAGACAATCCGAAACATGCCCGACCCGACAAACAACTTTATGAACTGTTGGATAACCTGGCTAAAAATCCGAAAAACAGGGTGGTGCTCATCAGTGGACGCGATAAGGCAACCTTTCAGGAATGGTTTGGCGAAAAGCCCTATACATTGATTGTAGAGCACGGTGTTTGGTACCGTTCAGCCGGAAGCGACTGGGAAATGATTGAACCTCTCGACGATTCATGGAAAGAAAGTATCCGTTCGGCTTTGGAGTTTTACGTCGATCGCACGCCGGGTTCTTTTATCGAAGAGAAAAATTACAGCCTGGTTTGGCACTACCGCAAATCAGACCCGGAACTTGGGCTGAACCGGGCCATTGAACTGAAAGATGAAATGACCAGTCTGGTGTCGAATCTTAATCTCGAAATTCTGGAAGGAAATAAAGTTATTGAAATTAAAAACCGGGGTATCAACAAAGGCAGGGCTGCGCTTAAAGTGCTGCAAAATCAGCCTGCTGACAAAATTCTGGCAATAGGCGACGACTGGACCGATGAGTTTTTATTTTCCGATTTGCCCGGCGATGCCATTTCAATTAAAGTGGGCATGGCAAAAACCATTGCCGGCTACAAAGTTGAAAACTATGAAGAAGTAAGGGATTTGTTACAAAAACTGGCTTGTGATAAATAATCAGATTGGATTTTTTGCACTGTGGCTTCATAACCGGTATTTTTGAATTGAAAAAAAAGTGCTTTTTACACCGTGGCTTAAGCCCGGTGATTGCAGACATAATAGCAGAGAGAACCAGGCTTTAGCCGTTAAGCGAATTAAACGCCAAAGCTTGTTAATAGGATGGGAAAGCTCAACCACCGGGCTGAGCGCCGGTGAAAAAAAGAAGGTTTTGTACCACAGTCCATTGAAAAAGGATGAATGCTTTGCTCCGTGACTTAAAAAGTGGAATTTGTAGTACTTCCCCAAAACTCATTATCTCAATTCGTATTTCAGAATTTCGTAACTTGTAGATATTAAAATTTACAATTATGAAAGTAAGTGCAATATCTTTTAATGGAACGGAAAAAAAGAACATCGATAAAAGTCAGTATTCTGATGAAAGCCTGACACTGGAAAGTTATTACGAAGTAGAGCAAGTCTCGAGAGGTAAAGAAAACCAAAATAAAATAAAACCGGCAAAAAATCAGGTCATCGAATTTGAGTTTGAAGACGGTACAAGCTGGATTTCGAGCGTTGACAGAATTGAAGATGTTTTCCCCGAAATGCTGACTACTGCAAAACGCTCGGCGGATGATGAAATTGAACTACCTCTTGAAATAACCACCGACAGCGCAGACCGTTCTTTTGTCGGAAAAATTTTGCTTAAGGGCATTAAAGTATTTTCTAAAAAGGCAACAACAAATCAGGTTAAAAAGCTGGCTTTAAATCTGGAAAACAAACAACTGGAAGAAAAAATCGGATTATTCAGAGTGGATGCCGGTTTTCATCTATCAAACGATATTCGCGATGCCGGAACAAAACCCTTTTTGTTGCTGATACATGGAACAGCTTCATCAGTAACAGGTTCGTTTGGAAATGCAGCCAACACCGATTTTATGCGCTTTATTCGTGAAACGTATGATGACCGGATTCTCGCATTTCAGCACAGAACACTTACCGAAAACCCGTTACAGAACGTAAGAGACCTTCTTAATGCCTTACCCGATAATTGTATTTTACACCTTGTAACCACTTCGCGGGGTGGTTTGGTGGGCGAAGTTTTATCGCGGTTTTGCAACAGCCGGGGGGCTAAAGGCGGTTTTAATGCCACCGAACTGGCCATCCTGGAAAGGGAGTATCCCGAAAAATATTTTAAGGAACTGAAAAAATTAATCGAAGACATCAACCGGATTTTAACCCGCAAAAATATTGGAGTAGAAAAGTTTATTCGCATAGCCTGTCCGGCCGGCGGAACAACCCTCGCTTCAAAACGCCTGGATTTTGTGCTGAATATTACCCTGAATCTTTTGGGACTGGCCACCGGAATAGCTGCCAGCCCGCTTTACAATGCGTTCAGAAGTTTAACCGCCGAAGTTATCGGATCGAAAAACGAACCTGAAATTCTGCCCGGGCTTGAGATGCAACGTCCCGATTCGCCCTTCATTAAAGCACTCAATTGTCCGGTAGATATCGATAATCCCGATGGGAAAATAATGATCGACAATTCGTTGGTGGTTATCGCAGGAAATTCAAAACCGGCACTAAAAATCAGTGCGTTGTGGATCATTGCAAGTAAACTCTTTTTTCTGCGGAAAAACGACCTTGTTGTCGATACCAATACAATGGCATTGGGAACGCGACGGACAGGGAAAGTTTTACAGTTTTTTTACGAAGATTCCAACCTCAATCATTTCAAATATTTTGAAAACAGGGAAACAAATCAGGCCATTTTGTTAGCGTTAAAATCAGACTGGGGCAAAAGTCTTCCGGGTTTTACAGAACAACCCCTGTCGGTTTCTGAGGCTGCCGACCGCAATATTAAATTCAGACCCGATGGCGGAGAAGTGATGTTTGAAAAAGTTTCGGGTACCAAACCCATTGTTCTGCTGCTGCCCGGTATTATGGGTTCAAACCTGAAATATAAAGATGAATTGCTCTGGATTAAGTATTCGAAAATTATATTGGGCGGACTGGCAGGTTTAAAGGCGGGAAATAAGCTGGAA
>CAZXHP010000010.1:27605-38849 GCA_964639655.1 uncultured Mariniphaga sp.
GGTGATGAAGACTGGCCGGTTCCGGGTAATGAAAATTTGAACTGGTTTAAAACCTACCGGGATAAAATGAAAGATGCCCTGGTAGAAGAGGACTTTAAAAATGCAGTGTACATTGCCGGAAAAGACAGGGCGACACCCTGCGGCTTTATGATTGATTCCAAAAGCAGTGGCGACGAACTCGCTTTTTTGAGTACGGCTGAAGGAGACCAGAGTGTTACCTGGGAAAGTGGAATTCCTGAAGTCATGAAAAAAAGAAAAAATGCCGTCTATTATGTCAATGTCACTCACGGCGAACTGGCCTGTCATCCGCACATGTTCGGAGGTATTAAAGAGCTTCTTGCCAGCGGAACAACTCAGCTTTTTAGCGATAAACAACCCCTGGTAAGAGGCGAAGAAAAATTGTTTAAAGCGCCCGATTTCAGGGATTTCGATCTTTCGGAAGCCGGAATTGACTTTTCAGTTCTGGGAATTGGCGGAGAAACTGAACCGGAAATCGAACAGCCTCCCATCGGGGTTTCCATAAGTCACGGCGATCTGTTTTACTCCGGATTTCCCGTTCTTGCGGGCCATTTCGACGGAGACGGAATTCTTTATGCCGAAAAAGCCATCGATAAATACCTTGGCGGTGCGCTCAACTACCACCATCGGCTGGGAATTTATCCCGGAACAACCGGCAGCAGCGACATATTCTTATCCGGTAATTCGGGTTTTAACGGCGCAATTATAATCGGACTCGGAAAACCGGAGAATTTAACCGCCCATGCTTTAACAAAATCGGCAGAGCAGGGGGCGTCCAATTTTCTGTTGCATATAAATGATCAGTTTAAAAAGTTAAATCTGTCAAGCCCCGATTCCGATCCTGTTGGTATTTCATCGCTCCTTGTGGGCAGCGGATACGGCGGTTTATCCGTCGAAAATTCGATGAAGGCAATTATTCAGGGGGTTTACAATGCCAATAAAAAGGTTGCCAAACTCGAAGTAGAAAACACCCGGCTCATCCACCACATCGAGTTTGTCGAGTTGTATGAAGATAATGCATTAAGCGCTCTTTATTCGCTGGGCAGGATTGATAAACAGGAAACCCGCTCGTTTAAAATAATTATTGAGGAAAAGAAAATACGCACATTGCTGGGGTCGAAAAAACGAATACCCAATGAAATAGCGTCGGGTTGGTGGAACAGAATTACGGTAACAGAAGATTATGCCGACGAAGAAAAAACAATTAAGTGTTTGAAATTTAGCGCATCTACCGGCCGGGCTTACGAGAAAGAGAGTAAACTTCCTACGACGCCGGCAATTATAGAAGGTACTATTCACGAAATGTCAACCAGTAACCTGTGGTCGCCCCAAAAAGCAAAGTCGATGTTTGAACTGCTGATTCCCAACGAATTTAAAGAACAACTGAAAAGGCACGGGAACATCAACTGGATTTTGGATCATTACACGGCGCAGTTTCCGTGGGAATTGCTGCAGGACGAGATTACAGACACGAGTCCACTTTGTGTGGCATCGGGCATGATCAGGCAGCTGGCTACCGAAAATTACAGACAGGTAATTAAACCTGCGCCGGCGAATAATGCCCTTGTTATAGCCGACCCGGATTTAAAAGGGTTTGCCTCGCAGTTGCCCGGCGCCCTGAAAGAAGGTCAAATGGTTTCGGAAATTTTAACCGAACAGGGCCTCACTACAACTTCCAGTTTTAACGGATCCGGTTCAGAAATTATTGAAAAAATGTTTTGTAACGATTACCGGATTATTCATTTATCGGGTCACGGAGTGTTTAATTCAGATGCATCCAAAGGTTCGGGAATGGTAATTGGCGAGAATATGTATCTGTCAACCCGCGAAATCCGGCAAATGAGTACAGTGCCCGAACTGGTTTTTGTGAATTGCTGCCATATTGGAAAAGTTGACGACACGGCAGAAGAGTTTTACCGGAAAAGGTACAGATTGGCTGCAAATATAGGTACCCAACTTATTGAAAACGGTGTAAAATGTGTAATAGCTGCCGGCTGGGCGGTAAACGACAGTGCAGCTCTTGAATTTGCCCGGGTTTTTTATAACCTGATGTTCGGTGGATATACTTTTGGCAGTTCGGTAAAGGAAGCACGCAAAGCCGTTTTCGAAAAATTCAGGTATTCAAACACCTGGGGAGCCTACCAGTGTTACGGCGATCCTTTTTTCAGATTCGAGCATAAAAAAGCTGAATATGGAACGGATGAGCGTGAATACCTCATTTCCCAGGAGGCCGAAGTACATCTCTCCAATTTGCTGAACGAACTGGAAATCGGGGAAAAGTCAACCGGAGATTACCTGAAAATTCTGGATGGTATTTCAGACGGGATTGAACGGGCAAAAATCAGAACGCCGGTAATTACTGAATTAGAGGCACTTGTTCTGTTCGAAATAAGGGAATACGACAAAGCCTGCGAAAAATTCGCGTCGTTACTGCATAACGAGGAAGCAACTTTTTCTTATTCGGTTGCTGAAAAATATTACAACGCAAGAACCAAAAAAACAGCCGGTTACTTTAAAAAATTCCTCGACAGTAAAAATGACGAAATAAACGACATTGAAGCAAAAATTAAAAACCTGAAAAGCAAACAAAAGAAAAACACAGGGGGAAAAACCGCCGGGAAGAAAAGCGAAGCGCTGGTAAAACTGGAAAATGAAATGAACGAATGCCGCCGGGAAATAGAAGCTAAAAGGGAGAAATCCCTGGAAGAAATCGGAAATGTTATCAGCGATTTGAACGACCTTATAAAACTGAGTCCAACCTCCGAACGTTTTAATATATTGGGCAGTTCCTACAAACGGGCTGCATTTCTTTCGACTGACAACAAACAGGAAAACTACAAAAATGCAGCGCGCTTTTATCATAAAGGATTTGAAAAATCAGGAAGTTGGTATTCGCTTACCAACTGGTTGTCGCTCGAAAGTATTTTGATCATGTCGGGCGTTCATGCCTGGGGCGACTTTGGGGATACTCAGGATAAAACCAGTTATAAAATCCCCGCAATGAAAGAAGCAACCGGACTGCTCGAAAACGCGGCGGCATCGCTTTGTAAAATTAACGAACGGATGAGCTACTGGGATATGCTGGCCGGAATTAACATCGGGTTATGCAAATATATTGTACAGTTTACCGAAGACGACGACAAAAATGAGGTGGATAATATTTTTAAAGAAATCAGTTATTTATGGAAAAAAGCCGGAACAAAAGGGAAACGTTTTTCGGAAATTGAACACCTGGAGTTTTTGATTGATGCCTTGTCTGCCGCAAAGCACAAAAAAACGAAGGCACTTGCAGCATATCTTGTTCAATTAAAAAATAACCTTTCAAACCTGGTATAAAATTTATGCTAAAACAGACGATTATGGAAAAGTATTACGACGTACACAACCACCTGTTCAACAAAAATTTTCTGGCGAAAGAACTGCTGTACCGCATGATTAAGGAGCTGAAAAAAATGTTGAACATTCAAAAAGAAAGGGGTCTCGACCGTGGCCCCGACCGCGGATTAAAAAATGTAATCACATCGTTGAGGCGGTATATAAAAGCCATCCGGGTTTTTACACGAAAAAATTCAACGGCGGTTTATGAAGAACTCGATAAAACCTACAAAGGCGAATTTATTCTTACCCCGCTTACCTTCGACCTCACGTATTGTTTTGCTCCCTCGGCCGATCGCGAAACGGACGAAACTCCGCGCAGCATAGCCAAAGAAGCGTTTGAGGATGAAATGAAAATCCTGTTTGAAGAAATCGACCGGGAGGTGCGTAGTTTGTCGCGTGATTTTAATCCCGATGCCGGCAATTCAGAAGATGATCTCTGGAAAGAGTACCTTAACGAAAAAAAACGGTTTATTGAGGAATCCAGGGCTTTTCAGGAGATGGAAGAAGAAACGGAATTTGTTTCAGGTTCCAGGGGGTTGTTTAAGCGCCGGACAGAATCCGATGGCTGGAACGAGCAAATCAGGCAAATTGAAGAATTGAAAAAATATCCTGAATACAAGGAAATGGTTTTTCCGTTTCTGGCAGTCGATCCGCGGCGGAAAAACATTGCAGAATATGCGATGAACAATGTGGGAAAAGGAAAACTGTTTATCGGAATTAAATTGTATTGTCCGACAGGTTATTCCCCGACCGACCCGGTACTTTTTGGGCCGGATGGCGAACGGGGCGGTATTTACGCGTTTTGCGAAGACAACGGAATTCCGGTAACCACCCACAATTCCGACGGCGGTTTTGCAACGCTTGCAAAAGAAGTGAAAGTGACCGGCCTGATTCAGGTGAATGGCAAACTGCACCGGCTAAACGACGAACTGCTGAAATTTTCAACCGCAATACACCACAAAAACGCGGTTTATGAACGGGCTTTAACATTAAACCATCCGCTTTTGTGGGAAAAAGTGGTGGAAAAGTATCCCAACCTGTTACTGAACCTGGCGCATTTTGGCGGCGGAAGCCAACTGAACCTGGCGCTTGAAAATCCGGAGAACACAAACCTGTGGACCAACAAAATAATTGCCCTGCTGAAAGACAGCCGCTATAAAGTTTATACCGATGTTTCGTGTTTCACCGAATTTGAAGTTATCGCTAAACTGTTAACCAGCCCGGTTTACCGCGAAATTAAACCGCGAATTCTTTACGGGTCGGATTATACGCTTTTACTGTTATTCGAAGATAATTTTGAAGAAAATGTGCGTCAGTTTAAAGAAAAATTCGGGAAGGATTTTGACGTTATTGCCCGCAAAAACCCGGAGGAGTTTTTAAGGCATGTGATTTGATCGGGTGGAATACTTCACTTTGACGGCGATAGTTTAAAAACTGATTTTCCGGATTTTGGATTGGCTTGCGGGGAAATAGCTCTGAATAAGTATATTTTAGGAAAGAAAGAACTCAACACCGGTACTTAAACTAAAACGATATGGCAAATGATAAACATGTGAAATTATTAAACGAGGGAGTTTCAGTTTGGAATAAATGGATCCATGAACATAAGAAAGTAAAACCTGATTTTAGTGACTCTGACTTTTCAGGAAAAGATCTCACAGGGGTACATCTTTTTGATGCCAATTTAACCAGGGCAAATTTTTACGAAACGAAACTCTCCTGTGCAAACTTGTGCAAAGCTGACTGTTCAGGTGCCGAATTTTCAAAAACCGCTCTTTACATGGCCAATCTCACCTGGTCCAATTTTTCCGACGCAAAACTTTCCTGGGCAAATCTTGGGTTATCTGACTTTTCCCGGGCAAAACTCATTAATGCCAACCTTTCAGGTAGTTTTATGTTGAGCACAGAATTCGAACATGCAAACCTCACCCGGGCCGATCTTACCGCTGCTTGTATGATGAGTGCTAATTTTAACAACGCAATTCTTACAGGATGCCGTGTTTACGGAACATCAAGCTGGGATTTGAAAGTAAATGAAAATACAGTACAATCTGATTTGGTTATATCCAGACCAGACAGGGCAATGGTTAAAGTGGACGATATAGAAATAGCCCAGTTTATTTACCTTTTACTAAATCGGGAAAAGCTCAGAAATGTGCTTGAAAATATAACTTCGAAAGCTGTTTTGATTTTGGGGCGGTTTACGGTTGAACGTAAAGTAATATTGGATGCTTTGGCTGGAGAATTACGCAAAAACAATCTGTTACCAATAATCTTCGACTTTAAACGTTCCACAAGTTTAGACTACACCGAAACAATTAAGATACTTGCCGGATTAAGTAAATTCGTTATCGTTGATATCACAAAACCTAAATCATCTCCACAGGAACTTGCTGCAACTATTCCTGATTATCAGAAACCGTTCGTGCCTATTCTTCAAGAAGGCGAAAAAAAGTATGCTATGTTTGATGATTTTAAGAAATACGATTGGGTACTCCGACCGATTATTAAGTACCGCACTAAGGAAGAATTATTGGAAAATTTTACCGGCCTTATTCTTGAACGGGCTTTAATAAAACTTAATGAAATTGATGTGGCAAAAAATAAAACCTTTGAAGAAATGTCAATTGAAGAAATGAATAAACTGAAGAAATAGGTGTTGGCAATTTAAATCACCATGTTGGGAAATTATATTTATTGTCTATGTTGAAAACCAGACATTCAAAAAGCGTCTAAATAGCTGTCATTCAAGGAACTGTTAGTGCATGTTTTTGGCCGGTTGGCCGCTGCTTTTATTCCATTAATTTTTAACACTTAATTCGCATGATTACACAAATAACAGAATACAGAATAAAAATAATTACCTTTGGTTGATATTTAAATCTTTGAACAAAAATATGAAAATACGAATCTTAATTATCGGAACACTCGGATTATTAATTTCTTCAATATTGATTTACATTCTTAATAATAAGGTAGATATTAACATTGATAAAGGATTGATAAATTTCTTTTCAGGATTATTAATGGGTGTTGCTATTGTCTTCATTGCACAAATAATAAGACAAATACGCCCAAAAATTGAAAAAAACGAGTTATAAGTTTTGCACAGCGGGGTTCCTGCGATGCGTTGTCTCTGCTCCTTTCCCGATCTTCTGGGGCCCACAGTACGAAGACATGCTCTTCGTAATCCGCAACGAAAACCTGAAGTTTTCCGATGGCTGCAATCAAGGCAAAAAAATTAGTAGTATTGCTTAATAAAAATTTCATAACCATAACTTTACAATTTCATCATTATGATTTTTTCATTTCATAGTGATGATTTTTCCATTTTATAGTTATGAAATTTTTTTATCAGAACAAAATTTCAATCCTTAGTTTTACTTTGAAAATGAAAGACTGTTCAGCATATTTTTAATGTCCTTGCCGGGGGTAAACACCACCCGCGCCCCTTTAATGGCAGTGGCGTTCGATGGTTTGTGGGATTGAGAATTCGATGTTCAAACCATTTCGAACCATTTCAAACTTATTTTTCTGGTTGATAAACGTCCCCGGTGAAAACAAAAAAAACCACTGCAAGTATTTATTTTACAGCGGTTTATTGTTTGTGTTTGTGCCCAGAACAAGACTCGAACTTGCACAGCCAAAAACGGCCACCAGGCCCTCAACCTGGCGTGTCTACCAATTCCACCATCTGGGCAAATATTATAAAGAACATTATTTCGACCCTCAACCTGGCGTGTCACCTCCCGATAGTTATCGGGATCACCATCTGGGCAAAATGTTATTTCAAAAATCGCGATGCAAAACTATAAAATTTCTTTAAAACCGAACAGATTTGCAACAAAATGTTCTGCATTTAACGCTCGTATTCTTCCTCGAACCGTGTTTTAACAATTAAGCCATTCTTAACGGTAAAATAAAACCGTTCCGTTTTTTTCACTTTTGGCGTAACAATCGGGTCTAATGTTAATTTGCCCTGACTGATTTCGGTGCTGCGAAGCTCCTCGGTTTTTTCAAAAATATACACCGAATCGCCGGCAGTTTCAATAATTGTTACCGGTTCTCCAAACCGTGGTTCAAGTGAAGAAACCGACTTCCCGGCGTATGACTTTTTTAGTTGTTGCTGCGTTCCACAGGATATCAATCCAATGAAGATCAGAAGTATATAAAAAGTTTTAACCATCGCAAACATTTTTGTCAAAGTAACCTCAAAAATTTGAAAAATGGATGGAAACAACAGTTTTTAACGTTTCACCTGTTGAAAACTCGGTGGTTATTCAAAATGCCGGGGTTAATTCTGCCTTCGATTATTTTCTATCTTTGCGCCGTGTTATACAACATGTTCATTACCAAAATTAAGCTGCAACATGATTCAATTTTTCAGAACTCATAACAGTTCAGTTATCGCGGTCGATTCCATCCTGCCGCTGAGTCAAAACGACATAGAAAAGTTAGTGTGGTTGTTTTCGGATGCTCAATTCCTGAAACAGGAAAAGCTTGACGGCTGGTTCATCGGACCGCGCCGTGAAATGATCACCCCATGGAGTACCAATGCCGTTGAAATTACCCAGAACATGGGAATTAAAGGTATTGTGCGCATTGAGAAATTTTATCAGGTTGAAAGTGAAAGTGCCGAATGCGATCACATGTTGCAGCGGAAATACAACGGACTGAATCAGCGTATTTTTGTAATTGAAAAACAACCCGATCCTATTTTGAATATAGATGACATTGCAGCTTACAACCGGCAGGAAGGACTTGCTTTGAGCGACGATGAAATAGAATACCTGAATTCGGTTTCCACTGCAATGGGCCGCCCGCTCACCGACAGCGAAGTGTATGGTTTTGCACAGGTGAACTCGGAACATTGCCGCCATAAAATTTTTAACGGAACTTTTGTTATCGACGGAAAAGAGATGGAATCTTCGCTGTTTCAGATGATTAAAAAAACATCGAAGGTAAATCCCAACAAAATCGTTTCGGCTTACAAAGACAACTGCTCGTTTGTGCAGGGCCCGGTAGCTGAACAGTTTGCTCCCAAAACGCAGGATAAACCCGATTTTTTCGAAGTAAAAGATATTGAAACAGTTCTCTCGCTGAAAGCAGAAACACACAATTTCCCCACTACCGTTGAGCCGTTTAACGGTGCTTCAACAGGCACAGGAGGTGAAATTCGCGACCGGATTGGCGGAGGGAAAGGCAGTTTTCCCATTGCCGGAACAGCCGTTTACATAACTTCCTATCCGCGGACTGAAGCTGAGCGGCCCTGGGAACAGGCCACTGAAGAAAGGCAGTGGTTGTACCAGACGCCGGAAGAAATTCTGATCAAAGCTTCAAACGGCGCCAGCGATTTTGGAAATAAATTCGGGCAACCACTGATTGCCGGTTCGGTACTTACCTTCGAACATTTCGAAGCCTTTAAAAAATATGGCTACGACAAAGTAATTATGCTGGCGGGCGGAATCGGTTTTGCCAACATGAAATACAGTTTGAAAGACGACCCGGACAAAGGCGATAAAGTGGTGCTGCTTGGCGGCGACAATTATCGAATTGGAATGGGCGGTGGAGCAGTTTCTTCAGTAGCCACAGGCGAATTTGAAAATGCCATTGAACTGAACGCCGTGCAGCGGGCCAACCCGGAAATGCAGAAAAGAGTGTACAATGCCATTCGTGCACTGGCCGAATCGGATGAAAATCCCGTAGTTTCCATTCACGACCACGGCGCAGGCGGTCACCTGAATTGCCTGTCGGAACTGGTGGAAACCACCGGTGGAAAAATAGACACGGCCAAATTGCCGGTGGGCGATCCCACGCTTTCACAAAAAGAAGTTATTGGAAATGAATCGCAGGAACGTATGGGACTGGTGATGAAACCGGAAAATGTGGAATTGCTCAAACGAATTTCCGAACGCGAACGGGCGCCCATTTACGAAATTGGCGAAACCACGGGTGACATGCAGTTTACGTTTGAAAACTCGGAAACCGGCGAAAAACCCATCGACTGGCAACTGGGTTACATGTTCGGTAATCCGCCCAAAACGGTTTTGGAGGATAAAACAGAAGTGCCGGATTTTGCTGAATTGGAATACAATCCGGAAGAAATCGATACGCTTGTAGAACGGGTTATTCAACTGGAGTCGGTGGCTTGTAAAGACTGGCTCACCAACAAGGTTGACCGATCGGTTACCGGTCGCATTGCCAAACAACAAGGCGCCGGGAAACTGCATCTACCGCTGAATAATGTTGGCGTAATTACCCTCGATTACCGGGGCAGGGCAGGGGTGGCTACTTCCATTGGCCATGCGCCGGTGGCAGGAATGGTTGACCCGGCTGCCGGCTCCTTGTTATCCATTGCCGAAGCGCTGACCAACATTATTTGGGCGCCGCTAACCGACCACATTCGCGGCGTATCGTTGAGTGCCAACTGGATGTGGCCGGCAAAAAATCCGGGTGAAAATGCACGCATTTACCACGCTGTGGAAGCTGCCAGTGATTTTGCCTGCGCACTGGGAATCAATATTCCAACCGGGAAAGATTCCATGTCGATGACGCAGAAATACAAAGACGATGTGGTTTACGCCCCCGGAACAGTTATCATTTCTGCTTCCGGAGAAGTTTCGGATGTACGGCAAACAGTGGAGCCTGTTTTGGTGAACGATGAAACGAAAGAAATCCTTTTTATCGATTTTTCCTTTACCGAAAGGGCTTTGGGCGGAAGTGCTTTTGCGCAGTCAATCAACAGAATCGGGAAAAAAGTGCCCACAGTTTCCGATGCAGAAAAGTTTGTTGCTGCATTCAACACGGTTCAAAAACTGATTGAGCGGGAACAGATTCTTGCCGGCCATGACATCGGCTCCGGTGGTTTGATAACCACGCTGCTCGAAATGTGTTTTAGCAGCAACAAAGGCGGAATGAAAGTGGATTTGACCGGAATAGGTGAAGAGGATTTGGTGAAAACGTTGTTTGCCGAAAACCCGGGAATTGTGATTCAGTGCGCCGATAACGATAAAGTAAAAAAACAACTCGCTGAAAACGGTGTAGGTTTTGTTTCGCTTGGTTTTCCGGTTCCGTACCGCAAAGTGCGGGTGAAAAATTTTGAAACCGAAACCGATTTCGACATCGATTCACTGCGCGATTTGTGGTTCAAAACGTCATATCTGCTCGACAGGAAACAAAGCGGAAAAGAACTGGCGCTGGAGCGTTACAAAAATTATAGAAAGCATGAACTAACGTTCGATTTTGGCGAATTTACCGGGAAAGCATCCGATTACAACATCGATATAAACCGAAGAAAGCCATCGGGAATCAAAGCGGCAATTATTCGCGAAAAAGGCGTAAACGGCGACCGGGAAATGGCGTATGCAATGTACCTGGCCGGAATGGATGTAAAGGATGTGCACATGACCGACCTGATTTCGGGGCGTGAAACACTGGAAGATTTGAACATGATTGTTTTTGTTGGTGGTTTTTCCAATTCCGATGTGTTGGGTTCGGCCAAAGGCTGGGCAGGTGCGTTTAGATACAATGAAAAAGCACGCATTGCACTTGAAAAATTCTACCGTCGAACCGATACATTGAGTCTCGGTGTTTGTAACGGCTGCCAGCTGATGGTGGAGTTGAACCTGGTTTATCCCGAACACAGCTTTCAACCCAAAATGCTGCACAACGAATCGGGCAAATTTGAATCGGCGTTCCTGAATGTGGATATTCTCGAAAATCAGTCGGTGATGCTGAACAATATGGCCGGCATGAAACTGGGAATCTGGGTGGCACACGGCGAAGGCATGTTTAACCTTCCGTTCAACGAACAGGAATACAACATTCCGGTAAAATACAGCCACGATG
>CAZXHP010000010.1:38949-46744 GCA_964639655.1 uncultured Mariniphaga sp.
CAACTGTTTTTGGTAAAAATAAAAAAAGATCCCCGGAAACCGAAGATCTTTTCAAATGAGATTTTTATCAGTGTTTCAATTATTCGAATATTCGTGCAAAGATTTTTCCAGTTTTTTGCGGGTGAAAAAAATCCGGCTTTTTACCGTTCCAAGCGGTAAATCCAGTTCTTCAGCTATCTCTTTGTATTTGTAACCGTCCAGGAACATGGTAAACGGAACGCGGTATTCGTCTTCCAGTTCGTCGATGCTTTTATGAATTTCCTTTGTGCTGTAAAACGAGTCGGGTGCCGGATAAACTTTGTCTTTCGAAAACAAAAGGTGGAAATCGTTGTTTGAGTCGTCAAAAGTGTTCCTTGTTTTTACATTCCTTCGGTAATCGTTAATGAAGGTGTTTTTCATGATGGTGTAAATCCATGCTTTAAAGTTCGTGTTTTGTGTGAACTTGTCGCGGTAAGTCAGTGCTTTCAGCATGGTTTCCTGCAAAAGATCGTCGGCGCGTTCCGAATCGGCAGTTAAACTGAGCGCATAATAGTGCAGTTTGTTTCTTAAACCGAGAAGTGCGTTGTTAAATTGAACTTGAGTCATGGCGTTATAAATTTTAAATTTATTATTAATTACTTTTTCAATTTGTCGAAACAAATATAGAATCCATAAAACAAACAAAAAAGATTTTCAACTCTTTTAATAGTTGATTTTATCTATAAATGATAAAAAAAGCTTATAAGAGAATTTTTTTTATTTAATGTTAAATTTCAAGTGGCTGTATTTTAAACTCTTAAACGATTTTTGACGGATTGGGTAAAAATTGAAAGCCGATCGAATCGATGCCCGGCTCAGAAGTGTATATTTACCGCACATTTTTAAATTTTGAAAATATGGAAATAAAAATTAAAAAGTGGGAGCAGAATTCGTCTGTAACATTCAGTAAGTGGGGCAGAAAGAGATTTTCGGCATTTTCCACACTAAAAAAAGTTGTGAAAATTTCTGTTTTGTCGGTTGCGTATTTTGTGTCTGCACCGGTTTTGTCAGTGGCAATGGCTCAGGACACATCAGTGGTGAAGGCTGAGTACGATTTGGATGAGATAGAAGTTTCTGCATCCCGTGCACCTGCGGTATATTCTGAAATTGCCAGGGTGCTAACAGTAATCGATGCCCGGACCATTGAACAGGGGCCCGCGACAAGTGTGCAGGAATTGCTTGAACAGGTTGCCACGGTCGATGTAAGGCAACGCGGCGCCGAAGGAGTACAGGCAGATATCAGTATTCGCGGCGGTACCTTCGACCAAACACTAATTCTCCTGAACGGAATCAACATCACCGACCCTCAGACCGGCCATCACAGTTTAAATCTTCCGGTAAGTTTATCCCAAATCGAGCGCATTGAAGTTTTAAACGGCCCGGCAGCCCGTATTTACGGGCCCAATGCTTTTTCGGGCGCCATAAACATTGTTACAAAGCAGAACGCCCGGAACACGCTGGAAACTCATTTGAACAGCGGGAGTTACGGTTTTTTCGATTCGGGAATTTCGGCAGGTTTTGTTACAGGTGCTGTAAATCATCTTGTAGCCGGGAATTATAAAAGTGCCAAAGGATATACCGATAATACCGATTTTGGCGCAACCAATGTTTTTTATTCCGGGCAATTATTGGCTGATGTCGGTAAACTTTCGGTACAAGCCGGCTATACCGACAAAGGATTTGGCGCCAACAGTTTTTATACACCGGTTTATCCCAACCAGTATGAAAGTACGCAGACGCTGTTTTCTTCCGCCCGTTTCGAATCCTTTACAAAATTCAATATAACTCCAGCCATCTATTATCGAAGGCATTCCGATAAATTTATGTTGTTTCGCGACAATGCGCCCGACTGGTATGAAAATCACAATTTTCACCGAACCGATGTCAGCGGTGCAGCCATTAATTCATGGTACCTTTGGAGCGCCGGTAAAACTTCTTTTGGCGCTGAATTCAGGTCTGAAAAAATTTTAAGTAATGTTTTGGGAGAAGAAAACGGGGAAGTTGTGAAAGTTCCCGGGGAAGAAGCGGATTATACCCATTCAAAAAGCCGGCAATTTGTAAGCCTTTTTGCGGAACAAATTTTTTACCTGAAAAACTGGACGTTTAGCACCGGAGTTATGGGGAATTTTATTGCTGACGGGCAAACCGGATGGAACCTTTTCCCGGGAATCGATATCAGCTATCAACTGTTGCCCTCGCTTAAAATGGTCGCTTCGTGGAACACCTCTCTGCGGATGCCGACGTTTACCGATTTATATTATTCCGGACCGACCAATTTGGGGAATCCGGATTTGAAACCGGAAAAATCGGAACTGATCGAGGGGGGACTTAAACTGAATACACCACTGGCTCAGGGGCATTTTGTTCTGTTTCATTCCAACGGAAAAAATATTATCGACTGGGTAAAAAACGAAAGCGATGAACTGTGGCAGGCCATGAATCACACATCGCTTGTTAACAGAGGATTTGAGGCGGACGTCAGGTTTTCCCCCTGGAAAATAATTAACAAAAACCGGCAGGGCACTATTCGGTTAGGGTATCTTTATAATAATCAGAAAAAGCTCGAAAGTGAACTTATTTCCTATTATGTACTGGATAACCTGAAGCACAAATTTACCGCTGCTGTGCATCAACCGCTTGTTGAAAATCTCTCGTGCGATGTTACACTGGTATTTCAGAACAGAGAGGGAACCTACACCAGTTATGAGGACGGCAGTTTTGGAGCCGAAACGGCCTATCGTCCGTTTTGGCTGATCGACACAAAAATTTTGTATCGCTGGAATAATTTAAAGTTTCATTTTACCGTAAGTAATTTATTTAACCAAAGTTATTTCGACCTCGGTAACGTTACCCAGCCCGGGAGGTGGTTGAAAACAGGTGTTTCGTATAACCTGAATTTTGACTAAACTTTATTTTTTTGATTTTCCAAAAGTTGTATCTTCGTCGCAAAAATGAGATATGTTGAAAGGAATTTTAGCCATTTCAGGACAACAAGGATTGTTTAAACTTGTTGCTGAATCGAAAAATAATATTATTGTGGAATCGCTGGAAACGGGCAAAAGAATGCCCGCTTACTCCACATCCAAAATTTCAGCCCTTGAAGATATTGCCATTTATACCGATACGGCCGACATCCCGTTAAAGGATGTTTTTAAGGCAGTTTCAGAAAAAGAGAATGGCGGCGCAACATTGAGTCACAAAGAACCGGCCGGTAAACTTAAATCTTATTTTGCGGAGATACTTCCTGAATATGACCGCGACAGGGTTTATGTTTCAGACATTAAAAAAGTGTTGTTGTGGTACAATATTCTTCTGGAAAAAAATATGCTTGATTTTACGGAAGAAAACGAAGAACAAGATGAAAGTGAAGTGAAAGATGAAAAATCTTCAGAATAACCTCAGGTTGTTCTGTGCTTCAGTATTATTGCGAAACTCGTTTTCTTTCAGTAAGAGCTCAAAAAGTTTTACTGTGGCAAGTGCATCGCCGGCTGCGCGATGCCTGCCTTTTATTTCAATACCTTTTTCCACACATAATTTACCGAGGGAATAAGATTTGTACCCTGGTATGAGTTTTTTGGAAAGCTGTACCGTACATAAGGTTTTCCGGTTAAAGTTATATCCCAGACGTTTGAACTCTTCCTGCACAAATTTATAATCAAAATGAACATTATGGGCTACAAAAATTCTTCCCGCTGTCATTTCAACCACTTTTCGCGCAATTTCGAAAAAACGTGGTGCATTTTTTACCATCTCATTTGATATTCCTGTCAGGCGTGTGATAAATAACGGAATATCCATATCTGGTTTTACGAGCGATGAATATGAGCCGGTTACTTCGTTCCCATTGTGCTGGAATATGGCAATTTCAGTTATTTGACCATTTTTGTAACTGTTTCCTGTGGTCTCGATATCGATTATGGCAAACAAAATTCAACAATTTTATATTTATTTTAAAGAAATATTTAAATTTGTTAAAAAATTTCATAGTTTCATTGTTCTAATAAAACCGATAGTATCTTTTTTGAGAATTAAAATTAACGATTAAATATTGTGGAATAAAATTTTAAATCACCAAAAAATTAATAATTATGAAAAAAATTACTTTTTTATTTCTTTCAATCCTGATAATGGGAACTGCATTTGCACAAAATGCAGAAAAGAAATGGGCAATTGGCCTTGGACCGGGCTTAAGCTATAATTTGGAGTCTGAAGATATGGGATTTTTAGGCGAATTTTATCTGAGCCGGTATTTGAGTCCTACCTTCGACCTTCGGCTGAAAGGCAATGCCGGATTTTATGGCGATGGAGTCGATTTTGTAAATCCGGCGCTGGATTTGCGCCTGAAGTTTTTTAACGGCAAAATGTTGTCTGAAACCGCTGCAGTTCAGCCGTACTTATATGCTGGGATAGGTTATTTGTTTGATAACCTGGAACAAAATGGTGGATCCGATAATGCCGGGGTAAATTTTAATGCGGGAGTCGGTTCGAAGTTTCCCATTAGTCCCAACACGTCTTTGTATCTCGAAGCCGGTTATATTAATGGGATTGAAGGATACAGGCATGTCAACGATCAGTTAACCCAGGTTACAGATAACTTCCTGAAACTTTCAGGTATCATAGAATTTGCATTTGGTGCCGCCAAAGACTCTGACGGCGACGGCGTACCGGACAGGAGAGACAAATGTCCTGATACTCCTCCGGGTGTTCAGGTTGACGAAGACGGATGTCCGCTCGACCGTGACGGCGACGGCGTACCTGATTATAAAGACGATTGTCCCGATGAACCTGGCGATCCTAAATTCAATGGTTGTCCGGACCGCGACGGTGACGGAATTCCCGACAAAGACGATGATTGTCCTGACGTTCCCGGCCTGGCCAAATTTAACGGTTGCCCGGATTCCGACGGCGATGGCGTACCGGATAACAGGGACAAATGCCCTGATACACCAAGAGGTTGCCCGGTTGATGCCGATGGTTGTCCGCTCGATTCTGACGGCGACGGTGTAATCGACTGCGAAGACAAATGTCCGACCGTTCCGGGTCCTGCTTGGAATGATGGTTGCCCCGCTGAAGAGTCCCTCGAAATTCCTCCTGTTTATTTCGACTTCGATAAAGCTGAACTGAGACCGGAAGCAAAAGCTGAACTCGACAAATTAGTTGAAACTTTGAGCAACAGCAAAGAATACAACATCGTGGTTGGTGGACATACCTGCGATATTGGCGCCAGCAGCTATAATATGAAACTTTCTGAAAGAAGGGCTCAGTCGGTTGTGAAATATCTGCTCTCAAAAGGAATAAGCAACACCTATGTCGGTTCAAATTACTACGGAGAAGAAAAACCTGCTGCTCCGAATACGTCTATCGATAACAGAAGGAAAAACCGCAGGGTAGAGTTTGAAGAAGCTACAATAACAAAATAGCAGAAAAATTTAATGCAACTAAAAACCTTGTCTTCGGACAGGGTTTTTTTTTGCCTGAAATTTGAATCCGGAAAGTATCTTAAATACTCTTTCTGCCCGACAGGGTAAAATACTATCTTTGTCGCGCTAAAAAAAAGTTTTATGAAGATTGATAATATAGTACAATCCGCTGTTTTCGATGCACTAAAAAAGCTTTATGATTTTGAACCGGAAAAAAATGTGGTTCAGTTACAGAATACCAGAAAAGAGTTTGAAGGTGATATTACGCTTGTGGTTTTTCCCTTTTTGAAACATTCAAAGAAAAAACCTGAAGATACAGCAGCAGAAATCGGGATTTACCTGAAAAAAACGGTGAAAGAGATTAGCTCTTTTAATGTGGTAAAAGGTTTTCTTAATCTTGAAATCGATAGCAGTTACTGGTTATATGAAACTTTAAATGCCTGGAAGGATGAAAGCTACGGACGGATAAAGCCGGAGGAAAAGCAGGAACTGGCAATGGTTGAGTATTCATCGCCAAATACCAATAAACCGCTTCACCTGGGGCACATCAGGAATAACCTGCTGGGCTATTCCATTTCCGAAATATTAAAAGCAAACAATTACCGGGTGGTTAAAACGAATATTGTGAACGACCGTGGAATTCATATTTGTAAGTCGATGCTGGCCTGGCAAAAATGGGGAAACAAGCAAACTCCTGAGATGAGGGGGCAGAAAGGAGATCATTTTGTAGGCGAGTTGTATGTCGAATTCGATAAACACTATAAAGCTGAAATAGCAGACCTGGTACATAACGGCTTATCTCAGAAAGAGGCAGAAAACCAGGCCCCGTCGATTTTGCAAGCCAGAGAATTGTTGCGCAAATGGGAAGCCGGCGACCCGGAAGTAGTTGAACTCTGGAAAACGATGAATAATTGGGTTTATGAAGGATTCGACGTCACCTATAAGCGATTGGGAGTCGATTTCGATAAAATTTATTATGAATCTGAAACCTACCTGGTTGGTAAAGAAGAAGTGCTGCGGGGATTGAATGAAGGTATTTTTTATCAAAAGGAAGACGGTTCGGTTTGGGCCGATTTAACACAGGAAGGCCTCGACCAAAAATTACTGCTCAGAAGCGACGGAACCTCGGTTTATATGACTCAGGATATAGGTACGGCCAAAATGCGGTTTAATGACTACAACATCTCTAAAATGATTTATGTGGTCGGAAACGAACAAAACTATCATTTTCAGGTACTCGCTATTTTGCTGGATAAACTGGGGTATGCGTGGGGTAAAGGGCTCCATCATTTTTCGTACGGTATGGTAGAGCTGCCGTCGGGGAAAATGAAATCGAGAGAAGGAACCGTAGTCGATGCCGACGACCTCATGGACGGAATGGTTCAGGTGGCCCGGGAAATGGCTCAGGAATTGGGAAAACTCGACACACTAACACCCGATGAGGCTGAAAAAACCTATGAAATGATTGCTTTGGGCGCTTTAAAGTATTTTATATTAAAAGTCGATCCCAAAAAGAACATGATGTTTAATCCCGAAGAATCGATAGATTTTAACGGAAATACCGGCCCGTTTATTCAATATACCCACGCGCGCATCCAGTCGGTTATAAGAAAAGCATCAGCGAAAAACCTCAAGGTTAAAGAAGACTTTGAAAAATTTCCGGCCAACGTTTCATTAAAAGAAAAAGAACTGATGAAACGAATCTTCCAGTTTCCCGGTGCGGTAAAAGAGGCGGGAACGAACTTCAGCCCGGCAATTGTTGCCAATTATTGTTTTGAACTGGCTAAGGAATATAATCAGTTTTATCACGACCATCCGATATTGGCAGAAAATGATACTGACATCCGCGATATGAGGTTGTTAATTTCTGCGACTGTCGGAAAAGTGATTAAAAGCGGAATGAAATTACTCGGAATAGAAGTTCCGGATCGAATGTAAAAAGGGGCGTTAACGCCCCTTTTTTTATAATTTAATGGTTGAAGGAAAAAGCACCTTCTTATAAATATGTTCTGATTTCGCCCAAAAGGTTACCCTTAAAATTCGAAAAAATGAGTTATTTGCAAATATTGTCGGATTTTAAACCAAACAGATGACAGTTTGTCAGCAACCAGCAAAATGAATTCCATTTTTTTTAAAAGAAAATTGCATAAATCATTCTTAAAGTAATAAAATACGATTATTTTTACATTTTTAGGTAAGTATTTGTTTTATAATGTATTCAGGCAGTTTAAAACGAATATGAACAAAAAAAATTTCACTTTTTCGAAAATTGAGGGTTACCTTTTTTAAATTTAGCGAATATTATAATAGACGGACATGAAAAATTACAGTGATGAACAAATCCTGAAAGGGATATT
>CAZXHP010000011.1:0-9511 GCA_964639655.1 uncultured Mariniphaga sp.
GTTAAGATTATTAAAAATGAAACGTTTAAAGCGACTTAAGTATATTTTCGGTTGAGTATTTCGCTGTAAATAACAGCCTCTCTTAGCGGGAACTTTTTCTTTTGTACTTTACGGATGGTTGTTTTTGCCTTCTCCTGCTTTTTGGTTACTATTCTTGCGCCTTCACTTTTTGCATCGAATGTATAGGGTTGTGCATCTGCGACAGTTTGTTGTTGCTCAACCGGTTTTTGCTGAGGCGAAGCTGCGGGCTGTTGTGCTCCCTTCCATTGTTCGTTCAGCATGTCCCAAAAATTATCACCCTTCGGTTGTTGTTCGGTTTCAGGTTGTGCCTTCCGTTTTTTCTTCTGCCCGAAAATACTGGCGATAATAAATATCAGCGTCAATATAATTACAATAACATCATCCATATTCTTTTCATTTTTGTGGCAATAATTTAATTACCTTTAAGTTTGTAGTAAAAATAAGAAAAATGCAGCAGTTGCTTTTTAAAGTGGGGAAGTATTTCATTTTTTTTCTGTTTTTAACCCTGGTTTCACCCTCGTGCGACAAGTTAAACGATTCGCCCGTTCCCGATGTTTATGTTTCTTTTACGGTGGATTTGAATATTTACAATAATTTAAATGTCCCCGGCAATGCGATGTATTTTCCGGGCGCCGGTTTTGGCGGCGTTATTTTATATTGTATGGAACCCGGATTTTTTTATGCTTTTGATGCTACCTGTACCTACGAGGGCAGTAATTCCTGTTTGGTTTTAAAAAATGAAAATTTCGAGCACTGTCCTTGTCTTTTTGAAAACCTAATTCTGGAATGTAATTGCTGCGGGTCCGAATTCTCAGGAATCGACGGTTCTGTTTTTAGCGGCCTTGCCCCGGTACCTTTAAAACACTACCATGTTTCGTTAATGAACAGTTTTACCCTGCGGGTTTACAACTAAAACGGAGCCCTTGCCGGAGCTCCGTTTGCTTTAATATTGTTTCTTTCAGAAATTTAATACCTGTAATGTTCAGGTTTGAACGGACCGTCTTTTGGAACGCCCAGGTATTTGGCCTGTTCGTCGGACAATTTGGTGAGTTTTACCCCCAGTTGTTCAAGATGAAGCCGGGCTACTTCTTCGTCGAGTTTTTTCGGAAGCCGGTACACATCGATTTCGTAATCGTTCTGCCAAAGATCGATTTGTGCGAGCGACTGGTTGGTAAATGAGTTACTCATTACAAACGAAGGATGTCCGGTCGCACAACCGAGATTAACCAGGCGGCCCTCGGCCAGCAGGAAAATACTGTGTCCGTCGTCGAATGTAAATTTATCGACCTGTGGTTTAATGTTGAGCTTTTTAATGCCGGGCCATTTGTGCAGTTTGGCTACCTGAATTTCATTGTCGAAATGGCCGATGTTGCAAACGATGGCCTGGTCTTTCATTTTCGACATGTGTTCGGCAGTAATCACATCTTTGTTGCCGGTAGTGGTTACAAAAATGTTTCCTTCATCCAGCGCGTCTTCCATGGGTTTCACTTCAAATCCTTCCATAGCCGCCTGCAATGCGCAAATGGGATCGATTTCGGTTACAATTACGCGGGCTCCGTATCCTTTCATCGATTTGGCGCAGCCTTTGCCTACATCGCCATAACCGGCAACTACCACTACTTTTCCGGCAATCATCACATCGGTTGCCCGTTTAATTCCATCGGCCAGCGATTCGCGGCAGCCGTACAGGTTATCGAATTTCGATTTGGTAACCGAATCATTCACATTGATGGCCGGGAATAGCAGTTTGCCTTCGTCCTTCATTTGGTACAGCCGGTGAACGCCGGTGGTGGTTTCTTCCGAAACTCCTTTTAAGTCTTTGGCTGAATTGTGCCAGCGGTTTGGCGTTTCTTTCAGAATACGTTTTAATGCCTTATTCAGTTCTTCTTCGTCTTCCCCACCTGAAGGTGCATCCAGAACGGAAGCATTGTTTTCGGCTTCGTATCCGCGATGGACCATAAGTGTGGCGTCGCCGCCGTCATCAACAATCAGGTGCGGTCCTTTTCCATCGCCGAAGTCGAGCGCCTGATCGGTGCACCACCAGTATTCTTCGAGGGTTTCACCTTTCCATGCAAACACAGGAATTCCGGCCTCGGCAATTGCCGCGGCAGCATGGTCCTGCGTCGAGAAAATGTTGCAGCTGGCCCAGCGCACTTCAGCTCCCAGTTCCGCCAGGGTTTCAATTAAAACTGCAGTTTGAACGGTCATGTGCAAACTTCCCGTAATCCGGGCGCCTTTAAGTGGTTTTTCGGGACCGAATTTTTCGCGGATTGCCATTAATCCCGGCATCTCTTTTTCGGCAATGTCAATCTCTTTTCTGCCAAATTCTGCCAGTTTGATGTCCGCAACTTTGTAGTCCAGTTTTTTGTTTACCGCTATTGTCATCTGTTTCAACTTATTTAATCGTTAAAAAAAGTGGTGCAAAGGTAACAATTTTCAAAAGATGTTGTAGTTCATCTGATTGTTATGCCGTATTGTTTTAATTCCCAAGGTCAGACAAAAATTTGATGCGCATCAACCGGATGTCCTCTTCCGAGTATTCATCTTCACCCAGTTCTTCCAGTGCTTTTTCAACAGAATCATTTTCGGCTTCCCTGAAATAATCGAATACTTCTTCCTGGTGTTCATCGTCGAGCACATCGTTAACGTAATAGTCGATATTGAGCCTGGTACCCGAATTAACGATTGCCTCTACCTCTGAAATCACATCTTTTACTTCAACTCCTTTCGAGTTGGCTATGTCTTCGAAAGAAATTTTACGGTCGATACTTTGGATTATGAAAACCTTCATTTTGGATTTATTGGCCACTGTTCTGACCACAAAATCATCGGGGCGTTCGATTTCATTTTCTTCAACATATTTTTTTATCAGGTCAACAAATTCTTTTCCGTAGCGCCGTGCTTTTCCCTGTCCGACTCCCTGTATTTTTTGAAGTTCTTCGATGGTAATCGGATATTGAATCGACATATCGGCCAGCGAAGGATCCTGAAAAATAACAAATGGCGGGAGGTTTTTACGTTTGGCTACTTTTTTGCGCAAATCCTTTAACATGGCAAACATTGCCGGGTCTCCGCCCGTTGCACCCGACGGGGCTCCACCTGCTGAGGCAGATTCCTCGTCCTCCTCATATTCGTGGTTTTTCACCAGCATAAAACTGGTGGGGTTTTCCAGAAATTCGTGCCCTTTGGGAGTTACTTTCAACAAGCCGTAGTTTTCAATATCTTTGTTGATAAGTCCTTTAATCATCGATTGCCTGAATACGGCGTTCCAGAAACGTTCGTCGTGATCTTTCCCGGCCCCGAAAGCTTTCAGGCTGTAATGTTTAAATGATTTGATAGCCGCCGTTTTATTTCCGATAAGAATATTGGCAATATGTTCTCCTTTGTATTTTTCATTGACTTCCAAAATGGCTTTTAACGCCCTGACTACTTCATCACCGGCTTCAACCTGTTCTTTCGGATTCAGGCAATTGTCGCAATTTCCACAGTTGTCCTGAGTGTATGTTTCGCCAAAGTAATGCAGCAAAATAATCCGCCGGCAAATGGCCGATTCGGCGTAGGAAACCGTATCGAGTAAAAGTTGCTTTCCGATTTCCTGTTCTGCAACCGGCTTGCCGTGCATAAATTTTTCCAGTTTCTGAATGTCTTTGTAGCTGTAAAAAGTGATACACTGTCCTTCGCCGCCGTCACGACCGGCACGCCCTGTTTCCTGGTAGTAACCTTCCAGGCTTTTGGGAATATCGTAATGTATGACAAAGCGCACGTCGGGTTTGTCGATTCCCATTCCAAATGCAATGGTAGCTACGATCACATCCACCTCTTCCATCAGAAATTTATCCTGGTTTCCCGAGCGGGTTGCCGCATCCATGCCAGCATGGTAGGGTAGCGCTTTTATACCGTTTACCTGAAGGGTTTCAGCAATTTCTTCCACTTTCTTACGGCTCAGGCAATAAATAATTCCCGACTTCCCTTCGTTTTGTTTAATAAACTTTATGATTTGGGTTTCCGGTTTTACCTTCGGTCTGACCTCATAATAAAGGTTAGCCCGGTTAAACGAAGCCTTAAAAACTTCAGCTTCGAGAATGCCCAGGTTTTTTTGAATATCGTGCTGAACTTTGGCTGTTGCCGTTGCAGTTAAAGCCATAATCGGAGCCTTACCGATTTCTTCCACAATGGGCCTGATTCGCCTGTACTCGGGCCGGAAATCGTGTCCCCATTCTGAAATACAATGAGCTTCATCTATGGCATAAAACGATATTTTAACGTTTTTGAGGAATTCGATATTTTCTTCTTTTGTGAGTGATTCCGGAGCTACATACAACAATTTTGTACGTCCGGCCAGTACATCGTTTTTTACTTCCTGTATAGCCGCCTTCGATAAGGATGAATTCAGAAAATGCGCCACGTAATCTTCTGTTTGCATTCCCCTCATGGAATCCACCTGGTTTTTCATTAATGCAATTAGCGGGGAAATAACAATGGCTGTTCCTTCCAGTAAAAGGGCCGGCAACTGGTAGATCAATGATTTTCCACCACCTGTTGGCATCAATACAAAAATATTTTTACCTTCAAGAACACTTTTTACCGCCTCTTCCTGCTGACCTTTAAACCGGTCGAAACCAAAATATTGCTGCAGGAATCCGGTTAATGAAATATTTTTGTTCATAAAACTTTTCTCCCTAACTTCCTTCTTTTTTAGCGAATTCTAAATTATTAAAAGTAAGAAAAATGACAATACATTTTCTATTTTTTTATGATTTAATAGCAAACATTTAAATATGCAGGGTTGAAAAAGGTGCGAATAGCAGGAAGTATTTATATTTGTGGAGTTTTTTTAAATCAGGATTAATGAGCGAAGATACCAACAAAGAAGTGCATAGCGGGAAGAAAAAGAAGGGGAGAAAAAGACAAGGCATGAAAACAGCTTATGCCGAAATGTCGTTTTTGGAACACCTGGAGGAGTTACGCTGGCACATTATACGTTCTGTTTTGGCTGTAATGGCTTTTGCGGTTGTAGCTTTTATCATGAAAGATTTTATTTTTAACACCGTGATTTTAAATCCGCGGACACCCGAATTCTGGACCAACCGCATATTTGCCCGTTTGGCCGAGTTAACCGGGACTGACGCTTTAAGAATAAACGATGTACCGCTGGAGCTGATCAGTATAAAAATTGCCGACCAGTTTATGATACACATCTGGGTTTCGATTATTGCAGGTTTTATTATTGCTGCACCGGTTGTTTTTTATGAATTCTGGCGTTTTATAAAACCAGCTTTATACGATAACGAAAAAAAATATGCCGGAGGAGCAGTTTTTTTTACATCGGTATTGTTTATCATGGGAATTCTGTTCGGCTACTTTTTAATCGTACCGCTGTCGATTCACTTTTTGGGAACTTACAACGTAAGTGGCGATGTAACCAACCAAATCAATCTGCGTTCTTACATCGGTTCTGTCACGTCTATATCAATGGCAGCCGGAGTGGTTTTTTTGATTCCGATATTTTCCTATTTCCTGAGCAAGGTGGGGATTTTAACCCCGCAGTTTATGAAAACCTACAGGAAACACGCTTATGTGGTTATGCTTTTATTGTCGGCAATTATTACGCCACCCGATATTTTCAGCCAGGTAATGGTTTGTTTTCCATTGGTATTCTTGTACGAAATTGGGATTCTGATTTCGAAACGTGTCGTTAAAAAACGTGAAAAAGAGCTGGATGAAATATAGGTCTCCCAATAAATTACGTTATTTGTCGCTATGATTCTTCGGGCGGAAAATATTGTCAAAAAATACCGGAAACGCACGGTAGTTAAAAGCGTTAGCTTTGATGTAAAACAGGGTGAAATTGTTGGTTTACTGGGACCGAACGGCGCCGGGAAAACCACTTCGTTTTATATGATTGTGGGGCTCATCAGGCCGCTGTCAGGGAAAATATTTATGGACAACGAAGATATTACCCGGCTGCCTGTTTACAAACGCGCGCAAAAAGGAATCGGATACCTGGCTCAGGAAGCTTCTGTTTTTAGAAAATTAAGTATTGAAGATAACCTGAAAGCCGTGCTTGAAATGACCAATTACAGTAAAGAGTACCAACGCGAAAAAGTGGAAACGCTGTTGAAGGAATTCGGGTTACAACACATCCGCAAAAGCAAGGGAATCCAGCTTTCGGGAGGCGAACGCCGCCGCACGGAAATTGCACGCGCACTGGCTATCGACCCCAAATTTATTCTTTTGGACGAACCTTTTGCAGGAGTCGATCCTATTGCGGTCGAAGACATTCAGCAAATTGTGGTAAAATTGAAAGAAAAGAATATCGGAGTACTCATTACCGACCATAACGTGCACGAAACCCTGTCGATTACCGACCGTTCCTACTTGTTGTTTGAAGGCTCCATCATGAAAGCGGGAACTGCACACGATTTAGCCAACGATGAAGATGTCAGACGGGTTTATCTGGGGCAGAATTTTGAATTGCGCTAACACCCGTTACTCCCAGTTTTCTTTGTTTTTGAGGCTTTTGGAAACAAAAAATTAACATCGTCCGAAAAAAATATCTCCCCGGGAAAAATTTTAAAAGAAAATTTGGTGGATAACAAAAATGAAGTATTTTTGCAGTCCCAAATTTAAGGGAAACATTTAGGAAGGCCCGTTCGTCTAGGGGTTAGGACGCCAGGTTTTCATCCTGGTAGCAGGGGTTCGAATCCCCTACGGGCTACTTAAATTTTTAAAAAGATTTTAATAAAAAGAAAATGGCAAATCACAAGTCGGCTTTAAAAAGAATAAGGCAAAACGAGAAAGCACGGGTTCATAACAGGTATTACGCCAAAACAACCCGTAATGCAATAAAAGCACTGCGGAACGAAACCGATAAGGAAGAAGCCGCAAAAAGTTATCCGAAGGTAGCTTCAATGATTGATAAACTGGCTAAAAAGAATATCATTCATAAGAATAAAGCCGCCAACCTGAAGTCGAAACTGGCAGTTCAGGTGAATAATTTGTAGTACAGAATTTTTTATGATATGGCTAAAGCCTCTTCGTAAACCGGAGAGGCTTTTTGTTTGCCATCCGGTTAACAACACATCAACAATTGTGGATATTTATATTTGTTAAAAACCGATCAAAGCTGTTTGATTGTTTATTTTTGCAGGGAAAGAAAAAAGCAGGTAAAAATGAAACAATATTTGCATTTACTGGAAACCATTCTGGAGAAAGGAGTTGAAAAGAGAGACCGCACAGGAACCGGAACTGTCAGTGTTTTCGGGCACCAAATGCGGTTTGATTTGAGTGAAGGTTTTCCGGTGGTAACCACCAAAAAATTACACCTGAAATCGATTATCTACGAGCTGCTTTGGTTTTTGGCGGGCGATACCAATGTGAAATATTTGCAGGACAACGGCGTGCGCATCTGGAATGAGTGGGCCGATGAAAACGGCGATTTGGGCCACATCTACGGTTACCAGTGGCGCTCGTGGCCCACACCCGACGGCAAACACATCGACCAAATCAGCCGGGTGGTCGATTCCATTAAAAACAATCCCGATTCACGGCGGCACATTGTAAGCGCCTGGAATGTAGGCGAACTGGACAAGATGAACCTGCCGCCCTGCCACGTGCTGTTCCAGTTTTATGTGGCCGGCGGAAAACTTTCGTGCCAGTTGTACCAGCGCAGTGCCGACGTTTTCCTTGGAGTGCCTTTTAACATTGCTTCGTACGCTTTGCTGACGCTGATGATGGCGCAGGTAACCGGCCTCGAACCGGGCGATTTTGTGCATACGTTCGGCGATGTACACATCTATTCCAACCACATCGAACAGGTGAAACTGCAACTCACCCGCAAACCCTACCCGCTGCCAGCCATGAAAATTAATCCGGAGGTAAAAAGCATTTTCGATTTTAAATTTGATGATTTTGAACTGGTAGGATATCAGGTACATCCGCATATTAAGGGGAAGGTGGCGGTTTAAAAAAGCACCAAAAAAACAAAATACAAATGACAAATAATTTCCAATTTTACAAAAATCAAATCACAAGAAACCTGGCAAAGATTTGGTTATTAACGAATTGATATTTGGATTTTATTTGAGTTTTGGATTTTGGGTATTGTAATTTCAAAAATATGATTCATAAAAACATTTCCATCATTGTGGCCGTTGCCGAAAACTTCGCCATTGGCAAAAACAACGATCTGCTGTTTCATTTGCCCACCGACCTGAAACGGTTTAAACAGATTACCACCGGGCACAGCCTGATTATGGGCCGGAATACATTGCTTTCGCTGCCGAAATGGCCGCTGCCCAACCGCCGGCATATTGTAATTACCGACAAACCCGACGATAATTTTCCGGGGTGCAAAGTAGTTTTTTCCATCGGTGAAGCCATTGAAAAAGTGAAAGATGAGGGAGAGGCTTTTGTGATTGGCGGCGGAATGATTTACCAGCAGTTTTACCCGCTGGCCGGGAAACTCTACCTGACTTTGGTGCACCAGCCATTTGACGCCGATGTGTTTTTCCCGGAAATCGATTTTTCGGAATGGGAGGAAATAGCGCGTGAAGATTTGTACGATGAAAAGAACGGTTTTCACTATTCCAATCTGAACCTGGTCAGGAAATCACTGGAATAATTCTTTTTTTTGCTGGAAATTTCTATCGACCATGCGTAAAATTATTGCACTTCTCTGTTTCATGCTGGCGGGCATTTTTTCGTATGCACAAAACCAGCCTTTGCTAAACCTTCGGTACGAAGAAAACTACACACCCACTTACGACGAGGTAATTGAAATGTATCAAAAACTGGATGCACATTACCAAAATGCAGTACTCCTTGAAAAAGGCCTCACCGATACCGGAAAACCACTGCATCTTTTTGTAATGAACAGCGAACCTGAATTCGATCCGGAGAGAATCAGACAGGCCGGCAAATCGGTGTTGCTGATAAACAATGGAATTCACCCGGGCGAACCAGCCGGAATCGATGCCAGTCTTCAATTTGCAGACGATTTGCTGCGGAACAAAAACGGAATGGCAAAAATCCTTGAAAATACCGTCGTTATCATCATTCCGGTTTACAGTATTGGCGGCCACCTGAACCGGAGTGCCTACAACCGCTCGGGGCAAACCACACCTTACGAAACCGGCTTCCGTGGGAATTATGCCAACCTCGATTTAAACCGCGATTTTACCAAGGCCGATTCGGAAAACGCCCGCAGCTTTCACAAAATATTTTCGGAGTGGAACCCCGATGTTTTTCTGGACACCCACACCACCAACGGCTCCGACCATCAGTACAGCATAACTTTAGTTCCGCCTCCATCGGCAAGGTTTTCCAAAAAAATGGAAACGTATCTGGAAAAAACTTTCATTCCGGCACTTTACAGTGAAATGAAAAAAAGGGAGTACGAGCTGATTCCTTATGTGGATTATTTTTACCACGACCCGAAACAGGGAATTGCCCGTTCGCTGGAAGGTCCGCGCTATTCGTCGGGTTTTGC
>CAZXHP010000011.1:9611-10836 GCA_964639655.1 uncultured Mariniphaga sp.
TTGCCGCGTTTTGGTTACGATTTAACGCAACCCTACACCACGCAAATAAAATACCTCGATACGTGGATTCCGGTTGAAACAGTTGACGTTCCCGAATTTTACATCATTCCGCAAAATTACCGGGACGTGATTGAACGGCTCGATTTGCAGAACATCCAATATTTCCGGCTTAAGAACGATTCTTTGGTGGAAGTAACAGTAGATTATATTGAAGAATATACCAGTCCGCCGCAACCATACAACGGTCATTTTTACCACAATAAAGTGGAAACACGAAGCGAAGTACAAAAGATGCAATATTACCGTGGCGATTTGATTATCCCTGTCCGGCAGGAAAAAATAAAATACCTCCTGGAAATGTTTGAACCCAAAGCAGTGGATTCATTTTTCCGGTGGAATTTTTTCGACAACATTCTCGACCAGCGAGAGTATTTTTCGTCGTATGGTTTCGAGGAAAATGCGCTGAAATACCTGGAGGAACACCCGGAATTTAAGGCTGAATTTTTAAATGCCAGGGAACAGGATTCCAAGCTCATTGGAAATCACAGGGCCCAGCTGGCCTGGATTTACAACAATTCCGAATGGCTTGAAAAGTCGTGGAAACGTTATCCGGTAGGACGGATTTTCAAATGAATTTTTCTTCTCAGGACAACAGTTTCCCCAGGTTGTCAAACTTAATGTTGTAATCTTCCATGGAGCGCTGAATCACTTCGTAGGCTTCTTCCACCTCATAAATCATGGGAATTTCGGTGTAGCGGTCTTCGCCGGGCATGTCTTTGTAAGTTAGGAAATAGTGTTCGAGCCGCTGGATGACAATTTTGGGGACTTCCGTAATGTTTTTAAAATGTCCGTAAACCGTATCGTTCAGCAAAACGGCAATAATTTTATCGTCGGCCTGGTTGCCGTCAATCATTCTGAAACCGCCAATGGGGCGGGCATTGACCAGCAAATCGCCGTGTGCGAGGGTTTTTTCGGTTAACACACAAATATCGATGGGGTCGCCATCGCCTTCAATATCTTTTCGTCCGGTTTTTATGTTGCAGTATTCACCCACTTTTTCGCCACAAAAAGTTTGCGGAATAAATCCGTAAAGTGCCGGTATTACGTTGGAGAACTTTTGCGGCCGGTCCACCCGCAGGTAGCCGCTGTCTTTGTCAATTTCGTATTTTACCGTATCGGTAGAAACCACTTCAATAAAAGCGGTTAACTCTTTGGGAGCATTTTT